>NZ_FNSW01000001.1:2294250-2622000 GCF_900104695.1 Paenibacillus sp. GP183
GAAGCGAAGAGCTGCCATACGGCATTGAACTATCGTACCCTTTAGTTGAATGATTCAATATGAAAGTAACTGTTTTAATCGTTTGTCTTACCATTAATATTCCAATAACCACCCGTTAATTTCGCATCCATAACTGGGAAAGACGTACCAGCGACGACATTCCCATCCGCTAGGTGCACATAAACTTCCGTTTTTCCTTTGGCTTTCATGTTACCATTTTTATAATTATCCAAAGGGTGGTTTTTAACTATAAATTTTTCTACCTCCACTGTTTTTCCATATACATTTTCAGGGTTGTTTCCTGGGAGTGTCCAGTACATTGAATAAGGCAATGTTTTGACTAAATCTTTTGTTAGAACGTAAGTCGAAACAGAACCTTCATACGATAAAACTTTGTAACCTTCATTTTCTATATATGTCTTTGCGGTTTTTGCATTTTCCGTATATTGCTGGTTTTCCGTGGCTCTACACCCAAATAAAAACGTAGTTATTATTAAGAAAGTTAAAAACAAAGCCGTTTTTCTCAAAGAAACCCTCCTTCAAATTATTATTTAATCCAATTTTAATGTGTTACTAACAACTCTACCAACTTGATTTTCTTATTCCCCTTGGTGTTCTCACGTTTTTTACCCTAAGTAACGAAAGCTCGCCGTTAGTTGAGCGAAGGCATCAATGTGAGGTTCTCTGAAAATCGAAGTTCTGCTTTTGGATCGGCAATGGATGTAAGTTCTTGTCCTTATAAAACGTCCTTAAATATTTAATTGCTTGACTGGACTACTCCAGAAAAGCACTCAGCTAATGATTCTGAAAACGGGAGAATCAGGTTTTTATTCCAATCTGATATTCTATTTTCATGAATCTCAATGAATAAACTCTTTTTTTGAGGCCAATATGTTACCTCAAGAACCCCCGACTTCTTACCATGTTTCAAGTGATAGTGATAAGAACCCTTCATTGTAGAAAGTGTTGTCTTTTGAGTCACATCAAGGTGAAAGTTAGCAATGATCTCTTCAATAGTTTGAACAACAAAATCCACATCTAGCAACTTTACTTCTGACATTTTTGAGTTGATCACTTCATATTTTATCATTAGTGAATTCCTTCCCCACCACTACAATATAAAGGCCGACCTTTATTGTGCTATCGTTATCCGTTAGTTCAGCAGGCTACCCATGGTGCCGGCAACCTGTCTGTGTGATTTATTTAGCTCTTGTTTTCCGAGAGCAACAAACGGCTTTATAATTAATACCTTACTGCCGGCGTTCAAAAGCAAGACGTAATGCAAGACCAGTCAAGACACTTCCCATAAGCCAACGCTGTACCCGTAACCACGTAGGTCGTGTGCTAAACCAAGCAGCAACCCTACTCGCTGCAAGCACAATCAAGAGGTTAACCGTAAAACTAACGGTTATTTGTATAAGACCCAAAGTCGCACTTTGAATAAACAAAGAACCCCGAGAGGGATCTTCAAACTGAGGCAGTAGTGAAACATACAGGATAGCTATCTTTGGATTGAACAGGTTAGTCATGAACCCCATCAAAAATAACTTCTTTGGCGGGTCAATAGAAAGAATTCGAGGCGACAGAATAGATGCAGCTCCAGGCTTGATGGCATTCCATGCAAGCCAGAGCAAGTAGGCAGCACCTGCGAACTTTACAGTTTCGAAAACAAATGGAACCGCAGTAAAAAGAACTGTAAGCCCGAACATTGTTGCAATAATGTAAACAATGAAGCCAAGCATGACGCCAAGAAGAGAGATAACCCCCGCCAATCGCCCTTGTGTAATAGAACGAGAAATTAGGTAAATCATGTTAGGACCAGGAGAACAAACCATACCAAGCGAAACTAATGCAAAAGCTAACAAAATACCGAAACTCACCATAATTTTCTCCTTTCTGTATCATATCGAGACCCTTTTTAAATTGTTTACCAAGTCTATGTCCCTTCTGATTAGTGTCAATCCGAATTCTTGTTGTGTTGCCCGTTACTTCAATAAACGAAAAGGAGCCTGCCTCATAGCAAACTGCTCGACTAACGTACCGTTAGTTGAATAAGGCTCTTGAATTTCTTATATTTTCTCTTCTTTCTAAGCCGATTTTTAAGCATAAAACAAATGCCGCCTCCGTTTTGAAAGCGGCTCCTGGTTATGATTTTATGATGATCTTAATCTTAACTCATTCCACAGAATTTTAAATCCGTATCCGATGTAAATTGCACCAAATGCAATATCCAAACCTTTCTGTATGCGTTGCACGTAGTTACGAATAATGCGAACTCCAATCACATAAAGAATGGGAGCATACCATAATGAGTTCCCCACAAAGAAGGTAACAGCAATCTCTAAGGGGGATGTTGCTAGTTGTTTAGCGGTAGTGAACTGCGGAAAAATACTGAGAAAAAACAAGCTCACTTTTGGGTTTAAAAGATTGTTTAGAAAACCTCTTTGGAATGCTTGATAAGCATTGATTGTATTTGTAGTTTGAGAAAGAGTGACATTTTTCTTTCCTTTCAACTTTCCGAGAAGATTCTTGAGACCAAGGAAAATGAGATATGATGCACCTAAAATTCGAACAGTCATAATGGCTGAGGCTGAATGTTCGAGAATCTGAGAAAGTCCGAAGATTGCAAATGTCATATGACAAAGAAGGCTAAGGCGATTGCCCAACAATGTCACATACCCAATTTTTCTCCCATGTAATAACGTGTGATTTACCATTAAGAAAAAATCTGGACCAGGCGAAGCAGCAAGTGCAAATCCAAGCCAAAAGATAGTTACCACTTTTTCACCTTCCATCGAATATTTATAATACTTTAGCACCATTCAGGGTGAATGATCAACAATTTTTTCCTTCCTAACTAATTAAAAAACTATCAATATTCAACATTACTGCCCGTTACTTTAATATAAAAAGGGGCGTGTATTAATGTTTCCCGTTAGCCATCCATGCCGCTAACTCTTCACCATAGAATAATGAAAATCCGCTTCACACAGCTCGCTTACAAGCTGTTTTGTAATTCTAAAGGCAAAGAGATGGTGCAAACCGTACCTATGCCTTTTTCACTTTCGTAAATAATTCTTCCTTTCATCGCCTCAATGATTCGTACTGCAACAGAGGTACCGAGTCCTGTCCCACTTTCTTTCGTTGTATAGAACAGTGTCCCGATTCGCTGGATCTCATCTGGGGTCATCCCTTTGCCTTTATCAATTATTTTGATTTCAGCTTGATCATCTTTTAATTCCAGTTTTATTTGTACCACTGCCTTTTCCATTGAAGCTTCTACTGCGTTTTTAATTACGTTGACTAATGCTTGCTGGAGTTGACCACGATCGGTATGCACATAAATTTGCTCTTCCACTCCGCTATCGAACTGTATTCCTTTGTAACTTGCCAATGGCGTTAATAGACTAGTGATATTCTCGATTAAATCAGATAAAGAAAACTTCTCGTATTTTGTCAATTTTGGCTTTGAAAAATTCAAATAATCATTAATGATTGCCTCTGCTCTTGCAATCTCATCTAACGCAAATTGTAAGAAAATTCGATTTTTTCCCTCGACGATTGTTGCACTCATGAGTTGTAAAAAGCCTTGAACAACGGTCAACGGGTTGCGGATCTCATGTGCAATGGATGCGGCGACTTCACCTAATATCTTTAGCTTTTCCGCACGTTGAATTTCCTCTTTCATTATAGCTCGTTCAAAGTTAAATTCCTGAAGGGTGCAAGATAACCAAGTCCCTATTGTTTGAATCAATCCAAAAAACAAAATTGCCCGGATAGGCTCAAAATCCAAGGGCTTTTCAACCTGTTTAAGGAGTGTAAATGATATTAGAATAAGCAACATCACAATAGAGGGGATTACGGAAACGAGGATCACTGCTCTTATTCGCCGGCGTCCGGTTAATCGGCCGATTTTCTTGGCAAATAATAAAGGCACCAAAAACGCCAACGTAATGCTTATATATCCAAACAATATGGCATTTCCGCCTAGATAAGTCCGGGTAGCCAAGATCATTAAGTAATTGATGAAACCGGCAAGCGGCCCACCGTACATCGTAGAAATCACAAGTGGGACATACCTGAGATCCCAGTACAAATCTAGTGCGTAGTATGAGAAAATCAAACATAGTGATGACGAAATCCCATACAAAAGACCTATCACATATGGAGATTTGAAGTGCTGCCAACGATCACCAAAAGCTGTATAGACTAAAACTGGAGCTAAGACGATAAGGACGTTAAGAAATAATTTTTCTAGAAACATAACCTTATGCGAGCCCCTTATTAATGATTAATAAATCAATGTAAATGTTATTTCAGCACTTGGATACTACCACAATGTCAAAACACTTTTGTCCTTTACGTTAAACTTGGAACAAGTTCATTGGATGAGCAGGCATCCCCGACCTTTTTGTCTATTCCCTTTTTATTCGATTAATTCACCTATATAACTCAATAATACTAAACTTTATTGTTGAATGCTATCGTTTCATGACGTGTGTATTCGACTTAGATTGTTACCTATTTTGATCGAAATAAATGGAATTTCAAATAAACCAAATTTGATATTTTTTAGAAAAAACTACTCTAATATAATAGCTTATATCCATAAAAGTTAATTTTATCCATATTACCTACTTTGCATTCTCAATTTTTCATAATCTTGAAATTTATTTTGCTTTTATTATGCATAACTGCGATAAAGCTGGACGAAGGACTGCCTCGAGGCAGTCTGTATTGCACTATCGTTACCCGTTAGTGGAGAAACTCTTTAATTATTGTAAATAAGCTACAACCTTATCCAATATTGAATCCACTGATTCAATCGTATCAACTACAAGTTCACCACCCATCGGTCTAATACTTAAGTCTTTATAGTAATTTTTAAGCTTATCAAAATCAGTTATTAATTGGTTTGGAAGAGGATTAAGTTTTCTAATATTGAACCGATCAGCCCAGATTTTTTCATCACTGCAAATACAAAGAATAGATTTAAGAACATAGTTATGGTTTTCAAGCCAATGTGTAAAGTTTCTCATTTCCTGTTCTTTATTGAAAGGGAAATCAAGAATATATTGTACATTCGAACAAGCATTCGTTTGCAACAGGCGATACAATATGCCATAGGATACTTTATTTCTTTGTTCATGATCCTCGTTATAATTGGCTATAACATCGTAAAAATCATCTTTGCGAATAATGGGGATATTTAAATCGGAACCTAATCGATTTGAAATCGTTGTTTTCCCAACCCCAGGTCTTCCTCTTAATAATATGACCTTGGCCACAAATACTCCTCCATCCCCTTAACTTTTGCCTACAATTATAACATGAAATTACCCTATATCTGGAAGCCAGGTAAGTTAATATATCCCCACTACCACTGCCCGTTAGCTGAGCAACTGAAAAACGGCTGCCGCAGCAGCCGTTTAACTATCGTACCCGTTAGTTGAGCAATAAGTTATCAAAATATGTTACCAATGGATTCAATGGATTTCCGATTTTTACATTCAACTCACGCTCAACTTTATCGGCAGGTTTCACCATAGACAATTGAGCAACAGAAATTTTCTTGCTTTTTTCTGATGCAAGTACCCCCTTTATGTACTTTGATACTTCTTCAACATACTGCTCTTTTCTTCCTTGCATTATTAGCTCGAAAGTATTCTCTATGACACGTGTCTCAATATTACTAATTAGCTTATCATGTGCAATTGCTAATTCATTAAGCCTTCTCATTGTCCCTTCGACAGTAGCAGGATTAGTGAATAAAAGAATTTGTGGTTCAGTTATATTCCAAACGTAATTAAAGAATGGCTCATCAATTTTGATTATAGGAATGGATGTTTTAAGTCGGTCTTCTTCAAGCATTGCAATATAATTAGTACATGTAATGAGAATGGCATCGACATTCGCTTGTGAGATCCATTCTATTTGTTCGATGACTTTGTTTTTGGCTTTTGCTTCATCAAAATTATTATCTGTTGTAATTCTACTCATCAACCCAGGGTCCACAAAATGAATCAATTCAAATTCATCGGAGGTAATAGCATTTTGAATATACTCAATATTTGAATAGTGGGCGTGCAAACAACCAATTTTTTTCTTCATCAAGTAACCACCTTCTTTATTATCCTCTTATTGTAGCACATTCCTTTAGAAAACTGCCCGTTACTTCAATGAGAATAGAGGAGCTGCAAACTGCAAGCTCCTCCAACTATTGTTATCCGTTAGTTAAATATTTTGTTTTGCCAATTCGATAATTGATTGAATGAATGGTGCTTTCATTTTAGTATAAGTTACTCTATCTTCAGCATATAAGGAAGCAAGTTGCTTCTTTAAATGGGTATATTCTTGTACTTTCTCTGGATGGCTTCTTAGGTAATTACGGAATAAAAGATTATTGTTCCATTCATCGCTGTTTATTTCATAAACATGTAGATGATGAGTGCCTTTTCGCCATTCCCCTTTTCTAAAGAATCGGCGACTCGGAAAGTCCTCTTTGGGAACATATTCGTAACCAATCGCTCTTAAAGGTTCAATAAAAGAGTTGGCTTCACTAAGTTCATTTAATCCAACAGCAATATCCAGTATCGGTTTAGATGGCGAACCATTAATTGAGGTGCTTCCTATATGCTCAATGAAGACGGTCTTATCACGTAACGCTAGTCGAATCCTTGCTTTTTCATGCTCAAACTTCTCATTCCATTCTAATTTATATTCTTCAATGATGACTTCTTTAGCCAAACTCATCCCCCCTATTTACACGCCAATTGTTTACCATTAATTAACACAATTATATACCAATTTTTGAGGGGTTACTGCCCGTTACCTCAATAAAAAAAACAGGTCACCGACTCGACTGCTCAGATTGTCTTTATAAAGCTATCGTTATCCGTTAGTTGAACGAATCTGGTGCCCAGTAGAATACTATCTCCAGGTGTAGCCATTATAAGCCATTCATTACCAGTGTATCCCGGACCATCTCCTGCACCCGTCATCAATAAAAAATGGAGCAGCCTTGGTAGCTACCCCCTTGTCATTGATGTAGCTGGCTTCTCCCTTTTACGAAGTAAGATTGCCAATCTACATTATGCGTAAATAAATTAGAGTTTTTTCAACCAGAAGTTGTCCTTTGCTTTTTGTTGTAGGAATCCATCCTGCCAAATATCTGTTACCGATAATCCATCCCAATGAGTATCTCCCATGCCGCGTCGAAAACGCCAACGATAATGATCATACAAAGATTTGATATTAACTGCATAAGATATTGCTAAATCTCGATCATTTTCAATGATGACCAAGTTCTCGTCGTTTTGGGCACTAGCTTTCGAACCCATATTGTGAGAACCGGTTATTACGACAGGATGACTACTTAAGGGATCGATCACAATGACTTTGCTGTGAATAATGGCATGTCCAATACCACCAGGTGCCTTAAATTGATTGGCTTTTATTTCATTCGCAAAATAAGCACCTGCTTCTGAAACTCCATTTGGGAGGATAACTTGAAAATTGGAAGGGATGTAATTGCCACCATGGGTTAAGGAAATTGTTTTATCACTATTCTCCAAATCCTGATTAACTACACCACGGATATACAGTGGGATAAGTCTGGCCCTTTCGATTACATCATCGAGCAAAGTTCCTTTTTGAAGAGAACCGGGGTTAAATTGCAGGAAAAGAATGCCTTCTTTGGCGTTTTGAATAAACCTTGAAGCATAAGTCATTTCTTCTTGATGAGGAGTCGGGGTAAAATAAATGCTTACCTTGTTTTTACCAACCATCTCTGTTTTTACTTCCGCATTGGCATTCTTCAAATCAGTAGTTTCTTCATTTCCCGCCTGAGCCAATCGGTCCCATTGATCACGGAAAATTTGAGCGGTTTCGGAATCCTTGATTAAAATAGCGTTGTTCGCCTGTGTACATAATCCAGTTGTTGACCAATTTGTGCTGCCCGTCCAAACGGAAACAGGATTCTGCTGAATATCACAGATGACCATGAATTTGTTGTGTCCTAAATGAGGGGCCCTTAACATTCGGTCGCGTACATCCACGTTATTTTGTTTAAGTCTTACTCGAGCAGCGGCATTTTCATCGGACCCCGACGATGCAGATCCATTAGCTAAAACAACGTGAGCACGATTTCCGAATTCGCAAAGTGCTTCAATTAACTGAGGGTCATTCAATTCAAACACCGCGATATAAACATGACCGCCATTGATTCGCGTCGTATTGAGTAATTGGATAAGTTCTTGACCCAAACGCCCTGAAAGAAATTTACGGACAGCAGAGTCCAAATTTTGCAGTTTTTCCTTTAATACTTTCACGGGTGGTTCGCTCGACCCATCAATTTGGCGGGCAATCCATTGGCTCATGACGATGCCACGATTAAAAAAAACTGATAGTACGGCTTTTTGTTGATCATTACTTATCGTAATGATGTCCGACCAATTACTAGCGAGATGGTTTTGCGGCTCTAAATCGTCTTTCGTACCATACATTGGAACGACTTGATATTGAAGTGAATCACCAGGGTTCACGTCATAATCAAACCAGGAAAACTCTTGAATCGGCCATACATCGCTCGGCTTTTTTATTCCAGACGGATTCGATTCTCCAGAAAATCCAACATGATTGGCGACAATTTCTTCATATCCATTAATTTTTCGATGAAGGGCAAAACCAAGACAGTCAGCCAATTTATCCTCTATTGACCACAACACATATGAACAATCACCATTTGCGTATACCACTAGTTTCATCATTGCCCTCCTTTCTGATTACATCCCAAATGAAAATTCGGTAATTGCATCTCTATACCTTTTATTATTACTTATGATTACTGTCCGTTGGCACAGCAGACCACAGAGTTTATCACCAGCTGCCTGCTTGATCTTTGTTATGGAGCTATCGTTCTCCGTTTGTTTAATGAGTTTTTGCTTCGATCGTCGTTGTTTCTTGATCAGTACATTAATGATAACAATTGATTTAATGAATCTATTTGGTATTGCGGCTTATCATATCCTTCAACCCACGGATGGATGCCACGTATCCAGACTGGAGTTATTCCAGCAGAAGATGAACCAAGGATATCATTGACTGGATGGTCGCCGATGTACCAAGTGTCAGAAGCATTGACATTTATTTCTCCAAGTGCAATAGCAAAAATTTTCTCATCTGGTTTCTTAACGTTCACTGATTCAGAAATAATAATGGTACTTAGATATTCACGAATACCTAATGCATCTATCTTTCTATTCTGAGAAATAGAGCCGCCATTTGTAATAATTCCAAGCATAATGCCTAGTGATTTTAGGTTGTCTAACACCTCGTACATGCCAGTTATTGCGGTACTACAAAGAGGAAATGTTGAAGCCCAATGCTCATTAATTCGGGAAGTTTCAGGAGGCTTATATGCCCAAGGAAGCTCCTCTGTTAGTTGAGCAAAAACCTCCTCCCTTGATCGATATCCATTTCCGTCAGCAATCTTCAATAATTGATATATCTCTTCAGGAGATGTGACACTTAAATAATTATCAAAACTCTCAAGAAATGCATAACTATACTTCATAAGTGATTGGCTTCTATCGGTCAAGGTTTCATCAAGGTCAAAAAGAATTGCCTTAGGTACCATTCATTAACTCCTCCCGAATGTGTACAAGACTGTATAACGTCATGTTTCTCCATTTTAACATAGCTTCCATTTATTTTGCATTTCTGCCCGTTAGTGGGAAAAGGACTGCCACCCGGCAGCCCTTCGCTGTTCAACTATCGATATCCGTTAGTTCAATGATATATCATCTTAGATATTTTTATTATTTTTTTACAGACTAGGCACCATGTACCCATTTTGATATATGAGGAGGCCAATGTGCGTATTCCGGTGACATCCGGACACCCATTCCGGCAACATCCGGACAGCGTTCCGGTAACATCCGGACAGCATTCCGGTAACATCCGGACAGCGTTCCGGTAACATCCGGACAGCATTCCGGTAATATCCGGACAGCGTTCCGGTAACATCCGGACACTCATTCCGGAATGATCCGGACACCTTGTCGAGTTATGAAAATAACAGGTACTCTTTAATCAGACAGATTAAGGAGGCCAATCGATGAGGAGGATGGAAATGTTAAAGGCAAGAGAGATTTTAAGATTAAAACATGAGATTGGCCTTTCCCTGAGAGAAATAGGACAAGCCTGCAATTGCGGAAAGTCCTCGGTTTCCGAAACGTTAGCCCGGGCTGAAAAAGCAGGACTTACATGGCCAATCGAGCTTACAGATAAGCAACTGATGTCCGCTTTGTATCCCCCCGTAGAAAGCAAGACACTCCCCCTCGAACCAGATATGGATTACGTATTTAACGAAATGAAGAAAAAAAACGTCACGCTAATGTTGCTATGGGAAGAGTACAAGAAAAAGAATCCCGCCGGGATCATGTATAGCCAATTCTGTGAACGCTACAGGAACTTTAAAAAACACAATAAGATTTCCATGCACAAAGAACACAAAGCTGGCGAGGAAGTCGAGGTCGACTGGGCAGGAGACACTATGTCCTACGTCGATCCAAGCACAGGAGAAATAAAGAAGGCCTACCTCTTTGTGGCCGTTCTACCGGCAAGTGCTTATCCTTTTGTTTATGCGTATGGAGACCAGAAAACGCCAAATTGGATCG
Organism: Paenibacillus sp. GP183; assembly: GCF_900104695.1. Taxonomy (NCBI): domain Bacteria; kingdom Bacillati; phylum Bacillota; class Bacilli; order Caryophanales; family Paenibacillaceae; genus Paenibacillus; species Paenibacillus sp. GP183. The sequence goes on from NZ_FNSW01000001.1 coordinate 2,304,930, forward strand.
ATGCACATGTGCGGACCTTTGAATATTTCGGTGGCGTTCCGAAAGTAACGATTCCCGACAACACCAAGACGGCTGTGATTAAATCCGATCTGGTCGACCCTGTCCTAAACAAGAGCTACAACGAAATGGCCCGACATTACAGAACAACCCTTGTTCCTGCAAGGGCAGGTAGACCGAAGGATAAGGCGGCAGATGAGAATATGGTAGGCATCGTGTCAAGAAGAATCATCGCTGCCCTGAGAAACACGCAGTTTTTCAGCCTCTATGAGATCAATCAAGCCCTGTCGGAAGAATTAGTAAAGTTGATCCTTCGGCCCTTTCAGAAGATGCAAGGCAATCGATTGACGGCCTTTGAACAGATAGATAAACCCTGCTTACAGCCCCTGCCTGCCACAAAGTACGAATATTCCGACTGGCGAGAAGGCAAGATTCAGTTCAATTACCATATTGAATATGACCGTTTCTTTTACAGTGTTCATTACGCTTATGTCAACCAATCCTGTTCCGTACGAGCGACTACCAGAGTGGTAGAAGTCTATGTCGGCAATGAAAGGATCGCTGCCTACCCAAGAAATTATAACGCATCAAAAAGGTATACAACGCTACCGGAACATATGCCTGAGGAACACAAAGCGGTATCCGGATGGAGCTCAGAGCGTTTCCTGTCATGGGCAGAGAAAACAGGACCCCATACACGTGAGCTGATCAAACAATTGTTGGAGAGCCGGGAATATCCCATGCAGACCTATAGGGCTTGTATGGGAATTATGCGGTTCGGCAAAAGCTATTCTGCCGAAATTATGGAACGTGCCAGCCGGGATGCACTGGATAAGAATACCTGCTCTTTTAAATATTTCAGTATGATCCTCAAACAATTGACGGTACGAGTTACAACCATCAGCGATGAAAAAATCATCCAACATGACAATGTACGGGGAAGCAGTGCTTACACAGGGGGTGGTTTCCGTGCTTAATAACCCCACCATTGAAAAGTTAAAAGATATGAAACTCAAGGTTATGGCTCAAATGCTGGACGAATCTGACGCCTCTTGGAGAGAACTCTCCTTTGAAGAACGACTCGGCATCATGGTGGAAAAAGAATGGCTATCGAGAAAGAACGCCAGAATTAAAAGGCAATTATACAGTGCTTCTCTAGGGTTGAATGCATGCCTGGAGGATATCGATTATGCCGCCGATCGGACCATCGATAAAAAGACCATACAAACTCTGGCCACTTGTGCTTTTATGGAGCAGAAACTGAACATTGTGATCACCGGGAAAACAGGAAGCGGCAAATCTTACCTTGCATGTGCGTTCGGAAATAACGCTTGCCGAAAAGGGTATACCGTCAAATACTACAGAATCCCTGAACTCCTTATTGAAATCCAAGCGGCTAAAATCGAACACCGGTACACAGCATTTATGAAGCAACTGCAAGGTGTGAAGTTGCTGATCCTGGATGACATCGGCCTTAAGGCATACACCTTAGAAGAAAGTCGTGACATCCTGGAAATAACGGAGAGTCGGTATAACAAAGCATCCACATTGATCGCAGGGCAGATGGCCCACTCGAAATGGTATGAATTATTCCCGGATCCAACGACAGCTGACGCCATAATGGACCGAATTATCCACAACTCATATGTCTTATCGTTGGATTCAAAGAAATCCATGCGGGAAGTGATGGCCGAAAAAACAATAAAATCTATTGAAAACAATACTGCATTATCGTAAGATCAAATCACTCGACAAAGTGTCCGGATGTTTCCGGTTTAGTGTCCGGATGTTTCCGGTTTAGTGTCCGGATACTTCCGGAATCGCCGTCCGGATCAGCCGGAATACGCAGCCAATGATCAGTGTCAGCAATATCGTCAGCTTGAAAGAACGTTTCAGTAATGAGTTCTCCCTCCTGTAAAAAATTCAGCATTCATCCATTTCGTAGTCAAACGTAATATTTCCACAATCATCAGTGATTCATTCATAAAATAAAAAGACTGCACCAAGTGAACTTAGTGCAGCCTGTGACACGGGCGATAACATTACGTGAAAAGCGAACGCACAGCGTGGAAAATGAGTAAGCCGCCAAAAACAATCATAGAGACAGTACCAATAATGTGAAGGATTGGGTTCAGACCTGATAAAACTGTTCCTGGTAATGAGGATAGAACCAGGGCATACCCGCCTACAACCCCGCCCATATAGGCCATAAACTTATTCATCGTCTCTCACCTCTTATTATGGTATACAACCATCGTATGTTTAAGAGGTTCCTAATGTTCTGGGTGTGTCCCGATTTTGTGCAAGTAATCGTCGAAAGCATGGAATTTCGGTATATCGCTGAAGTTCTACATCATTATCCTGCCAGTTAGCGTATTACATAAAAAACGAGCAACCGCTATTCAACTATCGTATCCATTAGTTGAAAAACTTCTTTAGGAAACATTATTATGTTCCCCTTTATTTTTTACATTCCAATTTAGTAGGGCATCCAATCCAAGTAACACATGGAAATAAATTAGTGAAACCAACGGGAAAAACGTCGCTTGCGGGTAAAAAAGAGTCGAATGTGGATTACTACTTTTAAGCCAACTAATGATCACTGGCAGACAACCCGTGAAGGTATATATTATAAACTTAAAAAAATACCCTTTCCTATTGAACAACCCGAAAGTCTTTGTGATTTGGTCAATTCCAATAGACAACCAAATAACCACAATCAAATTCAATGCCAAGGAAATGAGCACACCCAAAAAATACTCTTTTTCAAATCCAAAAGGTCTTGCTGGATCACGAAAAAAATACGTTAAGAATGCGGCATAAAATCCTACCAGAAATGGCGATAGTAACGACGCAATGACACGTAATCCAATTTTCATGTCTATTTGCCCCTTTCTAAGCTCTGCCCATTCAGTCAGGGGCAAGCTCCTCCATTATCGTTCTCCGTTAGCCTGTCTTCTTCTCCTGATAAAATCTTAACCCCTTCAATCCTTTTTGCTTTTTACTTTTACTGTAAAGATGCTCAATACAATGGTAAGAATCACAAATGTCCAAAAACCATGAATTTCAAATCCCGTTAAATATTTATTAAGAAGCCATAACTTTATTGGTGTCAACACAAGCGAAGCTACGACTAACAATGGAGTCGTTAAACAACCAATCCCAATTACAATGGAAATCATTGAAACTGTTAATAAAAAACCGTAAATGAAACTGATAACAAACATAAGCACTGTTGCAAGTATCAATGTTTTTGTATCCGATATGGATATATACTGATTGAAGTATTGACTCCCAAACCAAAAAACAAAAAATGTAACCAGTATGTTGAGTATGTTTCTCAAATACAGTCCTCCTTGCTTTCTACTGATACATACTGACCACGATATCTTTATTGAATTTCACCATTTAATACTTCTTTATAAAATTCCAAACACTTCTTACCTGCCCGTTGGCACAGCAGGCCACCGTTTATCACCGGCAGCCTGCTTGATCTTTGTTATGGAGCTATCGTTATCCGTTAGTTGAAAAACTATTTCAACTTGGTAAATAGTCAGTGATTACTTATGCTTTATCGGGAAATGTAACAAAAAAACTGCCTTTCCTCGTTCTAACGGTGAGTGGACTGTCGAATACAACTCGAACCCGTAAGTTCCGGCTTGTTCATACTCTGAATTATTAATCCATTCATACAACTCCCCGTAAGCATCACCGGCTCTATCGATGTCTCCTTGGTATTCTAAAACAGCATAGGTCGCATTAGGAAGTTCGTATGAGATCATACCTACTGGCGGCTCTACATAAGGACTAACTTCTACACCAGCTATCCAAGTAAATAGGTCAGTATCAGGATTGTAATTTGGCGGATCGATGAAAAGTCCATATGTATTTGGAAGACCAACAACACCGCTCACCTCTTCTAGTCTTTCATTAAACGATTGTTGGAACTTCGGAATTATCTGGTGTTCTCTTGTATCTTGCAACAAAGTTTCAAGCTTCATTCCAATGATACGGGAGTGTTCTCTTTCAATAATTCTTATAGCCATCCCAACGACCTCCTAGATAAGTTATATTATTGCCCTTGTACTTTCTCCAAGGAAGTCAAAATCCCCTCTTTTTGGGAGTTGGTTTTGTTCAGCAATTCTGCCCGTTACTTCAATGAATTAGAGGAGCTACTAAACTGCAAGCTCCTTCACTATTGTTCTTCGTTAAGGAAATTAAGGAACCCGAATTTTTAATATAAAAATGGAATTAGTCTCCACGTTTTATGTTGAAATTGTCTGTATTTTTCTCCGAATTTTGAAATAAGGGTTTGTTCTTCAACATTTATGCGATAAGAATATGCAATGAAAAACAAAACAATGTTGATTCCTACGGCTGTCAATGATGATGTGGAAATTGCGAACCCTAAATAAGTAAGAAATGTCCCCAAATAACCTGGGTGACGAATATATTGGTACCATCCACTCTGAACTATCGAGTGTTCACCCTGAACTCCTATATTCCTACTGTAAAAACGACCGAGATTTTTCATCGACGAATACCTAATCCGAACACCTAATAAGCCAATAATAATCCCTATATACAGTAATGAATTAACTTGATTAGTAGAAAAAAAATGAATCAATGATGGAATTATGACCATCCATGTCAACATTGCTCCAATTAAGATACTTGAACCACGATTTTGTTTTTCTTCTTTATCGGAGTCCTTCTATAAAATTCCAACAGAAAATAAATAACTATGGGCAAATAACCCAATGAAAACATAATATTCACCTCCATACATCAGTGTAAGACCTTTTTATGGAAAGGTCATTAGCCCCTTATCAGGTGGATTTGCTTTTTTAACAAGTTTACCACCATCAAAATGTCGACCGTAAGTTTTTACAAAGGTAGTGAATTCCTCAGAAGCAGGAAGCTGCCCCTGATGCTCCCACGTTAAAAAATAGGACTGCACTTTTCCGCTATAAAATACCCAGCTAAAAAATCTTCGAGCAAAATTGTGGAAGCCTCTTGTCCTGAATTGATTCATACGCTTACCATCTATCCAAACAGTCGTTGTTTGCCCAATTCCTCCTTGCATTTGACCAGTTAACTCCGCATATAGCAGGTCTTCATTTTTGGTCATTGATTTCATAATGAATCGAGTTAAAATCCCATTTATAATCAAGCGTGGAATATTGAAAAATTCACCTCTTGTAACAGAAATAATTGCACCTGGTGGCAACACTATATTTCTATCTCCCAAAGTAAATGTGGCTCCGTACTTATTATTGGGGTCTTCATGTTTTGTCCATGTTTTCAATAAAACTCCTCCTGATTTCAAATTAGTTATTTATATTCCTTTAGGAAGTGAACCAATTCTGACATATTTTTTTTAAATCACAGTATACTGCCAGTTAGCTGAACAGGCTACCGTATTAAATCTGCAGAAGCCTGATGGGGTATTTTATTGAGTTATCGTAACCCGTTAGGGGTGTTGGGAAGTCCTTCGTCCTTTTATGGAATTGTAGAATATCACATGCCATTTTTTTCTTTGAGTTCTTGTTCATCTGGATGTAAGCCATACCCAATAACCCTACTCCGACCCCAAGTCCCCCCCCATACTTCCTCATGTCCTGTAAAATAATCAATCGCACCACCAATTAATACACATGCACCCATAATTAAACCAGCATTCATTCGTCATCCCTCCAATTCATCATTAGGTAAATTATACCATTATAACGCCTTCCTAAAAATCCGCCTATAGAATTCAAATCCGTTAAAGACTTTGTTTATTGGAGCATTAATCCTTTTTAAAATATTCAACTACCAATACAATCAAACCAAGAACAAACAAAATGATGCCCACTATGAATGGGACGCCTAAAAATAAGCTCTGTACAACTTCATTTCCATATTGTTTTGCACCGAATATGGCATACCAAAGCCGTGAACCCTGCCAATTGGTGATATTTGGAACATACAAAGCTGCGGTTATAAAAATAGCTGAAGATATCAAAGCCCCAGTAAACATAAGTATGCTACCTATTAATGTCTTTTTCACTACTAAAGAACCTCCATCCACACTACTGAATGAACTAACATAACTTTCTTATCATAACTAAAATTAAAACGCTTCCATCGATTGGAATGTTACACTAAACTGCTTGATACTTCAATAAACCAAAGAGGAACAGGCACGAAGCAAGCTCATCCACGCAAATTATTTAAGTGTTTGGTCTTTTGAACGAATCTTTCCAATCCATCATCCATTTTGGAGCTCCATACATTTATTTACATACGTTTGCCCCTGGTTACAGCTACGCTGGTAATGGGATTTTAGGGATTTTAGGGATTTTAGGGATTTTAGGGATTTTAGGGATTTTAGGGATTTTAGGGATTTTAGGGATTTTAGGGATTTTATTGATTATTGGGGGATATTTACAAGTGCGAAAATTGAAGAAGTAATTTAGAAAGTGGGCTCCTACGAAGCGTGAAGTCCCGCTCCAGTACCGGTCCACGTACGGTGGTTTTAGTTGCGTCGCTCGATTATCTCGTTGTACTTGAACTTCTCCTGCCACGTACGTCATTTGTTTTATAATCTTGTTCAACATTTCTGCCCGTTAGCTTAACGCCCCACCCATTTTAATACTTTATTTTGATGGATACTAGCGAAGGTTTTCAAACTACATTGAAGTGGGACACAAAATTCGATTTTTCAATACTTTCATTTAAAAAGGATAACGATTGAATCCATTATCGCTTCATATCCAATTTGAATATAAATTTTATTGGAAGTAGGATTACTGAGATCAGTGTATAAACTTGTTGTTTTATAACCACGATCTAACAAGAATTGAGTGAAAGCTGAAACACAATCAGAGGCATATCCCTTTTTTCTTTCACTAATCGGGGTGTAAACATAGCTGATTGTAATATTATTTTGGGTTGGACGTGTAGCATAAGCCATGGAAACCAATTCTCCGTTCACTTCCCACGCAACTAAATTTCCTTTATTAATCATTACTTTAGCTTTACTATCTGCTTCTTCTATACTTATAGGTTGGTTAGTTTCATAGCAAAACTGATATACCCACTCTTTTATGGTGTGATGATCCTTTTCTATAATTCTCCGAAGCTTTCCATTTGTATTTGTTTTTTTCTCAACTTTTTCTAGTTTATAAATTTTTTGGTCCATAAAAACACTTGCTTGAATCCCTTTTACGTTCGAAATATACATAGCTAGTTCAGTAGTTAATTTCTTTTCACCTATAAAGCCAGGTATTTCTCGAATTGTGTTATTCAACTTTTCTCCTATAACGTGTATTTCCTTTGATGTAAAAGATACTGATTTTGATAAGATAATTTGACGAGGATGTGTTTGTAGTAAGACCAACCCTATCTCGTTGTCTTTTATTACAGTAGACATAAAAAGAGGACTTTCATCTTTTTCACTTAAAGATTGCAAGACACCTAATACTAAATTGTTTTCAGCTTCATGTTGTTCTAAGAAAGAGATCACATCTTTCTTAAACAATGTAAGATCCTCATACTTTATAAGTTTTATCAAACAAACCATCTCCCCTTTGGTTAGTTCTTGAATGATCAACAAATATTTCTAATAAAATACTCTAGAAAGACTAATTTATCCTTCAAATGAAAAAGTTTTATTTTTGTGCCTCTTTTTAAACTATCCTGCCCGTTTAACACAGCAGGCCACCGAGTTTATCGCCGGCAGCCTACTTGTGTTATTTATTCAACTATCGCTTTGGTTAGCTTAATCAGGAACTCTTATGCCCTTGTTCCAATGGAATTACAACTTCCCAGGAACCTGGGCGATCAACAATCCCAACATTAGTCATTAATTGTATATTCGAAAGAGTAAATTTGACGCTCTTGACTGAGATCGGAATAGGCTCAAATGTTGCAGTTGCCTGTACAATTGTTTTCTCGTCAAAGGGAATAGAGCTAATGCCGACCAGCTTCTTACCGTTATCAGTAACAAGTTCCGTTGCAAATCCGCGGACACCTGGTGACAAACTAAAGCTTACAGTTGCTGATTTACTGGTCATTGTGATGCTGTCAATTTTCAATATTCGTCCCAATGCTTCTACTTTTAAATTGACTGGGAAAGTACCTGAATAAAGGGTATCCGTCGGATATTTCACAAAAAAGTTTGTTGAATTACTAACGTATGAATCTAAGCTCAACTCTACTCGATAATAACCAGGATCTGAAGGTGCCGTCAATGTTACCTTTTCCTCAACAGTTGCATTATCCCCCAGAGGAAGCTGTTTCCAATGATCGATGTTGTGTATCATCAAAGGTTCTTCTCCGTTGGCTTGACCGAACTTATAAACCCTTAATTGTGGTGTACCATTTATCTTTATCTTTCCATTTGCCTTAAGTTTCACATTTACTTCTATGGTACTTTCTTTCGTTACTTCTGATTGTTTCAGCTCGATTATGGAGATTACACTACCTTCAGTAGAAACAGCAGGACCTCCGTGGTATTCGCGTAACATTTGCTTATCATCAGATTTTGGAGTGATTGAACAACCTAAAATAACAAATAAAGTTAATACTGTTGTTATTAATACCTTATTCATATCAATTTCCCCCAAGTAATAATTTCCTGCCGTTATAATTGACATGTAAATTCAAAATAATGTTTCACAACACAAATGGGTAAATTATGTTAATTTGAGATACTCTTTTATTAAACTCTCCTGCCCGTTAGCACAGCAGGCTACCGAGTTTATCACCGGCAGCCTGCTTGATCTTTGTTATGGAGCTATTTAGCTGAATAGCCATTCTAAAGGTTTATAGAAAAATGAAAAAACCACCCAAAAGTGGTGGTCGTGTTCCCATTAATTATGATGGTTGTCTTTATCTTTTTTGAGTTCCTTAAGTAACGCTTCAATGTTTCGAAGACTTCGACTAGTCTTTTGGGAGTTAACCACAACAATTATGATTGAAACGATTAACAACAACCAAAAGACAACAGATAAAATCGGCATAACTAAAGCCCATATTGGAATTTGCATACCTTGTGCAGGTCCCATTACTATAATCGACCACCTTTTTTTATTATACATCTCTCTGTAAATCCTAGAAGTTCCTTAGCAAATCTAATCTTCTTTAATTGACTGTATTCGACAGTAGAACAAAATAACCTTGTTCTTAGCTAATCTACCCGTTAGCTGAGCAGGCTGCCGTCGGTAGCTGTCATTGTGATTTAGTTATCCGTTAGTTAAAACTCATCTAACTTCTATAACAAAAACTGATGATGTGTCACCTTTCGAAAATTTACCATCATCGGTTTTCCAGAATGCTGAAATGCCGTAGTAATAAATACCTTTTTCTTTTGGGGCATTAAAAAAACCATCATTCAAAGGAATTTGTATCGTTTTATCATCAACAAATTGCTGTTCTTTCAACTCGTTAGGTGCTGGTTTATAAGCAAACGAAACCTTAATATCTGCTTCAGGAGTTACAACGGTAGGGGGAATCCCTTTTAACATCGTTTTTCCTCTTACATAATCTACACACCCTAAATAGTCCCAACAATAACTACTTTGGATAACTGGAATTTGTGTTTGCCCCGAAGTTACACTAGGAAGCGGTGGAGATTTTTTTATAATTTTAATGTCAACGCTCCTTGCGTATCCTTCAAATCTTGTATTTACTACTAAATTTCCCGCAAAAGGAGTTAAATAAATGAATGCTATCAATAAAGCTATAAATCCCGTTAAAGCTATAAACAATGGTTTTTTTAAACGCATGCCAAGCTCCCCTTTACCTAAATACCACTTTAACATAGACGATATAATGCCAAAAAAGTTACATCATTTCATGTGAAAATGTATTAAGCAAACCTGCCCGTTAGTTCAACAAAGAACAGGAGCAACCCATTTACAGTTGCTCCGCAATCGTGTCCTGTTAGCACAATAAGAAGTTGGTTGATATATATTTAAGTTATATCTTCTTTAAGCTAAATAGCTTTTCTAACGTATCAGAAATTATCTGGTGTTGACGTTCTATTTCGTTTAAAGCATCCTTTACTTTTAAGATTGATTTTAATAATATTTCGTCCGATACTTCTGAGTTCATAGCTTCAATAAGTTGATATGCTTCAGCTTGGACTTCAAAATTTCCTGTTATCAAATGGAAAACCAGTGTTTCTAAGTGTCTTGAACAATCAAATGGTTTCAATGCATATAACAGTGTACCTCTTGCTCCCAATGTTTTTGGGTGATTTATCATATCAATCAGTGGCTCAATGGCTTCTTCGCTTCCAATATCACTTAAAGTAATTGCAATAGAATTTCTCAAAATATTACTGTCGGTGCTTTTTAAATATTCTATGAGTAGGGGAATGGCTTCTTTTAGTTTATTTCTGCCTATCTCCTCTAACATGCTTTCAACTGTATCCATTTTGTTTCTTACTATTGCTTCTCGTAATAAATCTAAATCCACGCTTTTTTCCAACCCCTTATTTAGTTGTAATTCACCCCATTTTAACACCGGCAAGTTCTCCAATAAAGTGTCCAGAAAGTACAATGGCCCCTGTCAGATAGCCATATTTTGCATTAATGATGAGGATCATACCATGCAACAACGAGACTCCAACTCCGCCGTTCATAATACGCTGAGCCTGTATTAATATTTTTAATTAACACTTTCGCATCGCTTCCATCAGGGTTCGAATTCCACACATCCCCATGCTCCCCGTCCGATCGGATCCAGGTCAGTTTTTTGTTTTGTTTGAGAAAATAGGGACCAAAATCTCCGCTTTTTTTAGGGGGGTTTGTGATTTGTCTCTGTTCATTGTTTTGAATGTTCACGTGATATAACGCCGGTAATGGTCGCTTCACCGGGTCATTCGACCATTCACTTTCCTTTGACCTTGAAACGATAATAAAGCGATCATTTACCCATGTAAAGTCCCGATCGACAAATCCCTTTGGTGTAAAGGAAGGTGGTTTCAAAGCAGGGAAATCCTTGACCTTCAAATGTTTATTCTGAATAGCGATTCTGCCTTCTCCTTCTATATAAGCGAGCGAGTCCTTTCCTGGAGCCCATTGGAACCACTCTTGATAATGAAGTGTTTTGTCCAGTTTTTGAAATCTTTTGGCGTCAGAAGACAATACGCATAAGGTGTTACTATCCGCTGACCATGATGCCGTCGGATTTGCAATAAATGAAATCCACTTTGTATCGTTTGACCACTTGAATATGCTTGTGCCAATGGCAAAAAAACTAGGTGATTCTGGAGGAAGCGTATAAAAATGTTTGATCTTATTTCGGTTCATATTGGCGTCTGCCGGTACCAAAAACAATTTTACGCTCGTCCAACCGGTTGGAAGCAACTGAGATGTGGACGAAACTAAAAAGCCACTGCCGTCTGGAAGCCAGGAATAGTTACCAACCCCCAAAGAAACGTTCTTAATGGCTTCGACATTATCGCGGCTAACTTTTGTAATGTTTAAAACTCCACCTACTTTAAATGCAAGTTGATTCTTTTCGGGTGACCATTGATAATTTTCACCGTCTGGGTAGATCCGAAAATGCTTATTACTTTCCAAGCTGTATACCCATATCTCATGTTGTTGTTCTCCAATGGAATACGCAATAAACTTTCCATCAGAAGACCATTTTGGGGCACTGACCTTTTGGTTTTTGGTTAATTGCATCTCAAGATCATCCGTTTTAAACCACAAATCATCGCTGCGAATAAATGCAGCTTGTAGTTTTTGCCCTTCTGGTTCAGCAAATCCGACTTTACAAATTAGGATAGATATGAAAATACTGAAAAATATGATAATTACCTTCATTGTATTAGCCCTCCTCATAAAGTGTATGAGGAGTATTTTTTGCCATTAGACCCTAATTATGCACCCGTTCGCTCAGAAAACTGCCGATAGTAATTGTTTGGCAGCCTTCTCCATTTATGAAATATGGGGTCCAAATGTTTATTCCGTTTGTTGTATCGCTCCTATTTTTCCAGTACGAAGATTTATCATTATTTTCATGGCTTCAAAATGATCAACAGCTCTAACCCAGACAATCCAATCATTATCGACTAATTCGATTGATGCAAATTTCCATTTCCAATTAGTTTCCTTAGTAGCATAATCAAGTGCAATTTGTATAGCTTTGTCTGTACTGATGTTCCCCTTTACTGCATTATCATAAAAAGCTTGATACGTTGCCTCATAATCTCTGGGAGACCAAAACACTTCGTGTCCCTTATTTTTACTTCTAAAATCCATGCCCTTATATAACGTAACTTTGTTTTCCTTAAGTTCACATATACTGTTCGCATATGTAAGAGATAAACCTACGTTAGGATATTTTTTTTTCAATAACACCATTATCTTAGTTCCTTTTTCTGGAAAATCGAAGGTGTAATCATGGATCATATTTAGATCACGATTTAACACTATTTCCTTTTCGGTTATCTTACCTTGCAAAACGGATTCCACTGATATAAAAACTTGTATATGTTTATCTTCATAATTCTTTTTCTTAATTTCTCCAACAACGATGAGGTCTGACATATCAATCAATTGTTGTGGCGTAATGCTTATTCCAATTTTTCTCATGATTCCACTCCTATCAACAGTTTGTTAATATTGAGCAGACTGTCTATGATGCCTGCAGCCTGTCCGTCATGCTGCCATCATTCTTCTTCCCTCAGTTTAGCATAACAAAATACTACTTCTTCCAGAAATTAACTCCGATACCTTTAAGCATATTATTTATCTTTGGGCGGATTGTTAAGATTAAATTCTGGTTTAAAAAGTTTATTCTTTTTTAAGAACATCATTAAATCATATTGGATATTTACAGCAATGACACTATTCTCTTTTGTAAATATCAAAAGCGTAGGATAATACGTCTCCTTTTCACTTATAAACAATGCAACCTCAGTAACTGTCCCTGTTATCCACTGATTTTCGACTTTCAGAGGAGGAACCAGCTCAATCTTTAATCCTATCCCGCTATCAGGCTCCATCTTTAAAGAGCCAACTGTTCCAGCAATCGAGGATAACCATTTCTCAACTTCACTTTGCAAATTTGCAGAGTTTTTTATTATTTTTATAACTTCACCTTTCTGGATGTCAAACACTTCGGCCCCATCAAAAGCATGGACCGTTTGATCGTTGAAGCAAATTAGCTGAACGATTATGGTAACTACGAACATAAGTTTTTTCAAGTTATTATCACCACTTATACTCCAAATTTACACATATGATGCCCGGTGTTTTAACATTTGATTAAGATATCTCTTTTTATAACGTTCTACGGATCCTTTAGCTGATCTAGAGCATATCAAAAAGAGTTGCCGCGGTAGTTCTTTATTATTGGTACAATTTCCTTTCTTGAGTTATCGTTGTCCGTTTATTTCGTCAGTTGAAGAACACATTGTTATATAAAACCCATTTATTACTTCTTGCTTCTTTAAAAGATAATTTTCTATAGTAAGATATAAACATGAAAGAACAGCAGGAGAAAAACATGAAAAAACAGGTTTGGAGAATTTCAATAGTTATTATCATTGTCATTATCGGGGTATCAGTTTGGTTTGTTAAACAAATTCCAAAAATAAACGGCAAACCTGTCTACGACGTAACCATTTCTGACCCACAAGGCAAAAACGTAGTTGTCCATTGGTTGCCAAATTCCAATAAGAACTTCATTAATACATTATCGCGAGCCTTAGATCTTCAACAAAAACTGGAGCCGATTAATCAAAACCCAGCAAATTATTGGATTCATACTCGCTTTAAGGATGGAAATGATGCCGATTTCCTACTCTGGCTTGAAAAAAATCAGCCGGCTTCCTTTGTTTCTGCTTTTAGGGGGCGTGATGGCATTATGACATATGGAGGAATTCAATCTTCTTATCGAATTCCTGATACGATAAGAAATGAGTTATACGATTTAATTAAAAAATGAACTCCATACAACCTATTTTAGGAGAAAAGGCTTGGCAACTTTGTGCTAAGTTTTTTTACACCTTCTCTTTTTCATCTATACTGCCCGTTAACGCAAAGACGGCTGCCCCCCGCGGCAGCCGTTTTGGTGTTGAACTATTGTAATCCGTTAGTTGAATACTCGAATGATTGTAAAGCGTATTACTGGCTCAGCAAAATGATTTCTTTTGCCACCAGATTTAGTTGCTGTCCTTTCTCGATTTCCTTGATATTTTCTGACTGCATAAGAACGACCCTTATGTTAGATTCCAAAGGGAAGTCTGTTATCTTTAAGGTCGTTCCATGTTCATCAAGGAACTTTGTATTATTGGTAACTTTAACGTTACAAAGGTAGCCAATACCGTTGATGTTTTTACCTTTTCCATTATTAACTTCGTCGGAACAATTAATAATAAAGACGCCATCTTTAATTGAGTCGAGTTTTCCTTGGAACGTTTTTATAGAACCGCAACCAACCAATAAAAGACCAATCAAAGCGAACAGAATCAGAGGACGCCGCAATATCTTTTCCCCCTTTCAACATAACAATATAGACGAAACAACGTTTGAATTGTTCCGCTATTCTGTTAGTTCAGCAAGTAAATGCTTTATGCCGAAGTTTGATGTTCGTGTCCGTCATAGTAAACAGGCAACTGCCTCATTCAACTATCGTTCTCCGTTAGCTTAATGGGAATATCGAATATCTATTCCCTTTACTGTAATACGCTATATTGCTTTGCCAATCATTAGAGAATGATAGTTTATAACTTTTAGACCTTTGGGTGTAGCGTTTTTATAAAATATTTCCTCTACGTCGTTTAGGCATTCACGCCAAACTATTTCCTTTAGTTTCTCGTTCTGACCAAAACATTTTTTGATTAATACATCCTCTGGACTCGACAGGTACTCAACTTCTTCGATAATCTGTATCTCTACCTTCTCTAAACTACTCTCGAAAAGTTTTCGCTCACACTCGATTTTTATAATTTCGACATGGTCATCACGAAAAGGAGTATACAAACCAGGAAAGAGTTTCCTAAGTCCTCCATCAGTCCCGCCGTGATACAGTCCCATTGCAATTCCACCAGACTTAATAACTCTATGTCCTTCATCAATTCCTTTATGATATAACCAGGGTCCTTTTTTTGTGTATACCACATCAAAGTGATCGTCAGGAAACGGTAACTTTTGATCAGCATCTACAACAATAAAGTTAATTGAGTCATTGGTGTTTCTTTTTTTTGCCGATGAAATAAAACCTTCAATTAGATCAATACCAATGACTTCTTTTACTTTGTGTGCGAATGCAGTCGTGAATTCACCGTGACCACATCCAACATCTAGTACCCGAGAGCTATTACTAAGATATGAGGAGATCTTATTTGCAAATATCATTTCGGCTCTTGGTTCTTCAAATTCCGACTTCCAAGGATACTTGTACCCCCCGGTTTCTAAAGCTAAATTTGTATACCATATTGCAGTCTGAGGTGGAATCCATTCGGGGTGCTTCATCGGGTCAAATAGTAGCTTTGGGTTTCTTTCTGACACTCAGGCCAACTCCTTCTCAAAATGGACGTTATAACTAAAACCATTCGTCAATCTTTCTGAAAACCCCTTTTTTTACTAAAAACTGGATAACTAGTTATTTGTGCTAAACTGCCCTGCCCGTTACTCCTTCAATAAACCAAAAAGAGGAGCTGCCCCAAGCAAGCTCCTCCACTATCGTTCTCCATTAGTTCAGTTTACTCATGTGAGAAAGCGTTAGCGAACGTTTATTTCATAAGAAGTAACGTCTGCCGATGTCACTCTTCCATAACCTCTCTCGATCACATGTTAAATTCCGACTATTTTTTTAATGATTTCAATTCTTGTTTTAATTCTACAAGTTCGTTCTTTAACTCTTGTAAATGGGAGTTAAGATTTGAATCATTAATTGCACTACGGATGATCCAGAACAAAATAAGTGAACCAATTATAAAACCAAATACAGAAATTAGAATACCAAGCATTTTATCCCCCCTAATTACAGAAATCCTTTATTAAACTATAGTTCTCCGTTAGTTTAGCGGAGTTTCTTTTGATCTTTTATTTGTTGAATATGTCGTTGCTCGTGTAGATAAAGCAATTCAACCCATTGATCTAATGATAAGTCTTCAAACACTGGATGCTTAACAGCTATTTCCTCTAAAATGGACTTGTCTTCAATCTTATTTAGAACACCCAATAAATTTATTCTTGAATCATTTAATTGTTGAATTATCTGAAGAACGTAAAAAGGTCCTTTACCTGGTTCAGAAATTTTTGGTGCACTAATAAACCTGGATCTATCTAATACTTGTTCAATCGGTTTACGAACTGTCTCAGCTCGTTTGTTTTGTTCAAGCCCGAAAAGAATTGCTTTAGTAAACAAAGTTTCCGTCTTCAATAAATGATGACAAATCTGGGCTATACTCCACTTATTTGTTTCAAATTTCCGATTGAATACTTCATCTGATACATGCGAAATCTCAATTAATAATTGCTCTCTTGTAAAGTACAAATTATCTTCGAAATACTTCATATTCAAGTCCTCCCCCAAACTAATGGTACTTTCACCCAATATTATATTACAAGGTATTATGACTTGGTACTAATTATTCATTTCCCAATAAATAAAACAACGGATCGACTAATGAGTGACGACTACCTCATATTTGTTGAACTATCGTTTCCGTTAGCGTAGTAAATCATAGACATAAAAAAAAGAGCAACAGCACTTATAGTTGCTCCGCAATCGTTCTCCTAAGCCACAGTCACGATGATGGGTTGATTCTTTGTAATAATTATGGTGTGCTCTTGTTGTGCCGCAAAGCTGCTGTCCGGTAGACATAAAGTCCACCCATCCGACTGCTCAACGACATAATCCGCACCCGTTGACAAAAAAGGCTCAATAGTAATAACCATCCCCTCTTTCAATACACGTTTATCGTGCTTGTTATAAACAGGAAGAATATCTGTTGGATTCTCATGTAAGGATTTCCCAATACCGTGACTGCACAAATTATTTATAACTTTATATCCTCCTTTTTCAGCTTCGGTTTGAATTATCCTGCCGATTTCGTTCAGTTTTACTCCATGTTTGAGTGAAGAAATAACCTTCATCATTGTATTGTGAGTATAGTTGCAGAGACGCGTTAAAGATGAATTGTATGGAGGCATTTGAAAAGAGTGTCCCGCATCCGCAAAATAGCCTCCACGTTCAGCGGAAACATCGATGTTTATAAGGTCGCCCGGCTGAATTTTTCGATTTCCCGGTATTCCGTGAGCAATTTCACGGTTAATGCTGATACACGTGTTGCCAGGAAAGTTTTTGGTTGTTTTTGGAGCAGACACTGCCCCACGGCTATTTAAAAATATTTCTCCGATATTATCCAATTCCTTAGTCGTCATTCCGACACGTGTGTGACGCTTCATTTCACTTATTGTCAACGCAACGATTTTACCGATTTCCGTAAGACCATCAATATCTTTCTGGGAACCAATTGTCATAGAAAGACCTCCTTTTTTTTACACATTTATTTTATCACACTATTCCACTATACTGCCCGTTAGCACAGCAGGCCACCGAGTTTATCACCGGCAGCCTGCTTGATCTTTGTTATGGAGCTATCGTGTTCCGTTAGCAAATGCATGATTGTATGAAATGCATACAACCTTTATAGGACTTCAAACAATTCATAGATCCTATTTTTTCCTACTACGGTTCCCTTGCCGATTGCTTGAATTTTATTTAGCCAAGCATACCGTTCATCACTCGTTTCAAAGTAGGGAGCGATATAAACAGGAGCATCGATTCCCTCATTCACTAGGGTGAAATCACGACGACCATGATAATGAACATAGATTAAGGCACCATCGTGTGTTTCTACTGTATAACGTATATCAATTTGTCCAGTTCGATCCGGTGTTATTACAAGCCAATCAGCGGCTACGACATTTTTCATTTTTTTAGCCTGAAATCGCTCTCCAGTGATGATTACGTCCATTAATTCTACCATAACCCGACGACCTACGGGTGTTATTCCTAAATCTACAGGTTGACCGCGTTTATGAAACGGTTCCGTGACTGTTTCTCGCCGATGTCATATCCGCAGCCGCTGCTACTCGTCGTCAACAACGTAAAGTCCACGTACAGCAATCCTTTATCACGTTAAAGCACGTCAGTTAATGGGGTCGAGGTTTCGTGGGGATGACGGTCGCTGACGTAACATTTGCATCAAAATATAACCCACTCTCTGCTGAAGAGAATGGTCTAACGTCACTTTTATTCTTTGCGGGATGTAAAATGAAAGTAACTTAATTTTTTTTCAGTAAATTCAACTGCATTTCTCCCCAATAAAAAAACTACCCATCCTATCATAGCTCCTAAAGTTCGCAACATAACATTGTCAGTCGATGCAATACCGATGCCTGAGAGATATTTGGCTGCCTCTATAAATATAGTAATAACCATTGCCGCGATAATGACAGCTTTCCAACCCTGGAATTTCCGAAATAACGCTGGAAGCAAAAATCCTAATGGTATGAAAAGTAGCACATTCCCAAACGTATTTTCGAACCAAATGTTAAAGTTATAGTGATCACGATTTACGATATAATTCAGGGTTTTATTCATTGGTATCAGATCAAGTCCTCTAAAATGATAAAAAGCCTTTGACGTCGTAAGAACGCCATGTGGCATAATAATTAAAGTTCCAATAAAATTCACTTTGCATAAATACAAGCTGTATATTATCAGTGCAATCCAAAATAAAATACGCAAAGTAAATCCTAAGGGATGCATAGAACGCTGCAGTTCCTTACTTATAACCCCACTATTCCCGAAATCACGAATCGCGTTTTTTGCTGCATCATCCACATCACAGCCTTTTTCCATATATGCTTTTGTAGATAGCGTAAGATGATCGCGTATTTCATCCAACAATTCCAACCTTTCCGCTTCGTTTAACTTCATTTTACGCAAAAGATCGTTAAGATAGATATCAATTCGCTCCATTATACGCCTCCCGTACATATTTGGATAAGTAAGTTAACCTGTTGCCATTCATTGATTTGATTTGCAAGTTGTGCTCGCCCTTGTTCCGTGATACTGTAATATTTCCTTCTTCCTCCACCGTCCGAATCTCCCCAGTAAGAACTGACAAACCCTTTCCGTTCGAGTCTTTTAAGGGCAGGATAAAGGGTCCCTTCGCTCATTTGGTAAGTGTCTTTACTTTTATGTTTGAGTGATTGTACAATTTCATACCCATATTTGTCTGTTGTACCAACTTCTGATAGTAAAAGAATATCAATACTGCCCTTCATTAGTTCTTTGTCCAAGCTAATCACCTCCAACTTATTTATATATTGTAACACTATATACATCGTATAACAAGATAATTGAGATACTATTACCTTTTCCAATGTGCAGGAGAAAATGTGATTTTATCCGCCTTACGACAAGCTCCCACTATTCCTGCCCTGTTAAATTAATGACAAATTCAACAACTGGCGGCGAACCGACCAATTCTTCGCTAACGGTTGCTAACACATGCTGCAGCCGCGGTAGCATACGCCGAGTTATCGTCATCACACATTTAGCATACGTTTTCACGGACAAAAAAAACGGCTGCCGTTGTAACCGCTATTCGCCGCTATCGTACCCGTTTAGTTGAATCGGCGGTTGATTCTGTAATTCTGAGGTGTCTTTTAAGTTCCTTAAATGGAGTAGCATAGGAGTCATCATATTTCTTAATGTGTATTTTTAACAAAGACCAATTTCTTTCGAGGAATGGATGTATTTGAGTGGTATTAGCAATATTATAAAGTTCAATCAAGAAATAAAGGGTTTCCCAAATCAAAAAGTCATCATCTAACTTAAATAACATCTCAATGACATTTGGAATGTAGTTAAACGCTTCTTCAGAGGACATGTCCTTAGTAATTGATTCAAAAGAATTACTAAAATACCACTCGTCATTATCTAATTTGTCTTCCCAGTCAAAATATATGTCTAATAAGCTTTTATCCGTTTTAATCACGTCCCAAAGTGAAATTTAGCTATATATACTTTATCATATTTTCTTTAATTAACCTGCATGTTAGCTTAATTACAAAATCAAATTGAACTTGCACCACGGCTTAAAAGCAGAATATTTCGCATCAGATCCTCGCATATAAACGGCGGCGAAACGTCCAATTCACGCGACCACGGACTTGGGCACGTTAGCTTGTGTTAGGATCGTTGATCCGGCTGCGGCATAACGCATTATATCGTCCAACAAGACGGGTGTGACGCTACCAAATCGTTCGGTGACATGGGTCAACGTTAGGGGATCTGAACGCGGGCATGAATAAGTTAGAAACGATTGCACGTCATTGCCGCTATATGCCTCGCATTGTAGTGACGGGCAGCAGAATAAAGTACTATAAGTAAACTTGCAACAAATTGACTAATCTTTACGTTTAAGAAGGCACAATGCAGAATAAGGATGGGTCGATAATGAAAAGGATTAAGATTGCGGGTATTATCACGATAGGGCTTATAATTATTGGATTCGCAATCATAAATTGGCATAATTCATCTGTTCAACCTGACACTGTGCTAATTAGTCGAGATCGACCTATTACAACAATCGCAGAGCCTGTAATTTTAAGTGATGCGTCGGTTGTTAAAGACCTCTACAATGATTTGCTTTCTATTCGTCAAATGTTTCCTGAAGGTGGCGTTAATTGTCCTAACGATACGGGCATCGTTTATCACCTATCTTTCCAAAAAGGAGAAAAAAAGGTGCTTGAAGTAGATGCAAGAGCAAGTGGGTGCCAAGGAATTAAATTTTCAAACGGCAAAGTTGTAAGGTCGTCAAGCGATGTAAAGGGACATGCCTTTTGGTTAAAGTTAGGGGAAACGCTTGGATTGTCGGATAAGGAACTTGCGGGTTACACTTATGCTTCAGAGTTGCCCGTTGTAAAAGTAAGCGACATCCAATCTCTCCAATACGAAATTGTAATGTTCAAAGAGAATAACCCCGCACCACTCTTACCAAGCAATGCAAAAGATAAAGTCATTATCGAAAAAATCACAAGTTGGATGGGTCAAGCCAAGTCGGAAGGATTTGATAATCAAGTACCAACTCAGTCAATTCCACCTAATTTTTTAACAATCAAACTTACAAACGGATCTGAGTACAGATTATCCCCAGGCAGTAATGATATCGTGTATGTTCAAATCTTGGATCCAAATAAAACACTCCGTCTGCGTTCTCCTGAACTCAATACATGGTTGTGGACTGGCAGGGAAAAAGACGTATCAGAAACTGCTGTTGGAGAATCGGCTTCATGTGAACAACCACCTAAAGTTTTGAATTGGAATGGAGAAAGTTATCAAACTCAAGGTCCCGACACCGCCTTCGAACCCGGGATGAAATTAAGTTATGTAAAATGTGATAAAGGAAAGTTTACAATTGGAGATGGGGATGATGGTCCCGATCATACAGTAGTGGTATTTAGTAATGGAGATCCCAGAACGAATAATGACCTAGTTTTCTCAGGGAAATGGGGACTAGTATTATATTCAAAAGTCCAAGGAAAACGATAGTGCTCAAGTATTTCCCAAAATCGACTTCATAAAGGCACGACTGAAAGCCGAGAGACGACTTGAACTATGTGGTCGTCGTATCCGTTAATTGACCTGACCGTTAGTAGATCACTGTAAGCAGCATCAGTATGATCCTCGCATATAACTGGCGGCGAAACGTTCAATTCACGCGACCACGGACTTGGGCACGTTAGCTTGTGTTAGGATCGTTGATCCGGTTGCGGGGCATAACGTTTGCAACCAGCCCTGTACCAAAATCGTTCGGGTGCGTGGGGTCAACGTTAGGAGATCTGAAAGTGGGCTGTTATATGTGAGCTACGATTGCACTATATCTCATGGTTCCGTGGGGATAACGTTCGCCGCCGCTAAAACAAGCATTAATGTTACCAGAGTCAATATGACATGCAACTTCGGCAAACCAATAACGTCTATGGTTGTAAGAAGCGGGGGGTTAATATGAGAAAATTATGGTTATCCATCGTCTGGATATTGCTTATAGTCCTGTCAGTAGGTTGTGGCGATAAACCTGCATTGAGTCAGGACCAAAGTAATAACTTATCGATTAAAAAGGAAGGTCCAGCGATTATAAAGGAAGGTCCAGCTCCGCGTTATTTAGAATGGACAATCACATCAGAGCGTGAGGAATATAAACAAGGCGAGACCGTCAGCTTCGTTATTAATATAAAGAACGTTTGGAGTGAATCCCTTCATATATCCAACACTCCAAATATTTTGGTTGGCTCCGCTACGGAGCCCACAAATAAATATGATCATATTTTAATACCTAATTTGAGTGACAAAACTATACAACCTGGAGAAACAATACGCTCAACGACTACCTGGACGCAAAGCGGTAAGCCTGGTTTGTATCAAGTCGAGTTCGGTGATATTGTTTTTGACCATTCAACAGTGAGCGGAGGCGGAAAACGCTTCTTTGTTAAATATCCGCCTGATGCTGTTCAAATAAAAACAATCGAGCATGAAGTAAAAACTCAGCTTCCAACAGAAAAAGGTGAACTTACTTTTGTGCTTAAACGCATCGAGATGAATGAGCATGAAACAAAGGTATACTTTGATTTCCTCACTGATTTAGAAGCACCCATGGGATTTCAGATGTCATTAGCCAGAGCGGCCGGAAATAGTGAAATTGCACCTGAACCTAATAAAGGCGTTGAGCAAAGTGGACAAAAAAACGGAGTTATTCAAGGGCTTGCTAAGTTTAATCCGGTAACGAAGGATGCTACCAAGCTTCATATCATTATTTCTGATTGGTCAGTGATCTATAAGGGAGTAAAAACAGAGGTCGTAAAAGGCCCATGGATCATCGATGTTCCGCTTCAGTAAGTAACCTTTGAAGGATAAACCGACCCAAGGGAATGAAATCGTCTTTCGTTTGGATTGATTAGGATTACGGGTAAGTTACTTCTAAATAAGAACGCCCAAAGGGGTCATCCCAAAGGCGTATTTGCATATTACCGCTATTTACCGACGACAAACTGACACGTACGTTTCCAGAAGTAGCTGCCGTTAATGCTTCCAACGTCCAGCAGCGGGTTTCGTGGGGATGACGTTCGCCGCCGCGTTACTTACTGTAATCAGCGTCAGTTTACGGAAGGAAACGTTCGCTAACGGTTGCTCACATGCCGCAGCCGCGGTAGCACACGCCGAGTTATCGTCATCATACGTTTAGTATACGTTTTCACGGACAAAAAAAACGGCTGCCGATAGTAACCGCTATTCGCCGCTATCGTTCCTCGTTAGTTCAATGTTCAATTGCAAATTAACCAGTAGATGTGTCCGTTTTTACAGTTTCTGGTTTCATATTCGATAACTCATTGAAGTCGCAAACAGCATTAAACAGATTAACATAAACAAAAAGTTAATTTTATAGGGTTTTCTCATCATTGTTGTATCCAAAACTAATGAAAATTTCCCTGGAGGATCACTCCATTCCCACCATATGTGGAACATAATTTGCGATTGCCATATATACCGTTCCAAATGGAAAGTTCCAGATAAAAAGAAGATTGATCCAGCTATTAAAAAACGATCACCTAATAAATAAAATCACTTCCCTGGGCCTCTCACAATTTCCGTTTATTCAAAACTGATTAACTTCATTCTTTCCATGTAAGTTCTATCCCTCCAGACTGCTTTTCGGCTAGTATTCTACCGTTATTGCTATCGCCGATTTCTTCTATCTTCAACGTGTATGGCAACAGTAATTTCTTCCAATCACGTTCATTGGTTAATGCCGCGGAATTGCTTAGATACGATTCAACCACTTGTTTTAGTCGGTAGTCCGTTATTTTAGTACGATCAATACCAATACCGACCTTAATTAATTTTTGATTTTGATCACTTGCCGTACCAGAACGAATGATACCTGGCTCTCTGTTTAATTCAGTAGTATTTCTTCCTAAAGCACTGATTATTTCCGAAAAATTGTTTGTGTTAGTGCTATGAGATAAGGTGACCAGAATGATTGTGAACACAGTTGCTTGAACAATAGCAATTATTAAATCCTTTTTCCAATAAGTCTTTGCCCAGGGACTGAACAATCGTAATATTAGGAAACTGCCAATAAAAGAGCTTACCAAAGCTAAAATAAATCCTTGCATTGTTTACTCTCCTTTTTTGATGAAGTTCGGATTTTCAATTCTTGTGATACGGTCTAATTTTAAGCATTGTTTTTCCTAATGTAACAGAGTGAAATGATCTTGCCAATTTCTTTTCTACTAATCTGCCCGTTAGCTCAACGACGTGATAAGTTATTCTTTTATAAAAACCAAAAAATCAATACACCGCTTAAACCGGCAAGTGTAACTATAATCCCACCAAAGCGTGTTGACTTTACATACAAGTCCGATGGCTCTGTCGCATCATTAGACTTCCAATTCTCTGTAATGGACCATATTATTGACGGCTTGAATAACATCATCCATCCCAGAAGAACAAGAAGAACGCTTATAAATTCCATATTATGTCCCCCTCGAAACAATTCTTTACCACTGTGATACGCACACAAATGGAAAAAGTTACAGAACAAACTGCGAACGTCTCTTAGCTTATATTAGGATCGTTGATCCGGCTGCGGCATAACGCAATTTGTCTTCAACTAAAGGACGCGTGACGGTATCAATATCATTCGGGTCCGTGGGTCAACGTTGGGGATCTGAAGGCGGAACGGTTACTTACGTGCTGCAGCCGGGGGTATAACTACGTCGAGTTTATCGGCATCACACATTGCACGTTTAGCATACGTTTTGACGGAGGAACAAAAAAACGGCTACCGATGCACCAGCTATTCGCCGCTATCATTCTCCGTTAGCTGAATCGGAAATTCGCGTATAATTCATTTCACTGTCAACGATCCATTTACTAGATAATATGAATGCTATATTCTGTGTTTTCTCCAAAAGGTGTTTGTTCATTTGATGGGTTTTATCAACATATTGATATAAGGTAGCTACAAAGGTACCATAGTCAAAGTGTACCCACATTGGTTTATCCGATGCTGTGTTATTTAGCTGAATTACGGACTCGTTGAAACCCCAAAAGCGATTGTTGAATAGGTCGACAGTAATTAGTGATGACTGAGAAGACTCTAACCAATCAGGTTGAACAATTTGTTCCATTTGATCGGCTTGCTGTAAGTGTATAAGTTCACCTGTTTTCAAGTTAATTAACTTATAATTTATATCGGTTTTTGTGGGTGTATTTCCCTCGGCTTTTATATGCAGTTGATAGTATTGAAGCACAGCATAATCCTTACCCTTTACCCAGCCAGCCAGTTCAACTCTCCAAGATGAGGTTTTATCCATTTCGATTTTCTGTACTATTTTACCCACGGAGTTCATGAACTTTATCCCCTGTGGAGCAATAATCATACCGTCTTCCCCGCCAAGAACATTCTTTAAATCTTTATTAAAGGTAAAGTGATAGACCATGTATTGACTATCTTTACGCCATTGAACAGCTGGATACATCCTAAAGCCCTTGCCCATATCGATCGTAGCAATGACCTTTTCTTGCAAATCATATAGCTTATCTTCAAACCAAAAGGAATTTCCATCAGGAGCAGGGTGCACACTGTATTGAGGCCAAGTATTTGGGTAGCTGCCTTTCATTAAACGGCTTGTTTTATGTTTTAAATCGAAGATCCACATCTGTCCGCCTTTATAGCTAGACAGCACTAAGGTATCGCGTTGTTCATTTAGCCATCCCCGTGTAAAAAAATCCTGTGATATATCGTTAGGTTGGTTCACAAACAAAGTTTCTGTTTTTCCGGTATCAACATTCAGGGTATCGATAGAGTAGGTTGTTTTGTTCGTTTTATTATCCCCGTGTACGGCTACGTAAACCATTCGTTGATCATCAATAAAACCGTAAACTCTGGCTACAGAATCCACCGAGTATTCATCAGTAATAGGTGAATTCGTCATAGAATAAACGTGCATCTCTTGGGTATCTGGATGAATGATAACAACACTTTCTCGGTAATGACGTTGATTGAGTTCATTGATATCGATCTTTCGCATGATATGGACGACCCTTGGGCTGTTGGGAATTTGTAATGTTTGCATAACAAAAAAATTTCCGTCCTTGGTTTCCGACTCCAATTTAAATCCGTTCTTATTTAGTATAAGGGTGGCTGACAGATCGGTAAATGACTGTGTGGGGGTAGCCGCGGAAGTTGATTCTGGTGATGTTGGTAGAAGGGAAGACTCCACAATATGCTCATTGGTTTGATTTGAAGTAAGCGGAGTCGGAGTAAGATTAAAGGATTTGGATTCACAAGCAGCGAGTAGCAATAAAGCTATAACAATAATCAGTCGTTTCATTCGAAAGGACCTCCGTCTAATATGTTATACTCCTTAGACGGAGGTATTAGTAAAAAGTTTCCATTTGATTTGTTGTCTGTTTCTTAAAATTTAAGCTGCTTTTTTAGTCTTTCATCTTAAATTAGAAATCGAATTGGATTTCGACATGTCTATATCTCCAGAATATCTTCTGCGGTGGCTTAGTGGCACGAGGCTCTCTTTATTAGGGGATTTTTTTGGAGTTTTTCAACTTTTTTAACTCATAACTTATTTCAGTACGAAGCAGATGTATCTCTTCTTGCACATCACGAACGAATCTTGAAAATAAATATCCAATTAATATTAAACTTACTCCAATAACAGGAAAAATGATTTTTTTCACAGCACTCGCAGTTTCAGAGAATTCCGAGTAAAAAGTCTGAACACCATAATACTGCCAAAGCCCATAAATAATAAGCACTATTCCTAGAATGATAACGAAATAAGACAACATTTTGGTTTTACTGAAAAACATGATTTCACCCCCATTTAGTAAAATGACGGTTACAATGGACAATGACATATTGAATAATCGTTAACATGCAAATGTATTTGCTATTGTATTTTGGCGGATTCGAAAACTACAGATTAATTGTCAAACCAAAAGACCACTCTTACACTTTCTGGGTCTCCTTCTGAAAGCCGCTCTAAAACCGAAAGAGTATCCTGTGCGAATTCCGGTGAAACATCTGAAAGTTTACTACGGGATTTTAGAAGTTCAGGAAGCATAAAATAAGAATGACTGTGCCAATCTAAATACTTAAAAGTTGCATTGACATCAGTCAGATTACTCAAACTATTTTCAATAAAGACGATGGCGACCAGTTTGGTCGCCATTTGTTTCAATTCTTGTGTCTTTTGCACCTTAAAACGGGAACCCGTAATCAAACGACAGGGATTTCGATTTGTTCTTCGATTTTTTCTTCTGTTTTGTTGCGAGGCTTTTTTGGAACTTTTTGAAATTTTTCCGATTTTTCAATGAGCAGCTGCTTCAATACTTGAATTTTCTCTTGTTCAGAAGCAAGAAGTTTTTCAGAGCCTTGTTGAATGAGTTGGCTCTTATCCAAGTCTGATTGTAAGGATCGAACTTGCTCCTCTAGGTTTCTAACCTTCGCTGGATCAATTTGTTGCCGTCCATTTTCAAGTTCGACTGTTAGCCTACGAATTTCCTTATCTTTTTCGTCTAGAGCTAGCTGCCAGCCCAGGCTTTTTTCATTCAAGTTATTAATTTCCTTCTTCAATACCTGAATCTGATTTTCTTCAAGCTTCTTTTCATCATCCGTTTTTAGTAACATTCCTTGTACTGCTTCCAGCTCATTCTTCATATTCTGGACTAGACACTCATTTTCATCTTTCTCCTGTTGGAATTCCCGACTGATAACAACCATTTCATCCGATGCTTTATTGATCAGTTCATGCACTAGAGAGAGAGTACGCAGCATTTGACGTTCAATGGCAGTTAGATCCCCGCTAAACCATGTGTTTTTACCGCCATTTCTGTTTTGCCGAATTTCATAAGAGTTGATAACACTTTCAAACCAGTCTTTTTGTGTGTCATAACCGGAGTCAGCATAAATTTGTTCTACCCTAGCAAATAATTCTGGATTTACTTTAACACCATACGTCTTATCTTTTTCCGTCTTATCTTTTTCCTTTTCCATAAAAACCTCCAGTGGGGTTAACTTAGAATCCAGGTTAACTTGTGGTCATCTTCTGGTTAACCACATTTTTAGGTTAACTTCTAAAACACTATGCAGTTCTCCAAACTTTTATGCTTCGAATATTTTAAAACCAGTGATTCTTTTCTCTAGATAAATTTTTGCTTAACCTTACACCTTGTTCATTCTCACTGAAACCTTTAAACACATTAATGTATAATCAGATAGTTATTTGATTATATTATAAGATATCAAACTGTTTTTAAATAAGAAGGGGATGAACTCTAAATGACCAATAAGAATAAACAACAAGAACTTAAAATTGCTTCTGTAAGTTTTGTACATGACCCGGAGGCGGCTAAGAAATGGTTTGAGATATACGTTGAGTCCATTAAAGAACAATTAATAAATGAGTTGGATACGAGCATATGTTTAACTGATGATTATTGAAAGGCGGGATCTAGTTGCATACCGTTGGATATTACCGTAATTCGATTACAACTGAAAAGCAGAAACTCTCCATTAAAATGCAACTTGACCACGCGGATGTAGCAGCTAAAAACCATCGATTAGTGATTGACCATGAGTTTATTGATAGCGAAACTTCTGCAATGAAAAAAAAAGCTGAGGAAAGAGAAGAACTAACTCTTCTCATGGATTGGATTGATCGGGGCAAAGTTGCAAATTTATTGGTCTATAGAAGGGATAGATTAGCTCGAAATTTAAATGAACATCTTACAATCTATAGGAAGCTCAAGGCACAAAATGTCAATGTAATCTTTACTTCTGGTAATGAAGTGCCAATGCTGTACACCGATGAAGGTGAGTTAATTGAAACAATTCTTGCAGGTTATAACCAAGAAGAAGGCAAACGCATCGTTAAGAAGTTAGTTGAGTCCAGAGAAAGTATGGCACGCGATGGCCTAAAAGCGGCGGGTCCTCAATCGTTTGGCTATAAAGTAAATCCATCCAAAGCCGGGGATCAAATTAAACTTGAAGAAGAAGAAAAGGTAATTGTACAAATATTTGAGGATTTTGTGTATAAGGACTTCAATAAGTTTAGTGATTTTGTAAGACATGTTAACAACTACTCGCAGAAAACAAAAAAACAGCTCTGGCACGACTCAGATCTTAAAAGCATCTTAAAAAATGCACTGTATAAAGGAATTCGCGTTTATGTCTCGGGGGGACAAACTATTGTTTCCGACAAAGCACAGCATTTAAGAATGGTTAGTGACAAGTTATGGGAAGAAGCACAATTAAAGTTAGAAAGTAGACCAAAGAAAACAAAGAAAACAAAGGAATCACAAGATGACTTGGTTTTTTTGTTTGATGTTAAATGCGGAGAATGTGGTGAACACATGACAAATATTCGAAACAAATACAATGATGATATTAAGGGCTATTATAAATGCAAAGCTCATCCCCACCTTAAATTTGAAAAAACTCGTCTTGAAATGATGATCTTTCTAGAAACCACTAATTATTTAAAAAATTTATCTCATCAATACACACTTGAGATATTCAAAAAAGACATTGTTGAAGAAACAAGGAAATTAGCTCACGTACTAATATTATTAAAAACCCAAATTGAAAATCTAAGTCAAACACTTAACGAAAAAACTCTAATGTGGATTGAACAACAAGATAATCAGGAGTTAAGTGATTTACTGCTACAGTTAGATAAAAAGTTAGAAACAAGTAGAAAAGGACATGAATACCTAGAAAAGAAGATTTTTCGTTTAAAACAACTTCCTAAAAAAGCTGAACAATTTATACAGAACTCTGAATTACCCGATTTATTAAATATAAATAGGGACCAGAACAAACTTAAAAATGAAATCATTCCAGGAATTATTGCTGAGATAGCAATTTCTGACTCAAATTTGGATATAACATTCAAACACCCTTTTAAATATTCTATTGCGGAGGCTATGTCTTTTGAAAATACCTGATTTAACTGGTAAGCGTGGGGTCTTCTATGGCAGGCATTCAACAGACCATCAAGAGATGAAATCGCAAGAAGATTCAGCTAAACAATTTGCTTTAAAATATAACTGTCATATTGAATTTGATAAGTATATTGATCCGGCCAAATCCGGTGACGATTTGTCTAAACGAAAAGGGATGCTCGCATTAATTGAGGATGCAGATCAAGGCTTATTCGATTTTGTAGTTACGTATCATCGTGACCGATTAACCCGTGATCCTCTTCACGGGCAAATAATTAGAACCAGTATGTCACTACAGAAAGTTCCTATTTATATCACCATCGATGAAAGTGTATATGATACAGGTGATTTAATGATTCATTTTGTTCAGGATGGGATATCTAAATATGAACTTCAAAAAATTCGGAAAAATACTAAAAATGCTATTCAATCGTTGGCAAGAAGTGGTGATTGGGTTGGGGGTAAAGCTCCATTCGGTTATATGTATGAGAGCGACACTGGAAATCTTAAGCAAACAGAGGATGCCTATTTAGTAGAAAGGATATTTAAAGAATACACTCAACACGAAGGATTCTCTTCTATAGCGAAAAATTTACCTCCAGGTACACGTAAAGGCAAGAATTGGACAAAATCACATGTAAAAGCTGTTATAACAAGTCCTTTTTACGCTGGATATATTAGCATATATAGAACAAACGAACACTCACGAGTTGAAATGGATCGAGATAAATGGATAATGGGGAAAAGTATTATAATTCAACCAATAATAACTATTGAAGAATGGGAATATTGTTGGGAAATTTATCGAAAAAAAGTTATGAAAGAAATTACCCCTAAACACTATAAAACCAGTTTATTTTTGAATGGGATTATAGTTTGTGCTTTTGCTGACTGTAACCAAAACAAACTAAAGACATTAAATAAGCAAAGCTACTCCAAAAAAGGAAAACCATATGGGAAAAGAATATATTTTTGTGACATCTGTAATAATATGGTCGATGCAGAAAGAATACATCCGATAGTTATACAGAAAATAAACCAAGAACTGAGTAAAATCAATTCGGATCAACTTGTAAAAGCACTAAAAAATAATATTCAACATGAATGCTCAAAATTGGAAACAGAGAAGTATCATCTTGAACTTAATGTTATCAAATTGGAGAATCAAGTTATAAAATTAAATAAAACTTCCGAAGGAATCTTTAGAGAAACTGAGGAAGGTAGCAATACATTCACATCGTTATCCGAAAATCAAGAATCAATGATAAGGATTATTAAAAATTCAATAAATGATACATCTGTAAGAATTGATTCTCTTTACGAGCAAATTAATACCATAAGTAAGCGTCTAAAGTATTTACGGACAATTGAAGATAGTGAACAAGTATCCCTTGCTCGGCTTGTAGATATCAAAAAAATGGACGAAAGTAACTTAAAAAATATCAGGGAATTTCTATTGGAATTTGTCCAATCAATAACAATTGATAAAAATCATAACTTACATTATAACTTTCGATCTAATTTAATCTAATTTTAGAAATTAACCGATTAATATAGCGGTTTATTTTTTTGTGTACACATCTCGGTATTTAGGTAGGAAAATCAAAAAAAGTATCGGGAAATAGGTAGGTATCCCATGGGATACCTACCTATTTCCCGATACGAAAAACCCCTAGATGTACAAGCTGTAAGGGATTATTTGATTTTATGTTATCAATAAATATTAGGCTGCAATTAACGTCTCGGTAATTGGGTAGCTTTTCTAAAAATTACTCGGTAATTGGGCATGAAATTTTATGTTTACAAAACAAACCCCATCACAGATGGAGATCGCAAATATCCCTTCTTCGTATAACATTGAAATTTAACCTTGCATGATATTTGAGGAACCAAATGAATCCAGTTGGAATCTTCTTTAACTACAAGCTGCTTATATATACTATGGAAGGCTTGTCTTTCCGCAGACGGAACAAATTCTGTAATTCCTACATACCTCCCATCTTTTACAAGAGACCATCCGAAGTCCTTTTTCCTGATTCCACTAATTTGTACGGTTTCGTATTGATAATTTTTGATCTTAACCCATGATTCACTTCTGTAGTCAAGCTGATAACGACTTGATTTCCTTTTACTTACGATACCTTCTAATGACTGCTGCACGACGTTATCGTACAACATATTTCCATCCTCAAATGTTGGACAAACTGAAATTATGTTACCAGAAGTTACAACTTCATTTAGTAATCCCAGCCTTGCTTCAAGAGGTGTATACATAACATTTTTTCCGTTAAGAAGAAGGTTATCAAAGGCTACAAAATGAGCCGGCAGAGAATGTACGCGTTGAAATCTTTTCTCGGGATTCTTGGTAAGAAATCGCTCCATAACCGAGTCAAAACATGGTTTACCGTTTTCATCAAGTACAATCATTTCGCCATCCAAGATACATTCATCGGCATTTAATTTTAAGTTTTGCATTTCTGGATATTGACTCGTACATTCATTGCCATGACGCGTGAAAATACGTACACAGCCATTTTGATAATGCAAAAGAGCTCTATGTCCGTCAAATTTCATTTGGTGAATATAATCCCCTTGAGGAACAGTATCGCTTTTTTGTAAAAGCATTGGTTTAATCGGCTTGTTTATCAATTTAGATCACTCCAATTAAACCTTACCACGTTGTAAATATGATCGCATTATGTAATTTATGGCGTTTCAAACGCCTTTAAATAATCATAAAGTCACCCTTGTTATTCTCCAAAGATCTTTTCAAGCGATTCTCTCTGATCTGGTTTAATCTTAATAATGCTGCGAATGCTTTTCGCCTTTACTTCGGTTTCGTCGATTGTTTTGGCAATGCCGAGTTCAATTAGTGTGCCAGCGGCAACCGTTCCAGTGCGTCCTTTGCCTCCGCCGCAGTGAAATGCAACCTTTTTACCGTTATTATAGGCTTTTACGACCTCATCGATTGCCCGTTTAAATAATACTTCTTGGCCATCAGTTGCATTATCTCCAAGTGGAATTTGGATCCACTCCACATTTGCTTCCGGATAAGCACAGCCTGTTGCTTCACCGCGTAGATCAACGACCACCTCCACGCCTTCGTTTTTCACCATATCTTCGACGTCGTCTGCTCCACCCATAAAAATCTTGTCTTCATGAAGAGCGTGATATTGCTTCTCTTCGATCATTTTCTTCCACCTTTAGAAAAGGAACCAAACTCGACTTTTACTGGTTGGCTTGGAGGAGCACAGCACAGCGAAAGGTCATTTTGCTCACCTGCTGAATCAAATTCCGAATCTTCCTTTGTGTAAAATATCTCCCATGCATTACCGTCTGGATCGTAGACCCAAACTTTATCCTGCACTGCATAGCAGCAGGTCGTGTTCATCTCATCGATGAGCAGCAATCCGCTTTCACGCAGCCGCTCTCCCATCGCCAAAACTTCTTCGGTGTTATTCACCTGAAAGCCCAAGTGATTAAGGACACCTTTTTTTTCAAAGGGTCGAACATTTAACGAAAAATGTAGGGCTGGTTCTTCCAGTTCAAACTTTACATAGTTGTCTTTGATTTTGGTTGGCTCTGTTCCAAAAAAAGCATGTTAAAAATCTAAGGAATTAGTAAGATCGGTACTGTTTAAAGCTACATGCATTCTCTTAATCATCAGCTTTGCCTCCTTATTTACCTTCTTTTACGAATTGTGCAATGCGATTTTTAATCGAGTCCCGAACACTGCGGAATTGAGCAATAATTTCTTCTTCCGTTCCCGTTGCTTTGGCTGGATCATCAAATCCCCAGTGCCATTTGGTTACGTTCTTGTTGGAGATCACTGGACAATGTTCATCTGCGTGCCCACAAAGCGTAATCACATAATCAGCACGATTTAAAATTTCCGGATCAATCACATTCGAAGAATTTGAGCTAATATCCACACCAGCTTCGCTCATGACTTGAACCGCACGCGGATTTAGTCCATGTGCTTCAAGCCCGGCACTTTTCACTTCATATTTATCACTGCCAAGTGCATTTAAAAATCCGTCAGCTATTTGGCTTCTGCAAGAGTTTCCTGTGCACAAAAAATATACGAGCGGTTTCTTCTCCATGGTTATCGATCTCCTTCAAGTTATGTTACTGAGCTCTTTTAGTTTGCTTCAGGCTTATTACGTTTTTAACAAGTATGGTGATCGCGACAAACAAGATACAGACCACGACGATTGGCAACCAAACATTTGCACCAAAAGTGCTTATAAAATAAAGCCACAGATAAAGCCCCGATAAGGTGATGAATAGTGTGGGTACAGTTAACAGGATACCAATTTTAAAGTAATACCCCCAGCTGATTTTCACGTCTTTTCGAGATAGAACATGCAGCCAAAGCAGGGTGGCAAGCGATCCGATCGGTGTAATCTTCGGACCTAGATCGGAACCGATCACATTTGCATAGATCAGTGCCTCCCGAATCACTCCCTGTGTTTGTGTTCCTTTGATGGCAAGTGCATCGATCATCACTGTCGGCATGTTATTCATAATCGACGATAAGATCGCGGCAATAAAACCCGTTCCAAGCGTAGCCGCGAAGAGCCCTTTGTCTGAAACAGCTTGAATCACATTGCCTAATACATCTGTAAGTCCCACGTTACGCAGTCCATAAACCACGACATACATACCGATGGAGAAAACAACAACTGCCCATGGTGCATTTTTCACGAGTTTTGCTGTATGAATAGCTGGGCTGTTTCTGGCTGCAATAAGAAACGCAATGGCAGCGATACCTGCAACAATGGATACGGGAATGGAGAAAAATTCACTAACAAAGTACGCTACAAGCAAGAGACCCAAAATGACCCAAGATAATTTGAACAATCTCATATCTTTAATGGCTTCATTCGGTTTCTTTAATTCCTTAAGGTTATAATCTTTAGGGATACTTTTGCCGAAATACAGATACAAAACAATAAGGCTCGCGAGAATGGAGAAGAAATTTGGAACAATCATACGGCTTGCATATTCTGCAAAACCGATACCAAAATAATCGGCGGATACAATGTTAACTAAGTTACTTACTACCAAGGGCAAAGATGATGTATCCGCGATGAAACCACTGGCCATAATGAAAGGCAATATCATTTTGTCATCAAACTTTAAGGCCCTTACCATTGCAAGAACAATTGGAGTGATAATTAGAGCGGCACCATCGTTGGCAAAAAGGGCTGCAACACCTGCTCCGAGTAGAATGATAAATACAAACATTAATGTCCCGTTTCCGCGTGCAAGACGAGCCATATGTAGAGCTGCCCATTCAAAAAAACCAATTTCATCAAGAATCAAGGAAATAAGGATAATGGCAACAAATGCGAGTGTAGCGTTCCATACAATGCTGGTAACCGTTCCAACGTCGGTAAGCGATACTACTCCAAATAGGAGTGCAAGAATGGCTCCCCCCATAGCTGACCAACCGATATTAAGTCCTCTTGGCTGCCAAATCACAAATGTAAGTGTTACAAGAAAAATCAAAATAGCAATGATTGTCATACTTCCTCCTGTACTTCGCAGCAACCTTTTACCGCTTCGATTTGCTCTTTCATGGAAGGTAAATGCTCATAAATGCATTGGACATAAGGTTTATCAATGACATTCAGTGAGTAATACACCCATTGGCCTTTCCTTTTCTCATTGACCAACCCGGCAGCTTTTAATTTTCGGAGATGCTGACTGGCGTTCGGCTGAGACATACCGGTAATGTCAGTAATGTCGCATACGCAGAGCTCTCGCTCGCGGAGTAGAGCAATGATCGATAGCCTGGTCTTATCAGCTAACAACTTATATGCTTCTGCCATGTCCTTAATTTGATCATCCATATGTAATCTCCTTACTAAGTAAACCTCTAGACTTCAAAAGCTCTGTTACTTTTTCTTTAATCTCATCTCTTGTTCTCCGGTAGGAATCTAAGTCGCCGCCGGAAGGGTCTGATAAATTCCACTGGACATTTTGAATGCCAAAAGGAACAATAGGGCATTTTTCTCGTGTCTCCTCACATAATTTCACGATGATGTTGGATCGGACAAAGAGTTTCATATCAATTTTCTTTGAGGTTTGACTACTTATATCAAGCCCCACTTCATTCATGACATCAATGGTTCTTGGGTCCAATTCACTTTTTTCTAATCCGGCACTATATACCTCTACATTGTTCCCGCCAAGATGCTTGGCAAACGCTTCTGACATCTGACTTCTGCAGCGATTATGCTGGCAAATGAAATAAATTCGGACGACCTGCTTCATATCCTCACCCCAAAAAATTTGATTTGATATGA
Organism: Paenibacillus sp. GP183; assembly: GCF_900104695.1. Lineage (NCBI taxonomy): Bacteria > Bacillati > Bacillota > Bacilli > Caryophanales > Paenibacillaceae > Paenibacillus > Paenibacillus sp. GP183. Next base: position 2,341,298 of record NZ_FNSW01000001.1, read on the forward strand.
GTATATAATTAATCGATTATATAATCAACCTTTTAAGGATTAACAAATTGTAAAAAAGAACTCCTATTATAGGAGTTCGCATAGAAGCTTTATAAGCTGTCTTTAACATAAGATCAGACATGCTCAGCAGAAGCTACTTTTTCAAATCCGAAACTAAACGCTTTACAACAATCTTGGCATCTTTTCCGGATCCACGAATCGTCGCTGAAGCGAATGAATTTTGCCATGGCATAACTCCGATTTTCGTAAATTGTTTAAACATTTTTTTATGTTGAGGCTTGTTTTCTCGACACTGCATGTTGGTAACGACCGTCATCCAATACCCCAGAAGAACTACCCATTAACAAACGTTTACCTATTTCCGAATGATCCAACCCAATAACGTGAAGCCAAAAGTGAATATCTTTTCCAAGGAACCTTTGAGGAAGGAATTTAATGGGGCTTCTTGTCGCGAGAATTACATCCGCAATATCAGCCAATTCTACTGCAATTTGAACAGCTGAATTACCTCCTCCGACGACGATAACCTTCTTATTACCAAGAAACATATCCGAGTTTTTATATTGTTTCGAATGTAAGATTGTTCCCGTGTAAACGCTTGAGCCAGGTATTTCTGGTATAAAAGGTTTCGTAAATGGTCCGGTCGCACAGATGACTGATCGGGAGTAATACGTATCACCACTCGAAGTAATAATCTTATATAGTTCTTGCTCTTTTAACTCTTGAACCACTTCCACATTGAACTGTATGGGAACATTAAAATAAGCCGCATAAGATTTCAGAAATTTGGACCACTTCATTTCGAGTTGGATATCGATTGGGATCTCCCGGGAATTGCATTCCGGGTAAAGAGGAGTATGCAGCTGGTGAAAATAACTTAAGGCTTTCGTAATAATTAGCCCATGATCCTAGATTAGAGGTATTTATTTCCAACACGGTAAACTGCAACCCTGCTTTTTGCAGATAATATGCAGTGGCTAGACCAGACTGACCTCCACCAATCACGATGGTGTCGTACTGAATATTTGACATAATGAAGCCTCCAATTCTCATACTTACATATTGTAATATCGCTAAATAACGATATGTTGAGTAAATAAAATTATTTACAGCAGTTTCGCAAATAGGATGATAAACTATCAAGTGAATACGCGATGCGTTCTTTGTTAGGGTAATAAATCACAGCTTTGCCTTCTTTTTTGGACATAAGAATACCGGCTCGTTTCAGATATGAAAGATGCTCCGAAGCCGTTGATTGCCCGACATTGACGAAATCGGCAACCTCGTTAACGGTTAGTTCTTGGGCTTCATATACAAGAATAAGATCTCTTGACGCTTTTCACTTGCTAAAGCTTTAACAAATTCTTGAACTGTCGATTCAAACATTGGGATCACCTCATGAGTATTGTATAGCTTCTGCATTCCAGAAGCTATACAATACTCAATTAAACGTAAGATCAACCACAGCAAGCTGAACTATTTTCTGTACTGCAGCAGGAAGAGGTAGTAGAAGTTTCCGTGGTGCAGCATGATTTCGAAGGTTTTTAGCTAATTTCAGATGTTACTTCTTTAATCTCGACTCCGCAGCAGTTTCCTTGATTTTTTGCATTAACATCAACCAGTTTTTTAATAAAATTCCTTATACTAAACCCTCCTCAATTAATTTTGATTCCATGTCTCCATATTAGATAACCTATGAATGTGTCAATTTAGCTAATCCAAAATTGGGATAGGCACAAAATGGATATTGGTATATGATGGAAGAAAATGGTTGAGGGGTTGGGTTTTATGAAAAAGAAAATATTGCTGCTAGTGTCGCTTATGTTGTTAATTGCTGGAGTTGTGAGTGCATCAAGTATACAAGGAGATTATAAGGGAAATCCAATTGTTCTCATCAAGTCAGACGGGAAGGCACTTGAAACAGACGAAGTGCCCGGGCAGATCATAGACGGCCATACGATGGTTCCGATTTCAACTATCAGGCAGTTGGGAGTATCGGTAACGTGGAATGCTAGTGATTACAGCGTTGATGTGAAATTGCCACAAAAAAATAGCGTCATTGATTCATATTTAAAGATTGCTAATGATGCTGAAATGTTCAGGTATATCTATTTTATTAACGATCAAATTGCTTTAGCTAATATTGTTGATGGAATGTTGCAAAATTCTACAACACAACAAAATTTTAAAACTGTTACAGATCAAGCTAATAGACTTCGAGTTGAAGTAAATAATACTTGGGTAAATGATTTATCTAAAATAAGTTATTATAGCGATGATATCGGAATTTTAAATGAAATTAACCAAATCTTTAAAAAGTTAAAAGATGATCTTCTGAATTTTGACTCATCATCTGCATCTAATGAAACAATTACAATGAAGTCACGACTTAATATTTTATTTAATAAATATGACAATAATCTTAGAAATGATGAAAGTACCGCTTTTGATACTGTAATAAAAAATTATAAATAATAATTTAAGAATTCTGGACGGCTTAAACATACAATGTCTTGTTTCAATCTTGTGGGAATGTTCATTCGTTAACAGCAGCAAACATCTAATTGTGTTTGTTGCTCTTTTTTAATTTTGAAAAGGTTCGGAATGACGAACGCGTTCTTATTTTTCCTAGCATTATGCCATTGCCATGCTCTACTAACGCTTTTCTCAATTTCAGTTTGCTTTTGGAACATTAACTTCTCCATGGAATAAACATTCATATCCATTGTTATCATCACTCCCGGCTTATTTTTGTTTTTGGGAATTGCAGCAAGACTCAGTTGGTGGTTTGACTTCTTCGATTTTTATCATAGCAAGAAGACTGTTTTTGACTTAACAATTTTTGAATAAAGCTCATGTTCTCACCTCCTATATGGAATAAAACCTTGAATCAGATTAATAAGAAAGAAATCACAACAAACAATACCGTTAATTCCAAAGCAATATATTATTTGCAACATGCAAGTATTATGTAATGGAAAGGGATCAAGAAATGATTTATCCCATCGGGGTACAGCACATTTTAGATTTCGCCATGCTTGCGTTTAACAACTTGATGGATTGAATTACCATATCTTGTTCAAACTGCGTCATATTGGAGAAAATATCTTGCAAATATTCATTCATTTGCTGGTCTACAACAGTAGCTGCGTATTTACCTTGCGTCGTAAGTGACAGGATCGTCACTCTTCGATCTTCTGTAAATGGCGTTTTCTTAACTAAGTCTGCATTAACCAAGCTCTGTACTTGGCGGCTAAATGTCGTAATATCAATCGATAGTGTTTCGGCAATTTGTTGGATCGATGGGTTATGTTGCTGATCAATTTCATATAGTATGTGGCTTTGTATGGCAGTAAGATCTGTACCACCCGTACTGCAACAATTTTTATCCAGCAGACCTAGCCTGCGGGTCATGATTTGAAATAGCTCTCTTGGGTTTTCCATTAATTTCACCTCTTGAATATAGTTATACTCTTTTTATTTGCATTTTGCAAGTATTAAATCGAAAAAAATTTTACATATGGGTAAGTAACTGGAAGCAAACGGATTATGGGAATCCTCACGAATGATGTTACCTGAGCACAAGGATGCGACTCGGAGGCAAGCAAAGCAAACAGATCGCCTGGTAAGGCCATCGCTGGATGATCAGGAAGTGGAGATCATCAGCACCGTTCTTTTTCAATCACACCGACACCAGAAAGTGGTCAGGTTAACTCTATATGGTGAGTACGAGCTGCGAAGTGTAACCGGCATTGTGACATGTACCCAGCGGGACAGCTTCCGTCTGGACACCGAAAATCCATTTACTGGAGTTGCTGATTGGGAGTGGTTCATGTTTCGGGATGTGATCAAAGCGGAGTTGTCCCAGGAGTGGACTGCAAGATCTTTGAATTGACCACGAACGTTTAAATACAAAACCCAATATATTGTGATTTCTACAGGATTCGACAACTATATGTTGAAATTAGATCTTGATTTCATTAAATTGTCATAATATAATAAAAATATTAGCACTCATAAATAAAGAGTGCTAATAATACATCAGAAGGTGGTCTCCAACATGGCAAAAAGTAGCACAAGAAAAGTTTCTTCAGATCGCATGTCCACAGTTGCTTCAAAAGCTCTAAATGATGGTCGAACTAGTAAGACAACTAAGTCATTAGCTGGATCAGTTTTATCGCAATCTAAAGCGAACAAGAAAAAGTAGATTTTATTAAATTGGAGGTGTTATATGCAAGATTTCAGTAGTTTATACCATGCAATACAACATTCAAGAGTAACTAACCTCAAATGGTCACAACTTCTAACAAAACATTCCTTCTCAAAATATAGCATCCCTAATCAGGGAGGAATATACTTATTTCTAAGTCAAATGCAGTTAAATGGGAAGTATAACGTTTTATATGCTGGCAAGAGTGACGATCTTCAAAGAAGATTTGGCGAACATCAATTATCACTTAATAAGCATATTCACAACTCAAAGTTTTTTGTGTATTCCCTAGAACATAATGAAGATCAGAGATCCTATTCAGAATCTGCATTAATTCATGTTTACAATCCTCCGGGTAACACTCAGCAAAAATTGGCTTAAATAATAATTAGGAGCTGAATTTCATTGTACATAGTGACTCTCACACTAGTACCTCTGACAAATACTTAGATGACCACTGATCCATAATTGATTAGTGGTCTTTTATTGGTATCTCAGTTTGAGACTACCTTGTTATTTAGGTTAGGAATGTAACAAGAATTAAGCAGATTAAAAGAGAAGTTGGAGACAAAAGTGGTCTTTATGTTTATGTTAACGTAAATCAGCAAAAACAAGAGACCGATATGCTTGCAGGATTAGCCTAAAATAAATGACAAAAAAAGAGGGGCATACTATGGCTGTTGCAAAAACACCGCAAGGAGATAGCTACTTATATGAGCTTGAAATACTAGCTGCAGATTTAGCCAATCAGGGAGCTGATGTTGGCGAAGCCTCAAAAATATTAGATCGATTAAAAGCGTCAACTAATACTTTAACACTCAATGATGATCTTAACCGCACTCGAGTGATATTGCACTATGCACCGAAAAGACTCGAGCACTCCCATACTTTTAAGCCTTATCTATTTATGATATTTGAACTTATAGTGATAGGGTTATGGACATGGCTTATTCTCGCTAACTCCGAAAACTACATGAAATATTTGAGTAGTGATAAATGGCAGCTGCTTCAAACAATTTACGTTTCAGTAATCGCAGGGTCTATAGGAGCGACTACGTTTGCAATATACGGCATATATACACATCTAATTCATCGAAATATGGATACTGGGTTTCACGGATGGTATATTGCTCGTCCGGTAGTTGGTGGCGTAATCGGAGCTTTTATAGGTATGACTATCACAGTAATACTGAACGGGGTTAGTGCGAGCGGAGATGCATCCCACATTGTTACCATTGCGGTTGCATTTCTTGCCGGTACAAATGAAAAATTTGCAGCTCAAATGATTGAAAGATTTACTTCGAAAGTACTAGGAATAGGCCCAAAAGAGACAGGAAAAAGAGAAACACAAGAAATTAAAGAAGTCGCTAAATGAAAATGGAGCGTGAACGCGTTGATGCAGCAAAAGATCGATATCCAGAGTACCTTTCTGAACGAGGTTCTGAATAATAAAGTATCAGTTACTGTAATCCTGGTGAACGGCTTTCAGATTCGAGGAACGATTAAGCATCACTATAGCTTCACAGTCGAGTTGGAGTCCGAGGGCAAGCAACAGGTGATTTACAAGCATGCTATATCAACGATCATTCCGATTAATCCGGTAAATATTAGCGGGGCTGCTCAATAAGTGGCATTACGTAAATGTTTACTTTAGTATGGTAATCAAAAGCATTAAGGATATCTATGAATTAATTATCTTTTCCAATTGAATAATGGCTTCTCGTAGATCGCCAGCTAAAAAAGTACACTCTAAATCTAGATAATCATTATGGTCTTTATAATTTTCTTTTTCAATTTTGTATTCTTTTTGTCTTCTATCCAACATGCCAGGCATAAAACCATAGAATATTTGTTGTTTATTATTTATTATTCTACAACGATTTCTTATTTTATTAAGTAATTGTAACAATGTGGGTGCATCTACCAATATAGTGTAAGTATCAGACAGAATAGACTCCACGACGCTTAATTCAAGCTTTACAAGTGAATAATATTGAGTTTTCTGACTTTCTGGTAAAATCATGCTCGTTGCATCTGATAATAAATTTTGCAGTTCGGACATCAGCAATTGAAGTTTTAATCTTTTTTCGTAATATCCAAGAAAGGATGTTTTGACTTCATCATAACTCATAATTCCATCACCTTTATTCGTCCTTTTTGTAAAAAACCATCCCTTTTCAGTCTCAATTAAACAATGTGGAGCCTTCCAACTTTTCGGTATATGAACAATGTGGATTACATTACCGCTTGAGAGTTTAATTGGTGGATTTTTGAAATCCCAAAAAACACTAGGAGTGCATTTGTTGGGGAAGTTTCCAAAGTGCTCAGGAAAATCATGTGAGGGATTAATCCCAACAATGCGTTCGTCGACGGGAATAGAATTGTCGTTTTTTATACCAAAGATAAGAAATCCACCTTCGCTATTTGCAAATGCACAACTAGTTTTAATCAATCGTTGCTTTCCGTTCTCGTCATTTTTGTTTGGTAACATTTCTTTGAAGTCAAAATATTCAGATTCATAGTACCCTTTTGTTAGAATGTCTTTAATAATAGTTAGATTCCAGTCCTCGAGTCGATTAGGTATCATTAAGAATTCCTTTCTAACTTAAATTAAGGATCTGTACTCCTTGATGTCGATTTCTGACCAAAAGAAATATCATTAGGCGGTTAATTCTGAACTATCATTATCCGTTAGTTGAATGAACTAACCTTTGACTGAACGTGTTAATAATATTTCTCTTCTACTTAAAATAGGAACCGTTTCTAAATTGGATTGGGTTTGTGGATTATGATTTATATGTTACACCGTCTGAGTAAGAATTGTTAGCATTCCAGATAAGGTATTCATTAATCCCAGAATCTTTTAAGGCTTTGATTTGTGCATCAACTTCAGCTTTACCATATTTAAGATAATTGCCGGAACCTAACCAGCTTGCAGTAAAGTCTTGAATCCAAGGACGTGATGTTGGTGGAGTCTGCAGTTGTGCAAACTTCTCTTTTTCACGTTTAATATATTCAGCAACAAGTTTATATGGCTCTTTATCTGGTTTTGCAATTCCAAAATAACCAGCAGACCAGTGGCTTGGATAAATCATAGACGAAATTACATCTACTGAGTTAGAAATACGGCTAAAGTTCTGACCGATACCTGGAGCTTCAGGCAATGTAGCTGAATATCCGAAGATATCAACTGAGACTTTTACACCATACGGTTTAAGTTGTTCTTTTGCATATGCGACAAAGTCGCTGACAGCATCAACACGAAGCTGTGTCATACGTGCTTTATCGCTAAAATCCGGTGCTTGTGGTGCTGCTATTTTAAGGTCAGACACACTCTTTTGAGCAACGTCCATTGCTTTTTTATTTGCATCGGTTTTCGCAGTATCGTAGGTATTAGTAGCGTCTGTCAACTTGGACTGTAAAGAAGTCAAATCGTCTTGATATTTCTTAGTGGCTTCAGCATAGTCTTTTTCTTCTTGTACAAACTTAGTTGGTTTTTTATCCTGGTAATCGCCCATTGAATATTTAAGAACTTTGTCCCTACTTTCGAAGCCTTCTGGGAATCGAACGTAGTCAAATTGGATTTCTTTGAACCCAAGTTCTGCAGCTAATTTTGCTGCATCTACATCATGATCCCATGTTTCTTTAAGGAATGGATTGATAAACCCGTCTCCCTTAGCATTACGCCAAACACTGGTGCCGTCTATATAAGAAAGGTCTGGACGTTTTTTCGCTAGAACTGTATCTTTGAAAGAAACAATACGGGCAATTGGGTAGATTTTATGCTGTTCAAGAGTTTTCATGAGTGCTTTGGGATCTTTGATGTAAGGCTGGCCAAATTCGGCAAGTTTTCCCTCAGGCTTAAATGTGATATAGCCGTCATCATCCTTAATATCTATGACCATTGCATTTAGGTCGGTGTTATCAACAAGTGACAGAAGTTTAGGCATGCGGTCACCCCCAGCTGACCAACCTGTTACATAAATTCCTCGTACAGCATCCGGATAATTAAAATGTACAGGGGGATTAAAAGCAGGGGTTTGACTTGTTGCAGGAGCGGGCGAACTCGTTGGTGTTCCTGTAGATGAAGGTGTAGTCCCTGGTGTGGATGTAGATGGTGGTTCCGATTGTTTCGATGTGTTCGAAGTGCTTGTTGACGATGAACAAGCTGACAACGAGAGCACCATTAAAAGCATAATAAAAATAAGACCTCGTTGTTTCAAGATGTTCTCCCCAATCTCCCAATATTAAGCACCTAAACTAAAATGATACGTATAATCCTATCATTACAAATACTTATTGCTTTTTTTCTCATAAATCTTAATTACCACCATTTATTGGGATTCCAAACCATTTATAATTCTCGTGATGGAAATATACTCGTCGTGACATTAACCAAGGACAATAAAGATATCCTATAAGAAGATTTCAATTTTCAGCCCCTCATTTTAGTTTTATTTCGTTTCTAGCCTCCATTTTAGTTTCTTTCCCAACAAGTAGACAACTCTTTATATATAAAGTTTACACATTATTATAAAGAATTTATTAATGTCTTCTGCATCGACCAAATAACAAAGTAAAAACTCAGCAGTACCTAAATTCGTGATTATTCTCCAAAAACCTCTTTAATTCGACAATCAAAATAAAATGAATTTACTCATGGGCTGATTTATTAAAAAATAATTTCCATTACCAAATAAACGTTCAATTCCACAACAAAAAATGGAGTGTCTGTTGCCGTTTGCACTCCATTTTCCTTGTCAATATTAATTTATCACCTCTAATCGGAACCTTAGTCGGTTGAAAGTGCTTGGTTTATTACTTTAGAGGGGATAACAGTTCTATCGATCTCTGATTTTTCATAGAAATGCCCAAGAGATCGCAAATTTGCTGTTTTTCTTTATAATTGGCGTCAAACATGTATAGATGATTAATCACCAAAGCTCTGAGAAGACTGTAGGCCATCACGTTATTTTCAAGTTCGGTTTTTAATCGTTTTAACTCATAATAAGGTATGGTGCGAGATTGATCTATCTTAATGGATATCTCTATCAACTTAACAGCTGTTGTAGGATGGCTGAGTGTAATTTTTTTGAAAGTTTCATACAAATTCTCCGATCCCATAGAATCAGATATTCTTTTGATAGATTGAAATGAAATTCCGCAACAAAGGCTAAAGAGTAATCTCCTTACTTGTTTTTCGATCTCTGCTTTTTCCGTTTCTTTGGTTAGCCTTTGCTCCAATATTCCTTGTAAATGTGAAGAAAATGCTTCAATATCTGAATTTAAAGTGGATAAAAAATAATTTAATGACCTCAAGCCCACCATATAGGCTTCTTCACATAAAATATACTTTTCATCTGCTTTTATGGAACCGTAATAACTTTTTAAAATCTGGCCGATAATTTCCACGGTTTTGAATCCCAAATTCATTTGGGCTGCAAAATCCATCTCTGAATCATCATCTTCGTCGATTTCATCTTCTGTAATTGGCTTTGAAGTAGCGGCAACTTCTTTTTTGCTCCGATCTAAATCATCTTTCAATTTCAATCGATCTTCGCGGTGTTTCTTTACCTCAATATTCTCGTAAACCATTTTCGGCACTTCTTCGACTAAACTATTAAGTGCACTAACCTCATCATTTTCGAGATTTGCCGGCACAGTATCTGCAAATATTTTTTGGGCATGGCTAAATAATTCATTGAGTATAAAAGGATCTTTTGATAAATGCGTCAAAAACATAATGATATTTGCAAATTCTTCAATATGTACTTTACTGCACATCAATGATATTTTCTCTCTGATGGCCAGTTCCGTAATTGAATTTGATAAATATTTAGCTACGAAATAATAATAAACATATTTGTATTTAAATCGATAGATCCCATTAAATTTTTCTACGATATTTGCTTCAACCATCCGTGTTATGTTCTTCTCAAAGTCGTACGTTAAATCGTATTCTACAGTAAACCATTTGTGGAAATCTTTCATTTCATCCTCTGCCATTTCTATGATATTTTGATGAAAGAAACGGTAGGCAAGTTCAGTAATGCAATTATAAAATGCATCGATTTCTTCATGTTTCATGTTAATTTTTGATAACGATTGCAATATTAATAAATCATAATAATAACCATAGGAGCTCTCCTTTAAATTATGGGGGACATTACTTTCAATCGTTTGTAAAATGACTAATAAAAAGAAAGGAAACGCAGGCACATAATTATTTCCAATAATAATATTAATTGTTTCTGTTGCTTTATCATGGTTTTTCTGCAATTCAGCTTCTGTCGCAGTTTCAAGTTGTCCTATACAATTCCACTTTTCAACAAATTGGGTCCTGAGAAGAAATCCCAATTCCATAATCTCAAATCTTTCGTAATGTGAATGAAAGCTATCCTCATTCTCATGTTCGTTCATCAAATCTGAGAATTTAAATAACTCATCACACGTTAAAACAATGTATTTATATATGGAAGAAATGTTTTTTAGGAATTCAAAAGTAAATTTAGTATTAAGTTTTGTTTTGTCGAGATCATCAATAATTATCACTTTTAGGTCATTCGGTAATTGTTTAAATAATTCAAGTGAATCTTTTGAATATTGATCTATAAACGTTTTGTATAATAACTGCTGGAAGTCATTTAGATTCGATTTGTTAATTTTGCTTCCATCTAATAAGACTGGCATATATCCCTTCTTAAATAAATGGTTATATAACGTTTTACAGTATGTGGTTTTCCCGGATTTTTCAGATCCGAGAATCAGGTATTTATTCGTTTTTTTGAAATCAATCAATTCTTTTAAATTTACATATTGCGTTAGTCGATCTGCTTTTTCATGTAATTGAACAACTTTAGAGTCTGGATATATGTAGATATCACTCAGTATAACTTTAGTTTTTCGGGGATGATTAATTGTGATCCCAGGGTCATTCAGATAAGCAGAGAAATCGTTATTGATCTGGAAATCTTTGATTTCATTGCCTTGGGACCGATCATATTTTATCCATTCGCTACAGTAAATTTGTAAATAATATTTCTCTTTCCAAGAAAACTGAAATAATTGTTGGATTCTATCCAATAAATTGATCCTAATAAAATTAAATTCACTTTTATTTGGATTATTGCTCTCTTGCAGAACACTACCTTCAATATATTCTGTTATTTGGCCCTGCATATTATCTTTTTTGGTGAATGTGGAAACATGTTCATGGCCTGTTAATATGACGTCAGAGGTTTCCTCCAATACCTCTTTAATTTTCCTTGAGTTGACGGGTGGATACCAATTTAATGGGTGATGCATCATCGAAATAACAAGGTCTCCCTTATTTTTCTTTAATACACTCTCATAATTTTCAATAGGGAAAAATAAGGTACTAGGTACTTCTTTTCTCTCCGAAATCCACGATGAATTGAAGCAGTTAAAAATAACATGGTAATTTTCTAATTGAAATGAAAAGCTTTTAAATAATTGATCTGTAATTACTGGTTGATTCTCTAGTTCATGCTTGTGTGCAAATTCAAAATAATGCTTTTGGGGAACACATAATTGTTCAATAATTGAAGGATCTATGACATCAGTATTATTCGATTTTATGCTGTTTAAAATGACAGTTCTTACTGTCTGAGCCTGTTCATCAAAGTAACAGTCATGATTCCCAGGAATCGTAATGACCGAAATAGGTAGATTTTTAACCCTTTTTATATTAGATTTGATCTCTTCCAAGTATTCATTTGCAAGAGCATATTCTTCTGATTTTCCCGAAAATGCGGTATCACCACTGATTGCAATAAAAAGATGGCTAATCGCTAATAGTTCATCTTGGATTACAGCATGCAATTTTTCCACTTTGTATTTAAAACTATTTTTATCGCTCTTTAAGTGAATATCACTTAATTGAAGTATTCCTATTTGCATCTAACTATCCTCCAGACCAAAAATAGATAATTTCTATAAATTTTGCATCCTGTTCCTTATTCATGTGAGGAATATTATTGTTTTACAGTATTATTTGAAGAAAAGTAATCTTGATGAATTCATTATCTCTAGTATCGTGATATTTGTTTTGTCCTTCATCTTATTCCTACTAAAGTCCCGTCAATAATACCATAAGATTACAATTTTTTCACATTAATCTTTTTAAATCCGTTACTTTTCATTTATTTATAATATTTTGATAGTTTTCATAGTGTGTCAGTTATATCTTACCCACAATTCTTCATACCCAAATCGGAAAATGGGGTCAAGATCTTGTTTTCTCCTCGATCAGTAAATAGGATAATGTGGACTCTCACAAGGATTTAGTTTGCGAATTCGCTTCTGAGTAAGCCTTACACAAATTCAAACGTACAAATAGTTACTTTTTCAGTATTTGTTCGTGAATATGAAAATACATATCGTCAGCAAAACAAGCGATAATAAGTCACTCATTCATTTGAGTGGCTTTTTGTTTGAAATGAAAGAAGCATTTTATTTCTGATTTCAACTTATGCCATCCTGTATCAGATAAATATTGACCTTCACCTGTAAAGCGATTTACTTTAACTACAAAGCGTGTAGATCCTGTTGTGTCGTAATAATATATTGTCGAATAGACGGATGCCTGTCCATCCAAACCCTCTGCTTGGTGCTTATGCATTGATAAAACTGCAATACCTACAGCAATTTAGTAACCGTTGCCGATTTGAATTTAGAATTTATTTCTCTTTAATTGGAATAGGACAAATCATAATCTGCATAAGTTCGTACCAAACGAGGTGATATGATGGAAGCCAAAACCGATGAAAAGATTATGTTAGGGGTTAAAGACATAATGAAGAAAATGGGAATTGGTCGCGATCGAGCCTACGAAATTATTAAAAGAGGTGAATTTCGCTCCATAAAAGTGGGTCGAAGATATCTCGTTCATGAAGAGGTGTTTGAAAACTGGCTGAAAGGTGAATGAAATCCAAATTATGGCCATGTGTTTGGAGTCAGGCTATGTGATAAAATGTTAGGACAATAGATCACATATTTGGCTCCGTTCTTTTGATGGTCACAAAGAAGCGGAGGGAAAAATGGCTTCAATTTCACTGAACAAACAAACAAAAAAATGGGAATTAGTCATTGGGTATTATGACAAAAATGGTAAACGCAAACAAATTCGTCGAAGAGGATTTAACACAAAGCGAGAAGCAAACGACGTGATGATTGAACTTCAAAAAGAGGTTAAGGATGAGGACTACGTAGAGATAAATCAAGTAACTGTGGTTCAGTTCATCAAAAAGTGGTTGGAAAATGAATATATTATGGGAGTTGAAGACACCACCTATTACAATGCAAATCTCTTAATGAAGAATCATATTAAGCCTCGATTTGAGAAGTTAAAATTGCAAAATTTAAACGCAGAGCGATGCCAAGAATTCATTTCAAACATGTACAAAAAAGGATATGCCTACAGTACGATTGATGGGGTTTCGAACCTCATTAAGAAGGCATTGGATTCAGCGGTATCAAAAAAATACATCAAGTCCAACTATATGCGAACCGCTTCCATGCCAAAGAAGAAACAAAAAGAGATGATAGTCTGGACATCGGAGCAAGTGAACCAGTTTTTGCATGCTACCAAACATAGGAGATTTTACTGTGCTTATGCACTAGCCTTGCTTGCTGGAATGCGTCAGGGTGAGATATTGGGTCTTCGTTGGAAGGATATTGATTTCGAAAAGAAGACAGTAACAGTCAACCAGACACTTACTCACTACGGTAAGAGTATTAAAAGTGGAGCTAAAACTGCTTCTGGGGTTAGAACGATTTCTGTTTCTGCACAATTAATTGAAGTACTCAAAAAGCAGAGGAGAGATTACTTAGAACTAAAACTATGTCTTGGGGAAGCATTTGAGGATATGGATATTGTGATGTTCAATCTAAGAAACGGCAAAACCATTTTCCCAGCTAATTTAACGAAAACTTATAAAAAGGATGTTAAGGATTCAGGACTCCCTCATATCTCATTTCATTCCTTGAGACACACACATGCTACAATGCTTATTTCGAAAAATGTTCATGCCAAAATCATTTCTAGCAGGTTAGGACATTCTAAAATTGGTGTGACGCTCGATATTTACAGCCATGTGTTACCTGCTATGCAGCAAGAGGCGGTTGATAAGTTAGACGAAATGATCATTTTGTGACCGCTGTGTGACTCTTGGAGAAAAATGTTGCTAAAACCCTTGATGTTAAAGGGTTTTTCACGACAAATATCATGTGCTCCGCACATGATATATCCTTTTTCTGTCGTTACGATAATTAACGTAGTTTTAGGTAATTTCACTTCTATGGCAGTGACTTTGTGATTGTCTATCATGATCGGTTCGACGTGAAACATGGCAAGCACGCCCCTTCAAACTATGGTTACAGCACTATATGTGAGCAAAAGGCATATGGTGAGAAACTGTACATTGGGGTATCCAATCATGATATAGTGAGCTTAAGAGAAAATTAATATGGAGGATTTATGGAAGAAGATAAGAAGAAATCCAATGTTAAAGGACAATTATTTACTATAGAGGTTTTAATGGAGGCTGAGTCCAATGGGATCGCCTTGGAAAGGCTGCTCCATATTCTTAATACAGAAGCAATCAAGGACTATAAAGTGACAAGCGGCATCGAACTGGGGAAGCTGGTTGACCTGAATATCAAAGAGAGCGTCAAGCAAGCGCTGCCCTACAGGAAGGACATCGAGACCAAAAAAGAAACAGAAACGAAAACCAGAAAGCAGCCTAACACCGCGGCTCGTCAAGATACCACTTCAAATACACTGATCAATCAGCTTGGATCCTTCATACAAAATAATGTATTGATTCGGTTAACGGTCGTGAAAGGCAAGAGTGTGAAGCTCAACATCCCCTGCAGAGTCCTGAATTATGATGCAGATTCACAAAATGTCAGCGTCTACCATGTGGATGAGAAAAAAGTTTATCTGTTTAAGCTGAACGAAATCGATGATTTTGTTACTGGGTAAACAGAGAAAGGTGCTGACTCTCAGCCTTAGCTGATGGGCAGCACCTTTTGTTATTATGGCGGCGACGCAAATTACGTCTTATCACAATCAAGTTTCTTTTGACCGCCATTTACTTACACTATCACTGAACCTCGGAAACCTCTTCTTTTTTAAGCATGGTTTCCAATTGGATGGCGCCCACTGGGGGGCTGAACCAGTAGCCTTGTATCTCGTTGCATTGGTTCTCATGCAGGAAATGCAGCTGTTCCTTGGTTTCTACACCTTCGGCGATCACTTTCAAGTTCAAATGGTGCGTCATGGAAATAATTGTTGTGACAATTGCCGCATCATTCGGATCGATCATGATATCCCGGACGAAGGAACGATCAATTTTCAGCTTGTCGATAGGGAATCTTTTCAAGTAATAGAGCGAGCTGTAGCCTGTCCCGAAATCATCGATACTGATCTTGACGCCCAGTTCCTTGAGCTCCAGCAGGGACTGAATGGCGTACTCGACATCCATGGTCATGCTTTCTGTAATTTCGAGCTCCAAATAATGCGGATCCAGCCCTGTTTGGAGAAGTACCTGGTTGATTTTTCCCTTTAAATTATGCTGGAAGAACTGCCGCATCGACAGATTCACCGCTATAGGGAATGGATCGTAGCCCTGCTCCTGCCACTCTTTGTTCTGTTTGCAGGCAGCTCGCAGCACCCATTCGCCCAATGGAACAATCAGACCCGATTCCTCTGCCAGAGGAATAAACTGCTTCGGCAAGATCATGCCGCGCTCGGGGTGATTCCAGCGTACGAGTGCCTCGACACCTACAATACGGGCTGTCTCTATATCCATTTGCGGTTGATAATAAAGCTCGAATTCATCATTGGCAATGGCTTTTCGCAGTTCACTTTCCAGCTTGAGCCGGTTCAGTGAAACAGATTTCATATCCGTATTGAAAATTTGAAATTCATTTCGGCCTTTTTCTTTAGCTCTGGCCAATGCGATATCGGCGTACTTGGTAAGTGTTTCTGCATCTTCATTCTCATCGGAGGAAATCGCTATGCCGATACTGGCTGTGATATGAATCTCATTCTGCTCCAATAGAAAAGGCACTTCCAATACCCGAATGATTCCGGCCACTAGAGTCATCACATCATTGTGATCCTCCACATTGGGATAAAAGAACGAGAATTCGTCCCCTTCCGACCTGGCTAGGAAATCACGATCCGTAATACAGCGTGTAAACCGCTCGGCAAGCTGCATGAGCAGCATATTGCCATAATCATGTCCGAAGCTGTCATTAACCAGCTTGAACCCGTCAATATCCAGATAAAATACGGCCAGATTAGTTCCAGCCGATTTCATGGCTTTTAATGTTTCGTTCAATTGTTCATTAAAGAGCAGACGGTTGGGCAAGCCTGTCATGTCGTCATAGAAGGCCATGTAGCGGATTTGCGCATCAACTCTTTTGCGTTCAGTGATATCCTGGCCTATCAAGATGCTCCCTCTGGTTTCTTGCTCCACCGCCAGCGGAATACCCGTTGCAGATAGATCCACCCTATAACCCGTTCTGTGAATGATCGCAGTTTCAAAAGAGGACGCATGGCCTCGCCTTACTTGATCAAAGCCCTGAAGGGTTACAAGCAAATGGTCCTGCGCGACAAAAGTGATAAAAGGCAAGTGAGCCAGCTCACCGGCAGAAAAGCCAAGCATGCTTTCCGCAGCGGCATTGACACGTGTAAAATTGCCAAACTGATCAAAAACAGCGATTGCATTCGGATTGTGGTCAAACAAGGAATCAAAGATCTGTTCACTATCCCGGAGTCTATGTATGGTGCTTTTTTGTTCCTCCGGCCTTGGACTCTCTTCCAAACTTAAGGAGGATTGCTGTAATTCTTTTGCTTTTTTGCCGATGAAGCCTAGCAGCACAAGCAAAACAATAGAGGAAACCATACATACCCAACCGGCTGATTGCGGGACTGTCAATGACGCAATCAACGTTAGGACCAGGTGTCCACCTATAAAAATCTGCCTGCTCACTTGATTTCCCTCCTGCGCTATTCGATTAACCTGCTCAAGTGAGTACATTCTACATACCGGAATGATATTCCTGCATATTTAATATCATTAATTAAACATTACTTCATGGCTGCGATCGCGAGTAGTATCCAGCCCAGCAAAAAGCTAACTCCGCCTAACGGTGTTATTGCACCCAGAACCTTTATTCCAGAGAGACTCAGGGCATACAAACTTCCGGAAAATAAAACAATTCCGATAAATAAAGCCCAACCTGATACGTTCACCATGGAGCTGCTGCCCAATTTATCAGCCAGCACTGCTATCAGGATAAGCCCGATCGAATGAATCATATGATACTGAACACCGGTTTGATAAACATTCAACATATCCGTGCTCAGCCTGGATTTCAAAGCATGTGCGCCAAATGCCCCCAATGCAACGGATAAAAAGGCATTCAAACTTCCGAGCACCAAAAAGATTTTTAACATGGTCATCTTACTCCCTTTGTCTATTGGACTTCCTCATTAATATAGCTCAAATAATGAGAGGTTTCCAGCTAAGTGCCATCGGGTTCATCTTGGATTGTTGACTCTGCCGAATTCGTCCTGTACGATTATTATTGAATACTCCTGAGAAGAGGTGAGAGAATGAATATCAACCTGCGCTCGATGGAAAAAAACTATTCGGATAGCTCCTTCTGGCTGAAATTGAAACGATTCTCCAAAAAAGCGGGTACTAAAGTAGTCTATACCGCACTGCTTCTTTACTATGTGCTGCGAAGCCCTAATGTGCCTATTAAAGCAAAAGCTATTATTATAGGAGCTCTTGGATATTTCATTTCACCGATCGATATCATCCCGGACTTCTTACTTGGAGTTGGATACACGGATGACTTGAGTGTTCTGGTCGGTGCGTTGGTATCTGTGGCTGTGTATGTAGACAATGACGTGAAGCATAAAGCTCGTACGAAGATTATCAAATGGTTCGGCACCGACTCCCCGTACGATCTTATCGCTATAGATGAGAAGTTGAATAGGGAGTAGACCAAGGATAAACGGCTACGCCGTCATTAATGACGAGCGCGTTTGTCAAGGTTGATGCGAAGCAAGATAAGTTTAGAAAAACTTATGCTACTTATCAACAAAAAAAAGCCCAAGCATGGAATTTCCATTCCATGCTTGGGCTTCTATGCTTACCAGGCGTAGGCGCGGGGGGCATCGCCGCCCGGTCCTGGGAAGATGACATCCAATCGCTTCAATATATCGGCATCGAATTGAATGTCGACCACGCGCAGCGATTGCTCGAATTGTTTCAGCGTGCGCGGCCCGATGATCGGTGCTGTCATCGCCGGATGGACCAACGTCCAGGCCAGAGCCACGTTGGCTTCGCTCTCGCCGATCTCCTCGCATAAAGCGGCGAACGCTTCGAGCTGAGGGCGGTGCCTGGACACCCGCTCCGGATTGTTGGCTCTTCTGGAGCCTTCAGCCGGCCTCAAGGCATTTCCGCCAAGCAAGCCTCCGTCAAGCGGGCTCCATGCAATTACGCCTATGCCGAGCTCTTCCGCGGCAGGAAGGACCTCCAGCTCTGGCAGCCTGCACAAGAGGCTGTACTTATGCTGCTCGGAGATGAGGCCCAGCAAGTGTCGAGCTTTAGCTTCGTACTGCGCCTTCACCAAATCGCGTCCGGCAAAGTTGCTTGAGCCTACATATCCGATTTTACCTTGATAAACCGGAACCTGGAAAGCCTCCCAAAGCTCATCCCAGGACACGTTGCGGTCTACGTGATGCATTTGATAAAGCTCGATATGGTCGGTCTGTAAACGCCGTAATGAGCTTTCGAGATGACGCCGGATTTTATATGCGGATAAACCTCCATCCCGGTTCGGCCCATCATTCTCATCATGCATATCACCATACACTTTCGTTGCAAGGACTACCTTCTCTCGGCGTCCGCCGCCTTGAGCGAACCAGCGGCCGATGATTTCCTCCGTACGCCCCGAATTTGTTCCCCACCCATAGATGTTGGCTGTATCAAAGAAATTGATCCCGGCATCCAGCGCCGCGTCCATAATCCGAAACGCTTCCTGCTCGTCTGTATCTACACCAAAGTTCATAGTTCCCAAACAGAGCTTGCTCACTTTTAAACCGGAACGTCCCAAATAGCTGTATTTCATTTTCAATTCCTCCTTCTTATTCCTAACTTCCTTACTTAATATCGTAACTGAAACGGAGAGCTCTTGAAAGTACGCACCTAATATTCACATAATGCGATTAGGGTTACCTGCTTACCTTATGGTTACCTGTCTGAAAATTTCGATTCTCCAGATATTCGCTCCCCATCAAATAAGGATATAGGAAAATGAGACCCAAGACAAATATCACAACGGCAAAATAGGCTGGCAAAAGATGCCAAAAATCGGTATAGCCAATGACAGCATGAACGCCCAAGCCTGCAACAAAGCCTGGCAGACCGCCCAGCAAGAAAGTCCACCATAACCAGCGTTGACCCTGATTGATACCCCAAAGCGCTGTCGTCAGAATGGCCAATGCATTGGAAAATAAAGCTCCTCCAAAGCCGGCACGATCATGAGCGATCAGCGGCATGAAATGATCATTATGGGCAGCGAGATGCTGCGGTGTAGTGTTCAAAAACCCAAGATCCGTCGGCACAAAAACGTGGGTAATCCCGATGATCGAGATGGTCGCCCCGCCCACAGCCAGGGCGAATCCAAGGATGACGAACATCAATTGGCCCCATTGAGCAATACGCCACTCGCGGTTATTGGTCACATTCGGAGGCTTCAGGGAAGGCTGATCCGCCTTTGCCCGCATGGAAATGAGAAACATGGGCAGTAGAATAATCGCAACCAGCGCATGAAGCGGATCAAAGTAACCATACCCGAGGAATAAGAAAAAGCTGCCGAACCCAGCAAGTCCGGAAACGAGCAGCGCTGTTTTAAACCAATGCAGTCCATGTCTCAATCCGTATCGCCCTAATTGTGCATAAATTACGCCGATGGAAATCATCGTGCCGGCCAAGGTGATCGGGACATGAAAGGCAGCAGTTTGTTATTCATGCTGTTGATTATTGCTGAGCCGATTCCGAGAAATTCAATATCATAAGGAAGCACAACGCTGGTTGCCGCAACGATCAAGGCCAGGATTCCGCCAAAGATCATGCTCAGCCCGAGAATGTACATCCAGCCCCAGCTCCCCCAGAAGGAGAGCTGTTTGGGCAATTCAGGCCTTCCTGACAGATCCCTATCTTCCAATGCTTGTATACGCTCATGAAGGATCGCTTCATTTATACGCTTAGGCAGTCCCGGGCCGGAGAAAACAAGTCCGCTATGAAGCTGTACATAATCCGCCCCAGCCCGCATAAGCTCCAGTGCATCGAGCGGTTCATGAATTCCCGCAGTCACAATAAGCTTCCCCTCGAATCGAGGAGAATCCTTGATCAAGCTAAGCAGCATCAGGCTTGGCGCTTTACCCGCTTTTCCGATTTCATCTCCTTGCTCAGTATGCATGGCCTCGCCAATGACCAAGCCCTGCAGCATGGAGAAGTTTAGCTTAATCATAAGCTCTTGAAGAACAGGCTGCGGACAATCCAGCGGTATGTAAAAGAATATTGGAAGCTCTGGCTGCAAAGCTCTTGCAGCATGCATAATCTCTTCGCCGCAAATGACGGCTTCGTGCAGCTCCCAAGCCGAATCTAAAACATCTAGATATAAGCCGCTTGCATAGGGCAGCAGCATGGCCAGCATTTCTTGCTGCTGGGCAGCAGCTTCTATAGGAGAACTACCTGGAAGATGGCGCGTTCTAACCATCAATGGCAGCGGATAGTCTGCTCTTTGCGCTAATCTTCGGGCAATCGCATGGACACCGTCATTCGTGTATCGCTCAGGATACCAAATCGCTTCCCGCTTCACATCTTTCTGAATCGCTTTATCACAGACTATCGGCTCTAAGGTTATTGGACCTACTTCCATAAATCCAAGTCCAAACTGCGACACCGCCCTTGGTGCAAATCCGTGGATATCCAGTGATCCGCTGACACCAACCGAGTATTTCACGGCTATGCCGGACAAGCTGCTTTTTAAACCTGGATAAGATTCCATGTGCCCCAAAGTACGGATCAATAGCGAGCCGCCCGGCAGCTTACTGACAGCACCCATTGCGAACAGGGTAAAATCTCTGGCCGCCCTGCCGGAAAGCCGAAAGAGCAATGGACGGAATATGGTTTGATACGACCAATCGGGCATTCCATTCTCCTCCAGTCTATAGCGCTAGTATAATATAGGGTACTACAGAAAAATAGCACTATATTTTTAAAAAGAGAGGTCTATACTGAAGTTAAAAGTAAGCGAGGTGAGCATATTGAGTCGCAACATCATTCAAAAAGAAGGTCGCCGCTGGACGGATTCCGGCATCATTACGCCCGCTCAATTGGAACAAATTCTTGGCCTATATCCAGATAAAAAGCATGCCATCGGTCTGATCCCGATTCTGGGCAGCATCCTTGTTGGACTGGGCATCCTCAGTTTTATGGCTGCCAATTGGCAGGATATCCCGCAGCTGCTCCGATTATTGATGATTATTGCCCTGCTTGCAGGCTTTTATTGGGGTGGAGAGCGGATGCTTTCCCGTGATCATGAGAAGCTGGGAATCGCTCTGATCAGCCTGGGCCTCGTCTCGTTTGGAGCAGGCATTATTCTCATCGCTCAAATGTTCCACCTGCAGGCTTATGACGCATTTTCCTGGATCGTTTGGGGCACAGCCGGCATGCTGCTGACCTACCTATATCGAAGCCGCTATCTATATATGATCAGCTTGCTGTTATTTTCCATTGCGCAATTATACAGCATCTCCCAGTTTCAGGAATTCAGTTATACGACGCTGGTTATAGTGCTTGCGGGATTAGGTTATTTTACCTGGAAACGCAAGGATGCTTTGCTTGCTTGGCTGCTGTGCATCAGCTTGATTGCCCAAGCCATCATGCTGATCTCGATTAACGATTGGAAGTTCCTTTGGGTTTTCATTCCTATTATGCTGCTCTATACATTGGGTGACTGGATCAAAAATAGAGATTTCGCCGCTCCCTTTCAATCGGCTGCCTGGATTGCCGCATATGTGTTTGATTTATTTATTGTGTATTTTGCAGGGAAATCCAATATTTTTGAACATTGGCAAACTATGCTGGCTCAGTCGCTCCCTTTTATCCTAATCAGCGCAGTTATCTTCGCAGTTTCGATGTACCTTAAGGCAAAAGCCGGAAGAGCAAGCACTGGGTTTGAATGGATCATCATGCCGTTGCTGCTGTATGTGACAGAGTACGTCGATGTCTTATATCTTTTCATCCTCTTCTTCTTCTCCCTGTACATCTTATGGAGGGGTTATGTAGAAGAATGGAGATTCAAAATCAATTTGGGCACAGTGTTGTTTCTGCTGATCACCATGACCGCTTACGGGAAATTAGCTTGGAACTTTATGGATAAATCCTTCTTTTTCATTATCGGAGGCATATTGTTGCTGACACTTAGCTGGTTTTTGGGCAGACGCAGAAAACAATTTTTGAATGACTCGAAGGAGGGGACGAATCATGCTTGATCCCACTGCGGAATTGCCAGCCGGGCCGACCCTGCGGAACCGCCGCCGTTCCCTGGTGCTGATTGTACTCGCAGCTCTTCAGATTGTTTTCCTGCTTGGCGTTGCCGTTTCTTCCTATTCAGTGCTTTGGTACGGACAAGAAATACGCATCCAAACGATGCCTCTGGACCCCAGAGATCCTCTGTATGGCGACCATGTGAATTTGAAACTTTCAATCAGCGAGCTGTCGACATCCTTATGGAAGGAATCCGGAGATTTGCCAAAGAAGGGTATGGTGATATACGTGCTTATGAAGCGTAAAACTGCGGACAATGCCGGTATATACGATGCTGTCGGTGTTTATGCTCATAAACCTTCAGCTGGCCAGGATGAAGTTGTAATCAAAGGTCGAATGAGTTACAGCTACAATAATAAATTCAACGTTGAATACGGTCTTGAAAAGTTTTACGTGCCAGAAAACACAGGTAAAGCACTTGAAGAGCAGGCTAGGCAAGGGAATATGACAGCCCGAGTGAAAGTGGCATTTTGGGGAAGATCAGCGCTCGAAGGTCTTGAACCGGGGAAGTAAATCCGGCAAAAATCGATGGGGATAGCCCGCTAATATTAAATGAGCCGCCAAAGCAAACTTGCTGATGGCGGCTCTTTTCTGTCCGACACAATCTTGTCATTCTCGCAGCTTGACGCTGAATATTTTTATTGATATAGTTCTACTGTTGAATAATTCTATCATAGAATAATACTACTGTGAAACTTATAACGGTTGAAAGGAGGAACACGCGATTGAACAAGGAAATGCTGCAAGACCTCATAAGACGCTATGAAACGGTTACTTTTACCGTGAATCGCAGATTGAACGCATCCATTCGGGATCACATGCCTGAAGGTCTTACCCTGGATCAATATTCTACGATTCGCTATATCCGAAGCCGTGGCCGCTGTACGTCCTCAGAGCTGGCGGATATTTTTTGTGTTGGAAAAAGCTCCATTACGGCCATCATCACCCGTTTATTTGACAAGAGCTTGATTGAACGGCTCCCGGACGAAAAAGACAGACGGGTCACCTATTTGACTTTAACTGCTGACGGCGAACGTCTTTCTGACGAGATGGAAGTCAAGATCGGGGAACTGCTCGGGAAATATATCATGCATTTTAGCGAGCAGGAAGCGATCCAATTCATTGAAACCTTTGAGAAGCTGGCACAAGTATTGAATGAGGCATAGGAGAGGGGAATTATAGAGAAATGAAAACCATACTGAAGTTAAAATGGCTGGTGTTGGCGCTTTGGATAGCAGCGACAGTCGGCCTCATGCTTAGCGCGCCCAATATGCAGACGCTCGTTCGGGAGAAAGGGCAAATCAAGGTCCCAGACGGGTATTCGTCGACCATCGCCCAGGATATGCTGGCTAATATGGACGGCAAATCCCAAGCCGGAACCGGGAGTTCGCCAACCGTGCTTGTGTTTCATAACCCAAACGGTCTGACTTCCGCAGACATGGATGAAATCAAACGCGGCATCGATTTGCTGAAGGGCGGGGAAGCCAAATACGGCATCACCTCCGTGATTTCGCATTTTGATAATAAAGAGCTTGAGAAACAAATGGTAGCCAAAGACGGCAAAACTGTGCTCTCGCTAGTCAATGTCTCCATCGGTAAGCGCACTCCCGCAGAGGCTAGAGACGGGATTTACCAAGCTATTTCCGACATCAAGGTTGACCATTATTACACAGGAAATTGGCTTATCTCGGAAGACGTGGTGCAGAGCTCCCAGGAAGGTCTGAAGAAAACTGAATGGATCACCCTTGTTTTTATCATGGGTATTCTGTTCCTCGTATTCCGTTCCGTTGTCGCACCGATCATCCCGCTATTAACCGTGGGCTTCAGCTACTTGGTCACCCAATCTGTCGTCGCTTACCTTGTCAAATATATGAACTTTCCGCTGTCGAATTTCACGCAGATTTTTATGGTGGCGGTCATGTTCGGTATCGGAACGGACTACTGCATTTTGCTGATCAGCCGGTTTAAAGAAGAGCTGGCTCATTCTGACAATCGTATGGAAGCCATCCTGGCCACCTACCGAACAGCGGGAAAAACGGTCTTTTTCTCCGGCTTGGCTGTTTTGGTCGGCTTTGCCTCCATCGGCTTCTCCACCTTCGTCCTGTATCGGTCAGCCGTTGCTGTGGCCGTCGGTGTAGCCGTACTGCTTATTGCACTTGTTACCATCGTCCCTTTTTTCATGGCGGTGCTCGGCAAAGTGATTTTCTGGCCGTCCAAAGGCAATCTCGAGCACAAGCCCAGCGTTTTGTGGGGAACCGTAGGCCGATTCTCGCTCAAACGCCCCATTGTGGCACTTCTCATCCTGGCCGCAATTACGGTGCCTTTCCTTACAGCCTATAAAGGCACGACCTCCTTTAATTCACTGGATGAGATCGGCAATAAATATAAATCCGTTCAAGCTTTCAATCTGATCTCTGCCAGCTTTGGACCGGGGGAATCTCTCCCCTCCACGGTGGTCGTGAAGTCCAATAAGCCGCTCGACAACGCCGCAGGCATGGCAGCGATCGAACAGATCAGCCGCGAGCTGAGCAAGGTTGACGGCGTGAAAGCCGTGCGAAGCGCCACCCGCCCAACGGGCGATCCGCTGGGCAACCTGCAGGTCACCGACCAGGTAGCCCAGCTTGGCAGCGGCATCGGGAAAAGCGGCGAAGGCCTGGGCCAGATCGGCCAAGGCTTGTCTGATGCCAGCAGCGCCCTGAGCGCGAATGCGCCGAAGCTGAGCCAAGCGGTCAGCGGCGTCGATCAATTGATCGACGGTACCGCAGGTCTCAAGACCGGCGTGACCGCGCTTGGCGATGGCCTGAAGAAGCTGCAGCAGGGTCTGCTCAGCGGTTCTGCCGGAGCAGGCGAGCTGCAAGCCGGACTTGAGCAGGCGAAGGCGAGCGCCGACCAGCTCAGCGCGGCCAGCCAGAAGCTGCTCGGCAGCTATAAGGAGATTGGCGCGGGACTCGGACAGCTTGCCGAGGGGTACGGCTCCATCGCCAAGAAGCAAGACGAGCTCGCGCAGGGGCTGGCCGGTCTTGGCCAGGGACTCGGCGGGTTAGCGCAAAAGTACCCCGAGCTCCAGAAGGACGCCGATTTCCAGCGGGCACAGGGTACTGTGACCCAGCTCCAAAGCGGCGCCTCGCAGATGAGCGAGGGCTTGAAGCAGCTGAACACGCAGCTGGCTGGTGTTAACGGCGGCATGCAGCAGGCTAATGCCGGTCTGCAGCAAGCCGCCGACGGGCAGGCTGCGCTGGGGCAAGGTCTTGCGAAGCTGGCCGAAGGCATCGCACAGCTGCAGGCTGGCATCGCCAAAGCCGCCGAAGGGCAAGGCCAGATCGTGACGAAGCTGCCGCAGCTTACGGCGGGCTTCGATCAGTTGACGGAAGGCCAGAAGGCGTTGAAGGCCGGGTTCGCGCAGTTGAACGGGCAGCTCGGGTCGCTGACCGACGGGCTGAACCAAAGCGTGAGCGGGCTGTCGCAGGTCACCGGCGGACTGAAGTCAGCGCAGGATTACCTCGGCCAGCTGGCCAGCGCTCCGGATAAGCAATTAACCGGCTGGTACATTCCGCAGCAAGCGATTGGCAATGCGGATTTCCAAAAAGCGCTCGACGCGTACCTGTCGAAGGATCGTTATACCGCCAAGTTCGATGTCGTCTTTGCCGGTAACCCTTATGAAATTGACACTTTAAAGAAAGTAAACGACCTGGAAGCTGCTGCCGCGCGCGGCTTGAAAGGCACCGACTTCAAAGATGCCAAGTATGCAGTCAGCGGAGTCTCGAGCATGAACAATGACCTTCGCAATATCTCAGCCTCCGATTATTCACGCACCGTAGTGCTGATGCTGATCGGAATTGGAATTATACTGATCCTATTATTTCGTTCGATCGTGATGCCGATTTATCTCATCTTATCGCTGCTGCTGACCTTCTACACCTCAATGGCGATCACAGAAGTGATTTTCGTCCGTATTCTCGGTCTCTCCGGAATCAGTTGGGCCGTTCCGTTCTTCGGTTTTGTCATGCTGATGGCGCTCGGAATCGACTACAGCATCTTCTTGATGGATCGATTTAAAGAATACAAGCACCTTTCGCCGAAAGAAGGCATCCTGAAATCGATGCAAAACATGGGTACGGTCATCATGTCCGCCGCCCTCATTCTTGGAGGCACCTTTGCGGCCATGCTGCCGTCCGGCGTGATGTCGCTGCTGCAAATCGCCACCATCGTATTATGCGGATTATTCCTGTACGCGATGGTCATGCTGCCGCTGTTCATTCCCGTTATGGTTCGCGTGTTCGGAGAGGCCAATTGGTGGCCTTTCATGAAGCAGAAGAAACCGGACGGATTGTCGGTACCGGCAGCGCCTGTCGCTCCTGTTGTAACAACCCAGACACAGACATAGACGTAGACACTGAACACCGATCAAGGCACATTTACAGCACTACAAACATCAAAAGGGAACTTAAGACTGCCGAAACGATTCGGCAGTTTTTTGTTACCTTTTGGATACCGCCATTGTGTTACCGCCTTTTTATAATACCTTCATTGCAGAATAAGGCAAAGCTTATTAATAGCGAACCTAACCTCACTAAATAATGGCTTATCATCATTTGAGCTGGATTAATAAGTCTAGGCTCACAATTAACGAACCGAAGTTCACCAACTAGGAGGCTAGACTCACTAGAGCTTATTCATTTGGATAGTGAGTTTCATTAATGAGTGAAGACTCATTAATAGTAAGATTATGCTCACTTATTCCAAGAGAAGCTGCTTTCGGGCCCAATGTCTATCATTGGGTAAACGAATGTCTCAAAATCTATCACCTGTCCACTCACATATCCATGTAGGACTTGAATATATTTTGTAACAAGCACTTGAAAGCATAGAGGAGGCGTCTGCATGAGTGAACCGCTTTTTACTGTATCCCGCGAAGATTGGTCCCTGCACCGCAAAGGCTATCAAGACCAGAACCGTCACCAGCAAAAAGTACGCGATGCTATTAAACAAAATCTGCCTGATCTCGTCACAGATGAAAGCATCGTGCTCTCGAATGGCAAGCAGATCGTCAAGGTGCCCATTCGTAGTCTGGATGAATATCGCTTCAGATATAATTTTAATAAAGGCAAGCATGTAGGGCAGGGAGATGGAGACAGTGAGGTCGGGGATGTTCTTGGGGTAGACCCCGGTCCAGCTACTGGACCCGGTAAAGGTGAAGGCGCTGGGGATCAAGCCGGCGAGGATTATTATGAAGCCGAGGTCAGTATGGATGAGCTTCAGGAGATGCTGTTTGCCGAGCTGGAGCTGCCGAATTTGCAGCAGAAAGAGAAGCAGCATTTAACCGCGAAGGAAGTCGTTTTTAACGATATCCGCAAAAAAGGGATCATGTCCAATATCGACAAAAAGCGCACCATTATGGAAAACCTGCGCCGCAACTCCACTACTGGCTCGCCCGGGATTCATCATATCAACCCTGACGACTTGCGTTTTAAAACATGGGATGAAATCATCAAGCCTCACTCCAATGCGCTTATCATTGCAATGATGGATACTTCCGGCTCCATGGGTTCATTTGAAAAATATATCGCACGCAGCTTCTTCTTCTGGATGACCCGCTTCCTGCGCAGCAAGTATGAAAATGTGGAAATTGTGTTTATCGCCCATCATACGGAGGCTAAAGAAGTTTCGGAGGAGGAATTCTTCACCAAGGGGGAAAGCGGCGGGACGATTTGCTCTTCCGCCTATCAAGCTGCGCTGGAGCTTATTGATCAACGTTACCCGCCGGCTCATTATAATATTTATCCGTTCCACTTTTCGGACGGCGACAACCTGACCTCGGACAATGAACGCTGCGTGAGGCTGATCGCCCAGCTTATTGAGCGCTGCAACATGTTCGGCTATGGGGAGGTCAATCAATATAATCGAAGCAGCACATTGATGTCGGCCTTTCGCGGGATCGATGATCCCAAATTTGTGCACTATGTAATCCGTGAAAAAGGCGAGGTCTACAAGGCACTCAAACACTTCTTTATCCAACCGGAAGAGAGGCTGGCGCGATGAACTCATCCAATTATCAAGAGCTCGAGTATGCCATAGCGGAAATCACGGAAATCGCCGAGGGCTTCGGCCTTGATTTTTATCCGATGCGCTATGAAATCTGTCCTGCCGATATCATCTATACATTCGGTGCTTACGGAATGCCTACCCGCTACAGCCACTGGAGCTTTGGCAAAAATTTTCACCGCATGAAGACTCAGTACGATCTGGGACTGAGCAAAATTTATGAGCTGGTAATCAATTCCGATCCCTGCTATGCATTCTTGCTCGAAGGCAATTCGCTGATTCAAAATAAATTGATTGTTGCCCATGTGCTCGCGCATTGTGACTTTTTCAAAAATAATGCACGCTTTTCGAAAACAAACCGCAACATGGTAGAGAGCATGTCCGCCTCCGCCGAACGAATTCGCCAATATGAATTGGAGCATGGTACGGAAGAAGTGGAGCAATTCATCGATGCCGTTCTAGCCATACAGGAGCATGTTGATCCTACCCTGCATATGCCCTATCGACAGAAGGAAGCGAGGCACGACAAAAGAAAGTCAGCGTCGGCCCTTCTCCCGAACGAGCCTAAGTTCGGCTATGAGGATCTATGGGACCTGGATAACGAGCGAGTTCAGCCGTCACCCTCGAAGGAAGAGTCCAACCGATTCCCCATTCACCCGGAAAAGGATTTGCTGCTCTTTATCGAGGAGCATGCGCCTTACATGGAAGAGTGGCAGCGCGATATTCTCACCATGCTGCGTGACGAGATGCTCTACTTTTGGCCGCAGCTGGAGACGAAAATCATGAACGAAGGCTGGGCTTCCTACTGGCATCAGCATATTCTGCGCGAGCTGGATCTCTCCGAAGAAGAGACGATTGAATTCTCGATGCTGAACTCTTCCGTAGTGCAGCCTTCCCGCCACACATTGAATCCGTACTATCTGGGCCTCAAGATCTTCGAGGACATCGAAAAACGGTGGGATGCTCCCACAGAGGAAGAGATCAGACGCGGTCAAAGGCAAGCAGGCGATGGCCGTAAAAAGATCTTTGAAGTCCGCGAATACGAATCAGATACCTCGTTTATCCGCAATTATATGACGAGTGAGCTTGTTGAGGATTTGGATTTATACATTTTTGAGAAAAAAGGACCGGAGTGGAAAATAACAGATAAAACCTGGGAGACGATCCGAGATCAATTGGTCTATTCACGAACTAACGGAGGCTTTCCGTATATTGTCGTAGAGGATGGAGACTATCAGCGGAGCGGTGAGTTGTATTTGAAGCATATGTTTGAGCAAGTGGAACTGGACCTCAAGTATATTGAGAAGACTCTCCCCTACATCTACCGACTGTGGGGTAAACCCGTTTACCTGGAGACGCTGGTCGAAGATAAACCGGTTTTGTTCAACTATGATGGGAAGAAGAATAATCGTAAGTTTTTATAGGAATCTGAAAATTATAATTTACAGTTGAGCATTGGGCTGCCACACGGCAGCTTTTTTGTCATTCTGAATTTACCAAATCAATAATTGCAAACCCCGTTTGAAAAATCGCGCTGTTTATGTCACTATAGATTTATGCTGTAACAGCATGAATTTCATTTGTATAGGTGGGTAACCATGACAACGGGAGAAGCTCCATACCGCATTCTTTTATATTATAAATTTGTTAAAATCGCTGATCACGAAGCTTTGGCGCGAGAGCATTTGAGCTATTGCAAAAAGCTCGGCGTCAAAGGACGCATTCTCGTCGCTCCTGAAGGAATTAACGGTACGCTGTCCGGTACTGTGGAACAAACTGATGCTTATATGCGCATGATGCGCCAGATTCCTTTGTTCCAAGACCTTGTGGTGAAAATCGACGAAAGCGACAGTCACGCTTTCCATAAAATATTCGTGCGTCCCAAGAAGGAGCTCGTCACCTTCCGTTTGGAAGAGGACGTCGATCCGAATGAACTGACCGGCAAGCATTTGAAGCCGAAGGAGTTTTATGAGAAGCTCCAACAAGGCGATGTGATCGTATTGGATGGACGGAATTACTACGAATATGACATCGGTCATTTTCGCGGAGCCATCCGTCCCGAGGTCGAGTCGAGCCGAGACTTTCCGGAATGGATTCGCCAGAATCTCAGCGAATTCAAGGATCGACCGATCCTGACCTACTGCACTGGTGGCATTCGCTGCGAGAAGCTATCCGGTTTTCTGCTTAAGGAAGGCTTCAAGGATGTGTCGCAGCTCGATGGCGGGATAGTCACCTACGGCAAAGACCCCGAGGTGAAGGGTCGGTTGTTCGATGGCAAGTGCTACGTGTTCGACGAACGCATTTCCGTACCGATCAACAGCACCGACGAGGATATTATCGTGGGCCGCTGCCATCATTGCGGCAAAGAAGAGGATCGCTACATCAACTGTGCCAATGACGACTGCCACAAGAAGCACGTTTGCTGTGTGGAATGCGAAGAAGAACACAACAGCTTCTGCTCGCTGGAGTGTGAAGAAAAAACATTAAGCAGCTTGGAAGCTTAATTTCAAGAAGAAGCGGCCTCTCCTAACGAGAGAGCCGCTTTTTATTGTGTTAGGTATATTGACATGTATTTCTTCGGGGTCTACAATTGATTTAAATACTCTGAATTTTCAATTTCTTAATGTTAGATTTAATTACATCAATAAGCTGCATTTACTACTTTCGACCTAGAAGGAGGTCTGCGGCCCATGATGCCCAAAGGGAGACCCATAGATCGCCCAGTTGTTCCTGAAGACCTTCAGCTTGTGAATAGCTTGGCTGCTTCAGATCATCTTGATTCAGAACACCTTGCAATGCCTTATGACCCTCAGCCTTTTTATGATGAAATGTTTGCTGATGGGAACGCTGTACGTCCGCATTATAGCAGGGTTTTTGACCAATTTATGGCGATGAGTGAGGGTAAGCTAAGCAAACGTCAGTCGGCAACGATGAAGAGGATGATGGAAGAAGGCATTACTTTTACGTTGTATAACCCGGATCAGTTGGAGCCGTTGGAGCGGACGCTGCCTTTTGACCCTATTCCCAGGATTATTCCCAAGGAAGAATGGAATCAGCTTGAGCGCGGGTTGTGCCAACGCGTTAAAGCCTTGAATATGTTCATTAAAGATATTTATCATGACCAGCTTATTTTGAAGGAAGGTATCATTCCTCGCAAAATGGTGCTGTCCAACCGGTATTTTCGGCCGGAGATGATGCGACTTTCTGTACCTAATGATGTTTATGTCATGGTGTCGGGGATTGATTTGATTCGCGATGAAAAGGGCCAATATTTCGTGCTCGAGGATAATCTGCGCTCCCCTTCCGGTTTCTCCTATTTATACAAAAGCCGCTCCATTATGACTCATTTGTTTCCTGAGCTTGTGTTCAGCCACTCCATTCAGGATATTGAACAAAGCTTGAATGGTTTTCTCTCGACCCTGCGCCGCCTCAATCCATCGGGCAAAACCGATCCTGTCATTGGGCTGCTTACCCCCGGATCCTTCAATTCCGCTTATTTTGAGCATACTTATCTGGCCCAGCAAATGGGCATCGAGCTTGTAGAAGGCACAGACCTTGTTGTCATCGACCATAAGGTGTATATCCGCGGCATAAATGGGCTGCGCCAGATCGATGTAATATATCGCAGAATTGATGATGATTTCCTCGATCCTCTGGCATTTAACCCATCCTCGATTCTGGGTGTTGCAGGGATTACGAACGCATATCGCGCGGGCAATGTCAACATAACCAATGCTCCAGGCACAGGAATTGCCGACGATAAAGCGATTTATGCATTCGTACCGGATATGATCCGTTTTTACCTCAATGAAGAGCCACTGCTGAATAACGTACCGACCTATGTCCTGTCAAGACCGGAGGAAAGAGAGTACGTGCTCGCTCATTTAGCTGAAATGGTTGTAAAAGAAACTTCCCTCTCCGGAGGCTATGGCATGTTGATTGGACCGTCGGCAACGGATGAAGAGATCGCCCTCTTTGCGCAAAAAATCATGGCTGAACCAGATCGCTACATCGCCCAACCCACTATCCAGCTGTCACGCGCTCCGGTCATGATGAATGGTCAGATGGTACCGCGGCATATAGATCTAAGAGCTTTCGTCATTACGGGTGAGCAGACCAAGGTCATCCCCGGCGGATTGACCCGGGTCGCGCTGAAGGAAGGCTCGCTGGTTGTAAATTCCTCGCAGGGCGGTGGCTGCAAGGATACATGGGTGTTGGGAGGTAAGGAGAAATGGTGATGATGGGGCGCACAGCGGAAGCATTATTCTGGATCGGCAGGTACACGGAGCGAGCGGAAAATCACGCTAGATTGATCGATGTGTATTATCATATCAGGGATGATGATGAGAACAGCGAGGGACAGACGTGGACTAGGTTGATCGATACGATCGGCAATCGGGAAGCTTTTCAGCAGCAATATTCCGGGATTTCTGAGCAAAGCGCACTGCAATACACCACGCTCGACTATCACAACACCAATTCCCTGCTCTCCTGCATCAACCATGCACGTGCCAATCTTCGTACCATTCGTGAAAAATTGCCCAGCGAGCTTTGGGATATTTTGAACAGCTTATACCTCTGGCTTAAGGATAAAGAGGTTTCCGACATTACCGGAGATTCTCCGCATTTATTTTACCGCCAAATCAGGGATACGCTGTCCATGTTTCAAGGGGCTTCACTTTCAGTCATGACACGGGAAAATGAATGGTATTTCGTCGAGTCCGGCCGTTATCTGGAGCGAGCGGAAAATATTCTGCGGCTGCTTAAATCACTTGGTTATGCTCACGCCCAAGATGAATTGATTTCCTATCCGCTGATGCTGTCCGTACTTAAATCTGTGAGCGGCTTTGAAGCCTTCCGCCGGAGATACGCAGATACAATCACTGTGGAAAATATAGTCGAGCTGCTGATGCTTAATGATGTATTTCCCCGATCGGTTCATTATTGCCTAAGCCAATTGGAGATTTCGCTTCGTTCTATTGAAGAAGAGGACCCTGCACTAAGTGGATCACTGGAAAAGCTGGCAAGGTTGGTGAGAAAAGTGAAAGCCAACCTGGCGTGCATGGATGAGGAAGATCTGCAATCCGGCAAGCTGGACAGCACCCTGAGCTCCCTGCTCGAATCATGCGATATGATGGGCGGGCGCTTATCGAAAATCTTTTTTCCCCCTCGTAAGGAGGTCACGGCATGAAGCTCGAGATCAGCCACATCACTCGATATACGTACCTGGATCCGGTTCAGGGCAGTGTCAATGAAATTCGCTTGACCCCCAGATCCAATTACCGGCAATCCTGTTATCACCATCAGATCGTTACGGAGCCCCCCTCCAATATGTTCACCTATGAGGATTTTTTTCACAATCGGGTGCATTCATTCACAGTCGATAAACCGCATCGGGAATTGTTGATCAAGATGATTTCAACTGTAGTTACCCATGCAAATGACAACACCCAGCAAACCACGATGAGCCCGGAAGAAGAACGCCAAATTATGCAACAGGATACATTCCAAAATAAATTTATCGAATACTTGCTGCCTACCAGCTATACGGAGTTTACTCCGGAGATTAAGGCCTATTCAAACCGCATCCCCGATACGGGTATCAGCATTTCCGACCTGATTGAGTCTATCTATACGACCATCAATCTTGATTTTGTCTATGATCCCTATGCAACAAGCGTTCAAACGACCGTCGGGGAAATGCTTAAGATTAAACGCGGGGTATGTCAGGACTACACACATTTTATGATCGCCATTTGCCGTGAAAAAGGCATCCCAGCCCGCTATGTCAGCGGTTATCACTTTGTCGGGGATCTGCAGGGCGGTAATGCCGACTTCACTCAAGCTTCCCATGCCTGGGTGGAATGCTATATCCCGGGGACAAGCTGCTGGTTCGGTTATGATCCAACCAACAACTGTCCTCTGGACTGGCGCTATATCAAACTCGGCCATGGCCGCGATTACAATGACATTGTGCCTGTAAAAGGGGTCTACCGCGGCAGTTCCTTTCAAAATTTGGAGGTCACCGTAGACGTCCGGCTTGTGGAAGGGGCGTAAGTATTAAAGCTTTGACTCAAGTTTCAAAATTGTTACCTTCCCTATCATGTAAATAAAAGGTTTTGACGCTTAAATGTGGAATAAGTAGGTAAAGTCAAGGATCGCGGGTTGGATCCGCCATTTAAGCGAGGTGATGAAGATGAAAGCTACGGGAATCGTAAGAAAAATCGATGAGCTGGGCCGCATTGTTCTCCCCATCGAGCTTCGCCGCACCCTTCGAATTGATATCGGAGATGCTGTGGAAATTTATGTCGATCCGGATAGAATCATGCTCAAAAAGTATACACCAGCTTGCTTATTCTGCGGAAACTTTGAGAACATGACGTATTTTAAGGGAAAGATGATCTGTGAAGTCTGCTTCCACGAGATGACCAATGGCATCGAGACACCACCGTTAAAAAGTACAGGGCAAGCCTAATAAGATGCGACCAAAAAGCCACTGCTTCTACATCTCGTAGAACCAATGGCTTTTTTTTATTATTTCTTCATCTCATAAGAGAGCGCGGTATCCAATATACCGTCCGTGGGGCTATACAAGAAGAGATCGCTTTTGCCATTCCCATCAAGATCTGCTATCCGCAGCTGTTGCCCTGCCTGCCCCCACGGGCCAAAACGGGAGAGAATGCGATACTCGTTCCCATCTGTTCGCAAATACACCGTATATGTATACCGATCCCGGTCAAAGCGAAGCACATCCTGCTTGCCATCTCCGTTAAAATCACCCAGCATCAATCTTCCGCTCTGAGCAGGAACTGCAAACTGTACGCCAACCGATTTCCACTTCAGCTTGGCAGCATCAACCTCATATTTGAAACCGCTGCTTGTGCCTGATTTTGAATAAAATAAGCTTTGAACCCCATCTTCTTCAATTACCTGTAACAGCTTGGGGCCAGGCACACTAAACAGATAAGGTTCAAGCGGCTTTGTGCTGCTGCCTTGCAAATATACACCGACGAGACGGGCTTTGTCAGCACTCATACCCACGACAGCCCAAGCAGCATTCGGCCGGTGAAGCACAAACAGATTTTGCAGTTCTCCTTGAGGAAATGTTCTTGACTGATTGAGCTTAAATGTGCTTCCCGTAGAAAGGAACGTCTCCAGCTTTCCGCTGGGGTGGACGATCCATAAATCCTTTTTGCCGTCTCCATTGGCATCAGCTAATGCGTAAGCCGCCCCTTTGGCGTAGGGGATATTCGCCCATAGCCGCTCATCGTTTTGCTGCTTATTCCGAATACCGCCAAAACTGCCTGGGGTTACCGTTATTTCTCCGCTGCTCAGATCCCAGGAAACCGCATCCGCCTGACCGTCGCCGGTTACATCGCCCAGTTGTAGATTTACCTTCTTCTTGGACAGCTGCAAGCTTTCACTCGGTGTAAAGGGAACGCAATCATGGAGCGAATAAAACTCATAATGCTGGTCACGAACTCCTGCAATAATTTTCTGCAAATGGGTTACAGCCTCTTGGGGATAAGTGTAAACCGGGATTCCATCCCGAATCAAAGGCTTTCCTTCTGCATCCGCAGCCGCAGTCAGATATTTGAATTCCAAAAAAGGATGATAGAAAAAAGAAGCGATTTGATTGGTTTTACCCAGCTTATCCAAAATGACATGCTCATCCTTGCTAAAAGGGACATAGCCAAAAGGAGTCGGGATGTACACAGCCCCCAGCGAGGAGGCGCCGCTCATCACATTGCGCTTGTTGATCATTTTGACATTATCCGTCACCTTGGAACCATGCACATCCGGGTGATAATTCAGACCAAAATAGCCGCGAAAGAGCAGATCCTGCTGCAGTGTCGAATGATAGTGCGGAGCTTCCCAGAACTTGGGAGCAAATCCGGCCTTATTCATGATCTGAATGCCTTCATTCATCCGCGTTTTGGCAAAAGGTATCGTCTTGCTGTCATCCGCTCCATGCACATTAAATTCACTGCCAATAGCCGTTTCATGACCGCCGTCTTTCCGCAGATCTGTCCCGTATTGATGTGTATAGCCATGCATGCCGATTACCGCTCCACCTTGCTCCGCTTCGTGCAGGACCTTTCTGAATGCCGCTATATATTCGCTGTCGGAGTTATCCAATACTTGATCGTACGTGCTTCCGTCTGTGTAAAAATTCAGCCAACGCGGGATGACCGCCAATTGAACCGGCACTTTTTGATCACGAAGATAATTCAATACCGCTCTAAGCCGGCCAAGCTTCTCTATCGTATCAAACTGGCCGCCAGGCCCAATGTCCTCCAGACGAAGCAGCACAAACTTGGGATTCTCATCTTCGCTGGATACAGATTGAGCCTCTCCCATGAACAGCGAGCCGATCAGCAGCATCGCGACCGTCAGTATAATAAATCTATGTATAATAAATCTATGTAAATGGACACCGAATCCCTTTTTCAATAGAGAGTAAACCTTCTTTTGGGGAGTATTTTTCTTTCATACGTAAAGTATACCATGATTATGAGAACTCAAGCGGACTAAAATTAATACTTTTCGACAACATGTATCGACTGTCTTTTTAATTAGAGCATGTTACCCTGTACAAGGTCTATTCTTACCTACATAATTATATTCATAAGGAGAGATGTAAAGTATGACTTTACAAACGAACATCATGTTCGAGAAGCAACCTGTTCCCGTAAACCTCATTGGAACCGATCAAAAGCTGCTGCCTTCTTTAATTGTCGCTCTGAAAAACAACAAAATTACTTTACAGGTTCTCGAATCCTCCTTGGAACGCATTGACCTCTTTAGCGCTGAGGCCATGATATATTCGTCCGATGGCAATAAAGCCAGAATCCCTATTTTTTAAAGGTAAGATAACAAAATGGAGACAGCCATCCCAACGAGCGAGAGCCACATTAATTTAGAACGAAAGAATCGCCGCAAACTCCGATCTTGTCTATCCATCGCGATTTGCTTGCGATTTTTATCCTTTACTTGTGCTCCTGGATCTTCATCTACTTGACTCCGAAAGCTGGCAAATTGAAAACCAATACCGCTCACTACCGCGGAAATCATTAATAGAATAAGAGATCCCATAAAAAGCTTATCAGCAATTGAGTGTAACACTTGCCGCCTACCTCCCAGTTGTATTCATTCTAAGCTTTCAGTTGGTAGCTTACAAAGGCCAGCTTTCCGCTATCGGGTGACCAAGAATTTACGTTGATGGTGCCTTGACCGCCAAACAACTTCAATAGTGTACGTGTCTCTCCACCCCTGCTAGACATTAGACGAATTTCGACATTTTTATTCGCAGGATGTTGGTTAGGTTCTACATCTCCTTTACGGTATGCGAGAAAGGCTACGGATTTGCCATCGGGAGATACATGTGGAAACCAATTATTACTTTCATCGAAAGTCATCTGTGTCTGCTCGCTGCCGTCTACATTCATACGCCATACTTGCATAAGACCCGTTCGCACCGAATTGAACCAAATGTGCTTTCCATCCGGCGAGTATTCAGGACCGTCATCAAGACCTGGGATATCAGTCAACTGCGTTTCAACACCGCCTGACAGCGGAATGGTGTAGATGTCATATTGACCGTTTCTCTCAGCACAATAGGCCAACTGACTTCCGTCCGGTGACCATCCATGCAAATAGCTGGGGGCCATAGGTGTGATCAAGGTCGGATTCCCCCCATGAAGCGGAAAAACATAGATGCGGGACAATCCATCCTCGTGAGTGTGATGGCTTATCGCAATATGTGAATTGTCAGGAGACAGCACATGGTCATTGTTGCAATGCGTTGCAAATCCTGAATCGATGACCGTACTTTTTCGATTAGCCATATCGAAGGAATAAATGCGACCCAGACTATTATAAATAAGCTTCTTACCGTCCCTTGTCCAATTCGGCGCCTCAACGAGGTAATCAAATTTGGCCAGAATCGTGCGTTCGCCGGTCGTTACATCCACTGTTTCAAGCGTGCTGATTATGTTGCTATTCATCGTCATTTCTCCTTCAATAAACTTCCTCAACTACTTGTCCATATTATACGATATTCCTGCAGTTCACGCATAAAAAAGCTCGCACTTCAGAAAAAAAATGACAACCGAACTGTTACAGTTCAAATGCCATTTTCAAAAACTTATAAAATTACCGGTTGAGCAAGCTCCCTACATAACGAAGCAGTTCATTCGCGCATACCGGGCAATAGTCGTGCTCATCGATCAAACGTTTGGTGACATCGTTAATTCTTTTTAGCTGCCGCTCATCCGGCGTTTTGGTCGATGTGGTAATTTTAACGATATCCTTCAAGTCCGTGAACAGCTTCTTTTCTATGGCTTCTCTGAGACGGTCGTGGCTGCTGTAGTCAAATCTTTTTCCCTTTCGAGAGTAGGAGGAGATACGGATGAGTATTTCTTCACGGAAGGCTTTTTTGGCATTTTCGGATACACCGATTTGCTCTTCAATGGATCGCATCAAGCGTTCATCCGGATCCATTTCTTCACCAGTCAGAGGGTCCTTGATTTTACCCCAATTGCAAAAAGCTTCAATGTTGTCCAGGTAGTTGTCGAACAGTGTTCTTGCGGACTCCTCGAAGGAGTAGACGAAGGCCTTTTGAATTTCTTTTTTGGCGATTTCATCATATTCCTTGCGGGCCACAGAAATAAAATTCAAATAACGCTCCCGCTCCTCCTTGGTGATCGAAGGATGCTGATCCAGGCCATCCTTGAGAGCCCGCAAAATATCCAAGGCATTCATGCACTGCAGATCCTGCCTTATCAAGGCGCTGGAAATCCGATTAATGATATAGCGCGGATCAATGCCGCTCATGCCTTCCTCGGTGAATTCGTTCTGCATCTCCTTGATATCGGCGTCCTTGAAGCCCTCTACCGTCTCGCCGTCGTACATCCGCATCTTTTTCAGCAAATCCACGCCCTGCTTCTTTGTTTCCTTAAGCCTTGTGAGGATGGAAAAAATCGCTGCCGCCCTAAGGGAATGCGGAGCAATATGGATGTGCGACATGTCGCTTTGCCCGATGAGCTTGAAATAGATTTTCTCTTCATCGGACACCTTCAGATTATAAGGAATCGGCATTACAATCATCCGCGACTGAAGCGCCTCATTTTTCTTATTGGCTATAAAGCTCTTGTACTCAGTTTCATTGGTGTGGGCAATGATTAATTCATCGGCGCTGATGAGTGCGAAACGACCTGCTTTAAAATTGCCCTCTTGAGTTAAAGAGAGCAGGTTCCAGAGAAACTTTTCATCACATTTGAGCATTTCTTGAAACTCCATGATGCCCCGGTTGGCTTTATTAAGCTCACCGTCAAACCGATACGCGCGAGGATCTGACTCCGACCCAAATTCGGTAATCGTGGAAAAATCAATGCTTCCCGTCAAATCGGCAATATCCTGAGATTTCGGGTCGGACGGACTAAAGGTTCCAATCCCAATCCGGTCATCCTCGGAAATGAGCACGCGTTCCACCATAACATTCTCGATGTTTCCCTCATATTCCGTCCTGAGTCGCATTTGGCAGGAAGGACATAGATTACCTTCAATCCGCACACCCAAGGTTTGCTCCACCTCGGGCCTAAGCTCCAGCGGGATCAAATGAAGCGGTTCTTCATGCATCGGGCATCCTTTTATTCCGTACAAGGCGCCTTCTTTGGTCCAGGTAAAGCGTTCCAGACCTC
The DNA here is from genome assembly GCF_900104695.1 of Paenibacillus sp. GP183. Taxonomy (NCBI): domain Bacteria; kingdom Bacillati; phylum Bacillota; class Bacilli; order Caryophanales; family Paenibacillaceae; genus Paenibacillus; species Paenibacillus sp. GP183. The sequence goes on from NZ_FNSW01000001.1 coordinate 2,381,914, forward strand.
TTTTCAACAAGGTCACTATCGTCGATTTCCCTCCGCTGACAGGTCCCATCAGAAGCAATATCCTTTTCCTGACATCCAGCCTTCGCGCTGCGGAATGAAAGTACTCCTCTACCAGTTTTTCTATAGCTCGGTCCAATCCAAATATATCCTGCTCGAAAAATTTATACTGGTGCTGGTTTCCTTTCTCCCCAACTCCGTACGATTTTATCATTTCATACACACGTGCATGAGCTGTCATGGCAGGCAGCGGGTTATTCCCCAGCAGTTGAATGTACTCCTTGAAGGTACCCGTCCAAGCCAGCTTGTCGCTTTCCGCCCTATATTCCGAAATTCGTTTGAAAATGTCCATGCCATGCCTCCTTCCATGTCCCCCCCGTTGCAGACAAAGCGCGTCCTCATTGACACGCCTCGCGGCGTAATCAACTTTTATGGAGTAATACATACCTATGCGTGTTCATAGGGGAAGTTGCCTCTAATTTTAATATGTCATATTGTAAAAATATCGATTTACAGTCATTGGAAAAAGGAAAAAGACTTGACTGGAGGCCAAGTCTTTCGATAAGCTGCAGAAAATGTCTTATCGGCTGATTCCAAGGATCATAGGGAGAGTAAGTCAAATATAGGATTGCATGACTTTAAGACGTTAAATCCGTCTTATGAATTAATCCATGGGAGAGTGAGTTTAAGATGATGTATAACACATCTTATCTGCGGCTTCCAAAAGGAGTGAGATAAGTAAAATCCATCATAATCGGGAGAATTCGGTAGCATCAGCTCGAAATCGGTCGATTAAGCTGCAAAAAACGACTTAATAATAAGCATCCTTGCTGTGTTCCCACTATAATACGTAAAATCCGTCTAAATGCTGTCAGCCGAGGCCAGAGCTGACCCGCTGATCAAACGGCTAGTGCAGCCAGCGCTTCAATCGAAGAACCGTGAACCGGTTCCTCACAAAAAGCGCATCGTCCAGCGACAGCTGCACCAGCTCTGGCTCCACACCCAGCTCCGCAGGTGTGGTCGGACCTTGAACCGCCTCCAGCCATGCAGTGAGCTGCGCTGGAGAGGGAACCGAATGGGCGATGGCTTTCACCTCGCCCCATGCCTCCACGAGATGCGCGCGGAAAGCCTGCGCATCCAAAGGGACCATCGCCGGCGCATTCTCGGCGATGACCTGCTCGGCCATGGCCCCATAGGCACGTCGGATGCGCTCCGCATCCTCCTGCCGGCTGGGGGCACTGGCCGCCCGCTGTTGGACCTCCTCCGAGGAGAGGTCCAGCAGCGTACGGTACTCGTGCGCCATCAGGACGGCGGCCACGCCGACCTTGGCGCCATGCAGCAGCGCACCGCGGCGCTGCTGGAGCAACACCATCTCCCAGTAATGGGAGAGATGGTGCTCTGCCCCTGAGGCCGGCCGGGAGTGGCCGACTATGAGCATGGAAAGGCCGGAGAGGATCAGGCCTTCCATGAGCTTGCGCATGCCGAGCTCGCTGCGTTGCGCGATCTCTTGCAGATTGGCCGTGCACAGCTCCACGGCCTCCCGGGTTAAGCGCGCGCACAGCTCGCAGTAGTGCTCGCCCAGCAGCAGGCGGCCGAGCGCCCAATCGGCAAGCGACGTATGCTTGCCGAGCATGTCGCCGAAGCCGGCCGCCGCCATCGCCTGCGGCGCCGCCGCGAGCACGCCGAGGTCGGCGAAGATCGCCTCCGGCGCGGAGGCCGGGATCGTCTGCTTGAACCCGCGGACGATGATCGGCGCGCCGACCGAGGCGAAGCCATCGACCGAGGGCGCCGTCGGCACCGACAAGAACGTCCGCCCCGTGCGGTGGCTGACGAAACGCACGATGTCGTGGACGGTACCCGCGCCCACGGCGAGCAGGGCTTGCGACGAAAGCGGTGTATCGAGCAGCACCTGCACGATTGCCTCTTCGTCGGCGGCAACCTCGCCCAGCGCGTTGTCCTTGACGACGCTGAGCGAAACCTCCAGCTGCGCGGTTTCCAGCAGTCCGCGCAGCTGGGCACCTGCCGCTTCATACGTCCTGGAGTCCGCAACCAGCGTCACGTGCCGATACCCGGCTTCCTGCAGATAGCCGGGCACAGCTTCCAGTGCGTCCCGCTCCAGGACGATTTTCTTCACCGTAACCTCATGCCGCTTGCCGCACCTGCAGGTAAAGCTGGTATTCACCCAAGGATCGAGTACGGATTGGATCTTTTGCTCAGCCATGCAGCATCCCCCCTTAAAAGCGTATTTTCGATCTTTCATCATCTGTTCTTAAACTTTTCCTCTTCGATCTTCATAACTGTTCTTCGATCATTTCTTCGATCTTCATCATCTGTTCTTCGATCCGTACTTCTATCTGTACTTTGATCTGATCTTCGATCTTTCATCATCACTTCTTTGATCTCTATTCCTTTCACTTTCTCTCTCAATTTTAGCAAAGCTTATGCTATAATGACACCTAAGAACTCCACTCAAAGGAGAAACATCATGGCCATTCGCAGTGAAACCGAGCTGTATGCTCCGGTCAAAAGCTTTTTTGAACAGAAAGGTTATGTGGTCCGCGGCGAAGTAAAGCATTGCGATCTCGTGGCAATACGTGGTGATGAACCTCCTGTGATCGTTGAACTGAAAAAAAGCTTTACAATCCCGCTGCTAGTGCAGGGTCTCGAGCGCTTAAAGCTGTGTGAGCGAGTGTATGTTGCTTTTGAGCTGCCTCATAAAGGGAAAGCCCCCCATCGTCTCGGATGGGAGGATATTCGCCGATTGGGAAGAAGACTCGGGCTTGGTATAATCACCGTGCAATTTTTTCAACGGAAACAGCCTGTTGTTGACATTGTTTGCGACCCGACGCCTTATATCCCTCGCTCTAACAAGAGGGCTGCGCTAAGCATGTTGAACGAATTCCATGAACGCAGCGGTGATTATAATATCGGCGGAAGCTCGCAGCGAAAGCTGATGACAGCCTATCGTGAAAAAGCGCTCCACTGCGTGTATCTGATCCACCAGAAGGGTCAGCTGAGTCCCAAAAGACTTCGCGAATTTACCGGCAATGCAGTGGTCAGCGGGCTATTGCAAAAAAACTATTACAACTGGTTCGTTCGCAAGAGCCGCGGCCTGTATGATATAACCCCGCAAGGTATCGCAGCATTAACGGAATTTGAGCATGTTATTTTTAATCTCCCTATCGATCAAACGCAGCCTATTGAACTGCAGAAATGAGAGATTTTTCATCATGAACAAAAAAGAAAGAATTCAAAGAATGAAGCTGCCTCCGGTTCCAGCCGAGCTTGCCCACAGGCTTCCTCCCGGACAAGTGCTGACGGATCGGTTTCCGATCCTCCATGAAAGTTCAGTTCCCGAATATGACTTGAACACCTGGAGCCTCAGCTTCTTTGGTGAACTGGATAAAGAAAATTTCATACCGCGATCTGATGGCACTTCCGCGTACCAAAGTTCAGTGTGATATTCACTGTGTAACTCGCTGGTCCAAGCTGGATACCGAGTGGGAAGGCATTCGCGTCATCGATTTGTTCCAGCATTTAAAGCTCGAACCAAAAACGAAGTATGTCATGGTTCATGCGGATCAAGATTATGAAACGAACCTGCCGCTTAAGAAGCTGCTGTCCGAGGAGGCTTTGCTTGCCTTTGCTTACAACGGTGAACCGCTTACCCCTAAACATGGTTGGCCTCTGAGGCTGCTCATCCCTTCACTTTATTTTTGGAAAAGTGCCAAGTGGATAACGGGCTTTGAATTTATGCATGAAGACCACGGCGGTTATTGGGAGAAGCTTGGTTTTCATAATGAAGCTGAACCTTTTCAAGAGCAGCGTTTTTCGGGCGAGGATTTAAACATTCCCGACGATGAATGGTACCATAAAGATTTTGACTGATTAACATGTATGACTCGGCACTAGCTATTACTCAAAACGCCGCTTGGCTCTTTACCAGTGCTTTGTGCATCCAAACGGCAGCTTGAGTGCCCTCACCCATAGCTATGGTCACCTGCTCGGCATGAACACCGACATCCCCGGCCGCCCAAACATGGCGAACATTGGTCATCTTGGTCCGGGGGTCAGCAAGCAGGTGCCGATTTTCCAAACGCTCCACCCCCAGCTGCTTCGCCAATTCAGACTTGACATGGTTCCCTCCAAAAGCAATAAAACCGCGCTCGCCGTCTAATATCTTACCATTAACCAGCTTTACCCCTTCAAATTTGCCATTTCCATCCGACAGCACCTCGGCAATTTCTTCCTGCACATGATTAATCCCTTTATGTTTCAGCTTCTCTAGTGCCTCAGCCTTCACTTGTTTTCGTTCATGATTCACATACACCATTTCGCTTGCCGAGTCTGCCAAGAGCAGCGCCATTTCAGCTCCCACATCCCCTGCACCCATAATTATTGTCGATTTATCTTTGATCTCAAACCCGTCACAATCAGGACAAACATAAACAGTCATCCCAAAGCATGGCACAAGTCCAGGCAGATTAGGAAACCGATCCAGCAAGCCAGTAGCCAACAGGAGTGTTTGCCCCCAATAACGTTCTCCGGATTTACCTACTAACTCAAACCTCCCCTGTTTCGCACCAGTTGGATAAGAGCCTATATTCGAATCGGGATCGGGATTGGCATCGGAACTGGTATTAAAATTGGCAATTGCACTTACATTTTCACCTGCATTCACAAACGAACAGTTTCTTGCCTCAACAATTTCATCCAAAACAAATTCAACACCAAATGACTCAGCTTGCTTTCTGCCCTTGGACCTCAACTCTTCTCCACTAACACCATCGGGCCATCCAAGTATATTGTGATAGCTCCTGCACAATGTTGAACGGCCATAGCCAGAGTCAATTACGATTACATGATCCCCGTATCTTCCCAGCTGTATGGCCGCTTGAAGTCCTGCTATTCCACCGCCTACAATAAGGCTGTCCCATATTTTCGCCATTTTGCCCCGCCTTTCTGCCTTAATGATAGAATTACTATCCAGCTTAAATTCTATGCGTACTCGCTGAACGGAAGCACAATCTATTCATTCCATTATTGTTTAATTACCCTCCTTACTGAACTTCGTAACTTTTACACTGACACTCCTCATTAAAGCTAAAATGACGAGATGCAGTAAGTACATCTAAAAACTCAAACTAGTCTACTTTCAGCAGCACAAACTGCAAAACCTACATCTCAAAAAGACCAATTTTACTCAAATCAGTTTAATTCCCAGAAACAGATGTATGTTCTGCATCTCAGCACTCAGTAAACCAATAAACTTAAAAAATAGATGCAGGTTTTACATCTCGCGTATGATTTCATTGTAGAATAAAAAAACCGTCCCAATGGGGACGGGAGGGACGGGTTAATGGGTTCGATTCGTTTCTCTCTTATTCACTCTCCATCAGCCAAATGATGAAAAACTGGGTCAGTGTTGCTCCGAACAAAATCCAGGGAATGGAGCTGCCATGAAAATCTCCGGAAAAAACAACCAGCACCAGGATGGAAATGACCCTTCCCGGATTGATGAACATTTCTCTAACGACGACGCCTTCCACTTTCAATTCCCCTTTTAGAGGAAGCTTGGCTATCAATCCGTAATAGTTGCTGGTCATGGAATTACCCTGCAGCGGCGCGAAGATCGAGTATAAAACCATGAACGAGATGACGGTAAACAAAGTAAGGCTGCCTAATAAAAAAGTAACTCCGATGACTAGTCCTATGCTCGAAATGAGCAAATACAATCGCACACGATCTGATCTTGCATATCTGGAAATGAACATGCCTGTGAGGATGCTCAAGCTGGAATAAATGGCTCCCAGATACCCAACGATGTCCTCCCGCGGCATCACTTGAAACAGTAAAATGTTTGGAAGAAACAGCATAATGCCCTGAAGCAAACCCAGAACAAAAAAGCCAAGTAAGGAATTACGCCATACTCTATTCTTTTTCATCAAAATTCCGGTAAATTTCAAATAGTAAGGCTTGTGTCGGCCTCCGGCTTTCTTAATTTTGAAGCTGACCAGCGTCGCCAAGAAAAACATCAGAAAAGCAATTCCAAAAACAATCGTATATCCCTGCAGGCCTTCCTGAAGCTTAATAATAAAACCTGCCAAGGCAGGACCGGCCAAGGTAGCTGCTGTAAAAAAGATCATATTATACGCTAAATAACGGATGCGGTTTTGTTCATTGGACACATCATACATTAAAGTCAAATAGCCAACCCAATAGAATGCTTGGGCAATCCCTTGAAATATGGCGAACCAAACATAATACTCTACCAAGGTTCCTTGAACAAGGATAACGATTAAATAAAAAATGGATGTAAGGCCGATGCCCAATCGGCAAGCGACCATGCGGTCCTTCTTCTTGATCAGCCAGCCCCCAACCGCAAAAGCAACCGGAACCGTGAGATAAAGAATGATATTATAAGTACCGTTAATGGTCAGACTGTGGGTTAAACGCCATAAATATAAATTTAAAAAAACACCAGACATGGAAGCTCCAAATTGAAACATGGAGTGGATGATCAAGGAGATCACAGCGTCGCGGGAGAGCTTTTTCTCCTCTGGAACTGGCTCCCGTTTAAATTGCCTCCAATTGATAAGGCTGGTTCGAGCCAAGTCCGGCATGTTGGTTCCTCCTATTAGCCATAGCTCCATTTATTGTAACAGCGATTTCACCGTCTGTTAAACGGCAAATAGCCCCAGTTTGGACGCTGAGGCTGTATAAGTGGCCGTTAGGCAGTTATTTCTTGAGGCTATCCCAAGTTTACTGGAAATCGGTCAATAATTGGACCATTGTTGTCTGTTTCCCAATCAAAATTTTTAGTCACCGACTTTTAGCCTGCATTTTTCGACGAATTCTCTAAATAAATATTATGTGATATACTTATTCGTGAACTTTTTCCTTATTTCGACAATATTTTTTTGAGGTGATTGAAATGGATGTGCCCATGAAATCTGTTCCCGCTGACTCTTCTTTTGAACGTGCAGATAGAGCTGCCAAAAGCAAAAGAAAAACGTATCTGCTGCTCTTCATGGGTTGGTTTGTACTCATTGCCATGGGAGTTACCGGAGCTATGCTTTACACAGATCACTTAAAACATCAAATTGCAGCAGACATAGCGAGCCAAACCCGACAGCAATTGGATGGCATTCAAGCGGATTACCAAAAGCAAATGGCCGAGCTGAAAACGAATATGAGCACTGACATGTCGAATCTTCAAACCAAGGTCAACTCCTTGAATGAGCTGCTCGCTTTCACCAAGGACAGCGCCAACAGCAAGACGGATAACAGCAACCAGCTTTACACCCAGCTCGCCGAAGTGAAAAAGAAGCTGGATGAGCTGCAAAAAAACCTGGAAGTGTTGAAATAATGATTACAGTCAGGCAAGTGAACCGCTTGCTCCTGCTCGCATGTGCCCCTTTTTTTGGCGCGATGATTTGGCTGTTGTCGATACATGTCAGTATTCAGATTCCTCAACTGGTTACTGAGAAGAATGAGACTTTCTCTATTCATAGTGAGGCGCTTAGTATAAACCAGAGGCTGGATCAAGCGAAGGCAAATGCGGTACTAACCAAATCGACGATCGAGCAGTATTTTAAGCTTTATGAACAAAGCGCCGGGACTGTCGCTGCTCTTCTGAAAAATGCGTCTGCTCAGGCTTCAATCCCGAATATGATCTACGATGGGCGTATTTCGGCTAAGCTGGGCACCCCCTCCAGGCAAGCGGTGTCAGGTAACATCGATGCCAAGCTGTATACGATCAATGAAGCCAACTACTCGGGATATGCCCTCAAGGTTAATCTCAAATCCGATAAAGCCGTCAAGCTGGTGCTCGGTAAGGATAAATATGGGGGGAGTGAAACAACATATGATGCTGTGAGGCGTTATGGCGCAATCGCCGGGGTGAATGCAGGAGGTTTTGCCGATGACAGCCGCGGCAATCGTTTTCCGCAGGATACCACTGTGATCAACGGCAAATATGTGAGCGGGTTTTTCCCTAGCAACAATGATACGGTATTCATTGGGCTTTCCAAGGATCGCAAGCTGATCGGCGGTAAATTCAATCAACAGTCGGAGCTCGATAAGCTGGGACCGCTGATGGGCTCTACCTTCGTTCCTACCTTGCTGAAAAACGGGAACAAACAGATCATTCCCGTTCGCTGGCAAACTTCGCCAGGACGCGCGTCAAGAACCATCGTTGGCAGTTACAAGAATGACCAACTGCTGTTCCTGGTCACAGACGGATATGACGAGAGCGGCAATTCCGGGGCCACCTTGGCAGAGTTGCAGGATAAGCTGCTTCAGTTGGGAGTCAAAGATGCTTATAATCTGGATGGAGGCGGGTCTTCTACGCTTGTTTTTGACGGAAATGTCATCAATCACCCTTCCGACGGCAGGCTGAGGCCCTTGGCGACTCATTTTCTATTTTTCAAATGAACCTGAGCTGCCTGGAAAATTCACATTTTATTCGTTTCATTTTTCCGGGCTGTTGGGTATAATAAAAAATATATCCGGGAGGTGTGCATCATGTCGGCAACATTTTGGTTAACGATGACTGTATTTGCGTTATTCATTGTATCGATGCTAACAGCTTCTTACAACGATGATAAAACTAAAGGCTTGTAAACAAAAAAAAGCATCCAACCTCTTATGATGAGAATGGATGCTTTTATTTTTGGATACATTTTATACCTTCGCCTTCAATTCGTTCATTTCCCCGAGACAAGTTCCACAAATATGGCGTTCCTTGAAATCACTGACCTGATCCATATTTCCGCAAAACACACACTTCGGTCTGTATCTTTCGAGGATAATATGATCCCCCTGCACCAAAATTTCAACAGGATCTCCTTCGTTCATTAAATAACGCTTGCGAAGGGATTTAGGAAGTACAATACGCCCAAGCTGATCAACCTTACGCACAACACCTGCTGGCTTCATCATAAAAACTTCACCTCTTTCTGATCCGCATACCCACCTAAAGACCTAATTTATCAAGAAAACAGGTTCTTAAGGAACGTATTCGCCGTGAATTTATGAATTCCTTCTCAGAACGTGCAATATTGGTAAATTTTCGAATCGATTAGGTAAGTCCCTTAAAGTCTGTTTGCCGCAATCCTTCATACAATAAAATCGCTACTGAGTTGGATAAATTCAGCGACCTCACGGCATCGGACATCGGCAGCCTTAGCAGCGTATCCGGATTAGCCCGGAGCAGCTCTTCAGGCAATCCTTGGGTCTCCTTGCCAAATACAAAGAAATCACCATCTTGAAAAGTGAAATCCGAATATCGTTTTGTCGCCTTGGTAGACGCAAGGAAAAAACGGTGACCCGCATATAGCGCCTGCACTTCCGCGAATGAATCATAATAATCCAGCTTGACGGAATGCCAATAATCCAGACCAGCCCGCTTAAGCGTCCTGTCATCCGTATCAAATCCAAGCGGTCGGACCAAATGCAAATGCGTTCCTGTTGCCGCACACGTCCTGGAGATATTCCCCGTATTCGCCGGAATCTCTGGTTCAACTAAAACAATATGAAAGGCCATAATCTATCATTCACCTCGGGTTATTCTATGATCAACTTGAACAGAGCTCCATTTGATGATTCCGCTCAATTTTAACACTCGTTTTACTTTATCTTAATATGTCGTTGATAGAATCTTGCGATAATAAGTATATCTTCCCCCTAAAGGAGCTGACTATCGCAATGAAGAAGAAAATTTTAGTCGTAGATGATGAACCTTCAATCTCCATGCTGATCGAGTTTAATTTAAAGCTTGCCGGCTACGAGGTGCATTGCGTATATGATGGAGAGGCCGTATTTGAAGCTATCCAATCATTTCGGCCCGATTTGATTATTCTCGATTTGATGCTGCCCAAAATGGATGGTTTCCAGGTTTGTCGGAAGCTGCGCTCACAGAACAATTTGGTGCCCATTATCATGCTGACCGCCATGCAAGATCTCTCTGACAAAATCGCGGGCCTGGATAACGGCGCCGATGATTATATGACCAAGCCCTTCAGCCCTCAAGAGCTGATTTCCCGGATTCAAGCCATTATACGAAGAATTCAAACATTGCCATCCTCCAGTGAAATTAACCCGATCCACATTGGCCAAATCTCGGTACAACCCGATCAGCGCGAGGTTTCCATGAATGGGGACCCGATCGAGCTGACGCCTAAGGAATTTGAGCTTTTGCTCTTCTTGTGCAAGCATCGCGGCAAAGTGCTAAGCCGACAACAGCTGCTGCACGGGGTGTGGGATTATCATTTCCTCGGTGACACGCGAATCGTCGATGTGCACATTTCTCATTTGCGCGACAAAATCGAGAACAACGCACGCAATCCTGAATATATAGTTACTATTCGGAACGTTGGCTACAAACTGACTGAACCTGTAGCGAAAGAATCCTATGCTTGACCATCTCCGCTTACTCCTGACTATCCGATAAAAATAGGTGCCTATGCGGTGCCTATTTTTTTGTGTTCAAAAAACCTCAGTATCCGCACATGGCTTCAACCAAGGTTTATTTCAAGCTATATCAGCTGTTACGATGCTGGAAATCTACCATAAAGTCGGCAAGGGCCTTACAGGATTCGTAAGGTACCGCATTGTAGGTGGAGGCTCTTAATCCGCCTACGCTGCGATGGCCTTTCAGACCAACGAAACCGTTTTGTTCCGATTCCTTTACAAATTTCTTCTCCAGCTCCTCATCCTGCAAACGGAAAGTAATATTCATCATCGAACGGCTTCCCTGATCGACAGGACCACGGTAGAAACCGCCGCTTTGATCGATTGCGTTATAGATGAGAGCTGTTTTCTTACGGTTTATTTGCTCAAGTACGGTTAGACCGCCCTGCTCTTTGATCCATTTTAACACCAGATTCACCATGTAAACGGAATACGCGGGAGGTGTATTATACAGGGAATTGTTCTTTGCATGTATGTCATAGCGCAGCATGGTAGGGATATTCTTCGGCAGATCCTGCAGCATGTCGTCTTTGAGAATGACAACCGTTACCCCGGAAGGTCCCAGATTCTTTTGCGCTCCAGCGTAAATCATGGAAAATTGGGAGACATCGACCGGACGGCTCAGGATATCACTGGACATATCCGCAATCAATGGGACGTTTCCGGTGTCCGGGAAGCTTTGAAACTGCGCTCCCTCAATTGTTTCATTAGAAGTAAGATGTAAATAGGCTGCATGGGGATCAATCTTAATATCGCGAAGATCAGGGATTTTCATAAATTTATCTGCTTCCGAGCTTGCCGCAATGATGGTTTCCCCGAATAATTGAGCTTCTTTGACTGCCTTTTCGGCCCATGCTCCAGTAAGCACATAGCTTGCCGATTTTCCTGCACGAAGAAAGTTCATCGGTATCATGGCAAATTGCGTGCTGGCTCCGCCCTGCAGGAACAGCACTTGATACCCGTCCGGAATGCCAAACAATTCTTTCAGCAGCTGCTGGGTCTCATCATTCACCCTTTCATAATGAGTACTGCGGTGTGAAATTTCCATCAGCGACATGCCAATTCCTTGATATTCCACTAGCTCCTCTTGCGCTTTCTGCAATACCTCAAGCGGCAGCGCCGCAGGTCCTGCATTAAAATTGTACGCCCGATTTCCCATGTTTGACCCACCTCTGCATATTTGTAATATGGCTATGATAGCAAGATTCGCTGGATGCATCAAGTAAAACCTGTTGTGGCAATGCTAAAAGCATTAACTTTTTAAATATTGCAAGGATAAACGGCTGCTCCGTCCTTAGAGACGAGAGCGTTTGTCAAGGTTGATGCGAAGCAAGAGAAGTTTCGAAAAACTTATACTTTTTTTATCAACTGAAAAGGAGTACTCTCTTATGCAGTCTTATTCCAGCTCGACTTACAGGATCTTTGTCGGCATTGCCCTGCCTGATGATCTGCAGGGCCATCTTCAAGACTGGGTGGCCGAGGCTCGCACGGCCCTGCCGTTTCAAAAGTGGACGCATCCGCAGGACGTCCACGTGACCTTGCAGTTCCTCGGCGACTCCTCGCCCGAGGCTGCACTTGCGCTCAGCGCCGACCTGCGCCAGCTCGCTCAAGACGCGGCGGCGCTGCAGCTGCGCGTCGCCGGGCTTGGCACATTCGGCGCACCTGCGGCGCCGAATGTGCTCTGGGCGGGCCTCGCCGGCGACCTGGACGTGCTGAGCGCGCTCCAGGCCCAGGTCGAACGCGTCAGCGCCCGCCACGGGTTTCAGGCCGAAGCGCGAGCTTATCGGCCGCACTTGACCTTGGCCCGCCGTGCACGCGGGCCTGTGACTCGCGCCGCGCTGGATGCGGCGGCGCTGACCATGGGCGTCGAGGCCGAGTGGCTCGTACAGGACATCGTCCTGTACAGGAGCCACATGGGCCGGAAGCCGGCGTACGAGCCGCTAGGCGTGCACCCGCTGGGAGAGGCGGGGGCACGCGCGTGAGAGGCTCGGATAACTCCTCTCTTTTGTGCACCTTCCGTGCTGCATTTTTGTTTATCTACGCCAATGTGCTTTCCGTATGCATCACTTCACTATAAAAGCCGTCAACCCGCTAAAGATCCCTACCATCTCATCCAGCTTCATGCGAACTAGCCCGCTGGTAGAAGGACATACGAATTCTACAACACCCGGGGTTACAGGATCGAGCTGCTGTCCCCATCCGATCTTGCGTTTACCGCTATATTGCTCATAAACACCCTTCCCCACAAAACAAGCCACTTTCGGCCGATACTGCTCTATTTTATGCCGGAGCTCTACCCGTCCTGCCCTATATTCTTCCTTCGAAATCTCATCTGCTGCAATAGTCGGTCTGGCAACAATATTCGTAAAGCCATACCCCAGCCTCAGCACTTCACTGTCCTCCTCAGGTCGATACAATCTAGGGGTTAATCCAGCCAGATAAATGGCTTTCCAAAACCGATTGGTCGGATTCGCATAATGATGGCCAGTCTCCCAGGAACGGATACTTGGATTATACCCAATGAACAAAATCAGCAAATCCTTGCTCAAATGATCCGTTATCGGTCCCATTACATTCACTCTTTCCAGACTAAAGTTGTCCTCGATCATGACCTATTTTACCATCTGCTGCAATCCCATGCTAATATATCCCTCTTATCTTGTGCGCTTCTCCTCCTGTTTAGAATTATTTTAATCAGTGGATTGATATTATAAATTTTACCAGTTATAATACAAACATAACATACATTATTGTTTAAAAAGTATGGACCACTTCTTACTTTATGAAAACGGAGAGTGTTTACTATGGCAAAAGACGCTGCGCAAGTAGTCATGATTACCGGAGCCTCAAAAGGCCTGGGCAAAGCCTTGACTCAGGCATTCGCTAAGCAAGGAGCCACACTCGCAATCTGCGCTCGAGGTCTGGAAGATCTAAATCTAGTTAAAGAGGAAGCTCTGTCACTTGGTGCGGACAAAGTTCTTGCTATCTCCGCGGACATATCTAAAGCGAGGGATGTAGAGGGTTTTGTGGCGACGGCCGAAGACGCTTTTGGACGCATTGATGTTTTGATTAACAACGCTTCGATACTTGGGCTAAGCCCCATCCCCTATTTGCTGGATTACCCGGAGGAGGATTTTGCTGAGGTTCTGCGTGTGAATGCGGTTGGGACGTTCCTTGTTACACGCCGGGTTATCTCCGGAATGCTTCAGCGAGGCAGCGGATCCGTCATCAATTTGACTTCCGAAGCGGGAAACGTTGGGTACGCGGGCTGGGGAGCTTATGGGATATCCAAATTTGCCGTGGAGGGCATGACGCAAACTTGGGCCGCTGAGGTAAAAGGGACAGGAGTTCGAGTAAATATGGTTGATCCGGGAGAAATGGATACTGAGATGCATGCCCTAGCCGTTCCTGATTGCGATTACGAACTGGGTGATCCAAAGGATTCTGTAGATGTTTTCCTCTATTTGGCTTCAAGTGAAGCTAAGGAACTCAATGGACAGCGCTTCAACGCACAGGAATTCACACGTTAATAGGAGGTGTTTTTCATGGCAGTAGACGCAATGACCTTTGAATTGCCTGAGGAATTAAACGCCAGTATGCCTCCTGAAAGACGAGGCGTGCGAAGAGATTTTGTTCGCATGATGGTTCTGAACCGCTTAACCGGTGAGATCAATCATACTCATTTTCATAAAATTAATGCGTTTTTGAATCCTGGCGACGTCATCGTTCTCAATGCGAGCAGAACCATTCCCGCAGTATTGAAGGCGGAGTGGTGCCTTGCAGAAGCCGCTTGCAACCAAGTGGAGGTTCGACTGTCACATAAAAAAGGGCCAGCAACATGGGAAGCTCTACTCGTTGATGCAGATGTTTCGATTGGAGGTATTCTGCATTTCTCTCCGACCCTTCAAGCCACTGTTACCGAGAAGCAAACAGCACCGATATACACCTTGCATTTTTCAGCATGCGACAGTGAATTGTATGAACAAATTTATCAACTCGGCGAGCCTGTCAGGTATGAATATATTGGGCAGCCATGGAGCTTGGATTATTATCAGACGGTCTATGCCACAATGCCTGGATCCGTTGAAATGCCATCAGCTGGAAGAGCATTTAGTTGGGAGCTGCTGCTCAAGCTGCAAAATAGCGGCGTACAAATCGTCTACGTACAGCTTCACACCGGACTCAGCTATTTGTTAAAAAATGAATGGCAGCAAAGCCCTGAGCAAAATTTTGAGGAGTACATCGTTCCTGTAGATACGGTTCGTACTATTCTTGATGCCAAAGCCCGGGGTAACAAAATCTTAGCCGTAGGAACAACAGTAGTCCGTGCACTGGAAACTTCCGCGAATGAGTTTGGGGAGCTGCGCCCCGGAACCGGCTGGACCAACCTGTATATCCATGCGGACTACCCGCTTAGAGTCGTGGATGCTCTCATTACCGGCTTTCATGAGCCGGAAGCTTCACACCTTGACCTTCTCTCAGCTTTTATCGATCGTCACCTGCTATCCAATGCGTATAAGCAGGCGGTGGATCACCGCTATCTATGGCATGAATTCGGGGATATGAATTTAATCATCTGAAAAAAGGCCAGCTATTCCCAGTAGATACCAATTACATCAGTCCAGCCAGTCTTACCAATCCCACCGTTCCCATCATCCCGCGCCAATACAAGCCAGTCTATCATCTTCCCAACATGCACGCCAGTCCCGCTTCCTGCAACTTTTCACAAAAAAAACCTCCCGAAAATAAAATTCGGGAGGTTTATTTCGTATGGATAATTACTGATTAGCAATCAAAGTATAAAGCGTACTCGTGTGGGTGAATGCGGATCGCAACGGATTTGGTTTCACCGCGTTTGAATTCAACATAGTTATCGAGGAAGTCTTTAGTGAATACGCCGCCTTCCAACAAGAATTCGCTATCGGCTTCAAGCGCATCCAGTGCTTCGTCCAAAGATCCAGGAACGCTGCGGATTTCTGATTTTTCTTCATCGGACATTTCATAGATGTTCTTATCAAATGGACCATAACCCAAAGCGCGAGGGTCGATTTTCTTCTTGATTCCATCCAGACCAGCCATCAGCATAGCTGCGAAAGCAAGGTATGGGTTCGCTGTGGAATCCGGCGTACGGAACTCGATGCGGCAGCCTTTAGGTGTTACGGCAGCTACCGGGATACGAACCGCTGCGGAACGATTACCCTTGGAGAACACCAGGTTAACCGGCGCTTCATAACCAGGAACCAAACGTTTGAACGAGTTGGTGCTTGGGTTGGTAAGTGCGATCAATGCCGGAGCATGGTACAGGATACCGCCGATATAATGAATCGCCAAATCACTAAGATTGGCATAAGCGCCTGCTTCATAAAACAGCGGCTCGCCATTGTTGAAGATCGACATATGCACATGCATGCCGCTTCCGTTATCACCAAACAATGGTTTCGGCATAAATGTCGCTACTTTACCATATTGTCTGGCTGTGTTGGCAACAATGTATTTGTATTTCATCAGGTTATCTGCCGTTTTAGTCAATGTGTCAAAGCGGAAATTAATTTCAGCCTGTCCGGCTGTAGCCACTTCATGGTGATGACGCTCGATGCGCATGCCTGTCTCAGCCAACAAACGACACATTTCACTGCGGATGTCTTGCTGGGAATCAATAGGTTGAACCGGAACGTAACCAGCTTTCACTTGAATTTTGTTACCCAGGTTACCGCCTTCTTCTTTACGGCCTGTATTCCATACCGCTTCTTCGGAATCTACCTCGAAGTAGGATTTGTTTATGCCCGTTTCGAATCTCACATCATCAAAGATGAAGAACTCGGATTCAGGAGCGAAATAAGCTGCTGTACCCACACCGGCAGTTTGCAAATAGGCTTCCGCTCTTTGTGCTACGCTTCGCGGATCACGATCATAAGCTTCGCCTTCCGGTGTAAAGATGTTGCACATAATTATAAGTGTAGAATGAGCAGTGAAAGGATCTACATAAGCCGTGTCCGGATCCGGCATCATGACCATGTCAGATTGTTCAATACCGCGGAAACCCGGGATGGATGAACCGTCAAAAGCAACACCGTTCTTGAACGTTTCTTCTTCGACCTCGGAAGCAGGTAAGGAAATATGCTGGGCTTTACCAGAAAGTCCCACAAAACGGAAATCCACCCACTCGATGTTTTTTTCCTTAATCAGGTTTAATACATTTTGAACTGACATTGAAAATTTCCTCCTATTTCCGTACATTCTACTTAGTTTGCACGTTGATTGTTCTATTTTTTTCGTTTTCTTAGCACATATTATAAAGCTATTCACTTTGTAACGTCAATACTTATGTCAGGTATTTCTTTGTTAAGTGTAAGCTATGCTCACACAATTGACAGATTTGTTAGCTTCAACACAAAAAAGCGACTTGTTTTCTCATTTTCAGAAAAAACATGTCACTTTTTCCCATGTACGATTAATTGAAAACTGCTTCTTTTTTGGTGTTGAAGGTTTTGCCAAGAAGCGGAGATAATTTTTCCAAATCAACCAGCAATTTCGCGAATTGTTCAGGAAATAGGGATTGGACACCGTCTCCCGTCATGGAATTGTCCGGATCTGTATGCATCTCGATGATTAAA
Source organism: Paenibacillus sp. GP183 (assembly GCF_900104695.1). NCBI lineage: Bacteria > Bacillati > Bacillota > Bacilli > Caryophanales > Paenibacillaceae > Paenibacillus > Paenibacillus sp. GP183. The sequence goes on from NZ_FNSW01000001.1 coordinate 2,398,998, forward strand.
CCGTCTGCGCCAGCGGCTACTGATGCCTTGGTCATGGGCTCAACGAGCTCTCTACGGCCTGTGCCGTGACTTGGATCGGAGATGACAGGCAGATGGCTTAACTGCTTCAACACAGGGATCGCTGACAGATCCAGTGTGTTGCGAGTGTAAGTTTCAAAGGTGCGTATGCCTCTTTCACAAAGCATCACATTTGAATTTCCACCAGCCAGGATGTACTCAGCCGCATTCAGGAACTCATCGTAAGTAGAGCTGAATCCACGCTTGAGCAAGACTGGAGTTTGAACCGTTCCGAGCTTGCGAAGCAGATCAAAATTTTGCATATTCCGTGTTCCTACCTGCAAGATATCCGCATATTCACAGCAAATATCCACATATTCAGGAGTCATAACCTCTGTGATGGTCAGCAACCCATGCTTCTTGCCGGCTTCAGCCATCATGATTAAACCTTCTACGCCTACACCTTGGAAGCTGTAAGGTCCGGTTCTTGGCTTAAACGCGCCTCCGCGAAGCACTTGGCCGCCTGCTGCTTTAACCAACCGAGCAATCTCATCGATTTGCTCAGGTGTTTCAACTGCGCAAGGTCCGCCCATGACTACAAGCTCGTCTCCGCCAATTTCAACATCCTTGATTTTGATAACCGTGTTGGCTGGGTGGAAATCACGACTGGCCAGCTTGTAGGACTTTGAAATCTTGACCACTTGTTCAACTCCTGACATTTGACGCAAATGCTCTGCCAAAACAGGATCCGCTTTACCGATAATTCCAATAACTGTACGGTCCTCACCTCTGGAAATATGCGCTTGCATACCATGTTTTTCAATGACATGAACTATTTCGGCAATGCGTTCCTCGGCAACCTTATTGGATGTTACTACGATCATTAGTTTCACGCTCCTAATTTTTTGGGACACAGGCTCTTGATCGCTTCAACGCTTGTGTGCTTTTATGCTTTTAATCGCTAAAGTAAATATACAACGCTTGACGAATTTTCGTCAAGCACTAATTTGATTCAGTAGTATCGTTTGAAACCAGCTGCGCTTTGCGTATTTTGCGTTTTTCTTTTCTGCGGTCAGCATGATATCGAAGGAGAAACATGATTGGAAAATACATTATTAAACCTAGAACAACACCAACCACCATACCGCCGACGATCAGATCCAGACTTCCGCGAATGATATTGGACAGCAGATGCGGCAAATGATGAATCAGATAACGCTTGGTGCCTTTAGGGATGAGAAACGCTCCAACACTTTTGTTGAGAAAGGCGAACGGGATATAGATCACCTTACCGAATACAAATCCGATAAGTGCACCCGCAAGATTAGCCCTAAACAAATAAATCAATGGAAAGATGAGCAGGAAAGCAAGCCCTCCTGTAGGCAATGTGAACATCTCGACCGCAAGTCCGATCGAGAAGCCCCTTGCTACCATGGAAGGCCCGCCTTTTGCCCGCAAGAGCAGCAAGTATTTGTATTTAAACCATCGCTTGGTTTTATTCCAATCGAAGCGAAGCTTGGACGGATTCCTCTTCGGTGCAGCCTGCACTATACCCAACATCCTGTCAAAAAGATTTATTCGAAGATTATCACATTTATTATTAAATGCTTGCTTTGGTTCTGACAGCGGGAATAAGCCTCTTCATATTGATAGTACGTTTTTGCTCCCAAGTGGTTTCATCTTTCGGATCATACGACTCCAGATAGGAAATCACTTCTTTAGTGATCGGTGTCGGTGTGGAAGCACCTGAGGTAACGCCTACTTTGCGGACTGATTCGAGCCATCTGCGATCCAATTCTGTCACATCGGCGATCCGGTATGATTTGACTCCGGCGATCTCCTCCGACACTTGGGCAAGCCTATTGGAGTTGTTGCTCTTGGGATCACCTACCACAATAACCAGATCCGCTTCCTTCGCTTGCTCCGCAACAGCTTCCTGTCTTACTTGGGTAGCAAGGCAAATTTCATTGTGGATTTCCGCTTGGGGGAATCTCTCAAGCAATCTATTCATGATATGCTTGATATCCCACTGGCTCATCGTCGTTTGATTTGTAATAATTATACGTTTAGCCGGAAGCTTCAGAACATCAGCTTCTTCAAGATTTTCGATCAGATGGACTTGGCTTGGAGCAACACCCATCGCGCCTTCCGGCTCGGGATGTCCCTTTTTGCCTATATAAATAATCTCGTAGCCCTCAGCCGCTTTTTCACGAATCAGAACATGTGTCTTAGTGACATCCGGGCAAGTCGCATCGACAACTGTAAGGCCCTTTTCCCGCGCTCTGCGCCGCACTTCTGGAGACACGCCATGAGCGGTCAGAATAATCGTTCCGTGTTCAATTTGTTCCAGAATCTCCAGACGATTCTCTCCATCCAGTGTAATAATACCTTCTTCTTCTTTAAAAAACTCTGTAACATGCGAGTTATGCACAATCATTCCCAATATATAAATAGGCCGCGGCAAATTGAGATTTTTTGCAGTTTGCATGGCCAGGGCCATTGCGTCCACAACCCCGTAGCAATAGCCTCTCGGTGATATTTTAACGACTTCCATCATGTCCACCTGCCTTGAATCCGTATATGACTTTGACAACCTTCTACAATTATAGCTTATTGCAGAGATGGTGAAAAGGAGGCGGGAAACCAGATGATGAAGGTACTGCCTTTTTCCTTGCTTGTGGTGACTTCAATCGATCCTTTATGCTCGTCAATAATCCATTTGGCAATCGATAATCCAAGCCCTGTTCCCGAGGTTTCCCCGCGGGATGGATCCGCACGATAGAATCGTTCGAAGATCAGTGGAATCTCTTCTTTGTCCATGCCTATTCCCGTATCTGTTACGCGTATCCCCACTTGTTCCCGAGAGCGGAGCGCATCCAGCTTCACCACGCCATGAGGGGTATATTTGAACGCATTTTCTATGAAAATAAACAACAACTGCTGGATATAGTCCCGATTTCCCAAAATGATTGCGCCTTCCAGCACATCGAGGTCGCCCACTTCCCAATCCGCGGCACGAGGCAGAAATTGAGCCCTGCGTATCACCTCCTCGACCAACGGAACCAGCTCCTGCGGACTCTTCTCCATTTGAAACCCTGCGTCCGCTCTTGCCAAGGCAAGCAGATTATTAACAAGGCGGCTCATGCGCTGGGCCTCTCCGGCAATATCCTGCATAGCTTCCAGTGAAATTTCCATTTTTTCCGGATTGGCCAACTGTTCGCTCCCCGAAGGCTGTTTCCACATTTTTTCGAGCAAATCAACATTGCCTCTAATCGTGGTAAGTGGAGTCCTCAGCTCGTGAGACGCATCAGATACGAATCTGCGCTGCGCCCGATAAGCTTCATTCAGCTCGGAATAAATCACCTGCATGCGAGCCAGCATTCCGTTAATCGTGTCGGTCAATCTGCCGATTTCATCATTAGGTCCGTTGTATTCGATTCGCCGCTCGAGGTCATCACCTTTTTCAATCTGATTGGCGGCTGCGATGACCTGGTCGATCGGCATAAGAGCTTTGCGTGCCATAAACCAGCCGAAGGATGCTGCTATCAGGATGGTGAGCAGGGCAAGAAATGCAAGCGTGTACTGCAGCGCGTTAAAAAATTTCTCAAACGTTCCAATAGGGATAGCTGCCTGGAGCACACCTAAAAGCTGATTGGAATTGTTCGGATCATAAAGGCCCATATGATAAATGAGCAAGTCTTGCCCGGATACATTCGTTTTGACAAAAAAAGCTTTCTTTTTCTTAAGCATATCAATCGTGTTTTGATCAATGGGGAGATTAAAGTTGTAATAATCTAAAACTGCCGATCTTTTCAAGCTTTTCATTTGAAAATTATACAATTGAAGGTACGTATTGGTGGCGTTCAAATCACGGTTTTCCAGCTCTAAGTCAAATACCAAAGATCCCTTTAAAGTCATAGTAGGATGCGATTGGATGCGAGAATAGGTTGTCTCCGCGTTTTGCTTCAAACTGTTTTCCAAATCATTGTACACATAGTAATTCAGGAAAAAATATAAGCTGATGCCGAAGAGCATCAGGGTAACCGCCAAAATCCCCGAATACCACATCGTTAACCGCAATCGGAGCGACATGCTAGTATTCTCCTCTCAGGACATAGCCGGCGCCGCGAACGGTTTGGATAATCCTTTTGTCTCCATACTCCTCCGTTTTTTGGCGAAGCAACGCGATATACACCTCGAGAACGTTCGATTCCCCGCTGTAATCATAGCCCCAAATTTTCTCCATAATGATATCTCGTGAAAGCACTCGCTTCGGATTTTGCAGAAAAAGGCTGAGAAGCTCAAACTCCTTGGTTGTCAGCTCAACCAGCTTGCCTCCGCGGAATACCTCTCTGGTGTCGAGATCAAGCACAATATCCTCATAGCTTAGCCGATTCGTAGCCTGTTCGGGTCGCTCTGCTCGTCTGCGCAGCAAGACACGAACCCGCGCGAACAACTCCTCCAGCGCGAACGGCTTCACGAGGTAATCATCGGCCCCGAGATCAAGCCCTTTAACCCTGTCGCCGACTTCATCCTTTGCGGTCAGCATTAAGATAGGCATATCGCTGCCGCCCTCACGAACTCTGCGAACGACCTCCCACCCGTCGACCTGCGGCATCATCACGTCGACAATCAACAGATGGGGCTCTTGCTCCAATATTTGCTTAAGCCCTTCAGTGCCATTGGCCGCTGTAACCACGGTATAGCCTTCAAATGCCAATCCTCGCCGAAGCATGGAGGTAATTTTCTCATCATCGTCAATCACTAAAATCTTCTCTCTCATATCCGGCCGCCCTTCTCTATCCTGATAGGTGTATTGTATCAAAAATTCGCGATAGCAAAAAGAAGCGGAGCTTGCAAGCCTGTGGCCGCGTGTCTCCACTCCTTTTTTTGAAAAAAAACGGTCTCCCCTTATTGCGCCGGTGCTGTTTGATTCAACTGATTTTTGTCACCGACCGTTACAACTATATCAGTTCGTTTACCGTCGCGGATGATGCCCAGCGTCACTTTGTCACCGACCTTGGTGGCCTTCACTTTTGCGACCAATTCTGCGCTGTTCTTCACTTTGGCACCGTTAATATCAACGATAACATCATAGGGGCGAACTCCTGCCGTGAAAGCTGGCGTTTTGCGGTCAACAGTGCCTACAATAGCGCCTTCTGTATTTTGCAGCTTCAATTCAGTAACCCAACTGCTATCGATATCCTGAAGTGATACTCCCAGGTATGGGACTGGAGTTCTAGGGATGGTAACATTGTTTTTCAAGCTATCCAATACGGAGGAAATGGTGGTGGACGGAATCGCAAACCCGATGCCTTGGGCTTGAGCGCTCACAGCCGTATTAATTCCAATAACTTCCCCATTCAGGTTCAGCAGCGGACCGCCGGAATTTCCGGGGTTAATCGATGCATCCGTCTGGAGCAAGGCTTTGTAATTTCTTGTGCCTTTGGTATCCGGGATGCTGATTCCACGCTCTTTTGCGCTGAGTACGCCAACCGTTACCGTGTGATCAAATCCATAGGGATTTCCGATTGCTACGACCCAGTCACCCACATTCACACTATCCGCATTACCGATTGGCAGGGTGGAGAAATCAGCAGTGCCTTCAATTTTCAGAGCGGCAAGGTCAAGATCATAGCTGGTCCCGAGTACTTTGGCTGTAAATGGCTTATCAAAGCCTTGTACGGTAACCTGCACTTGATCGGCTCCGTCCACAACGTGTTCATTGGTCAGAATATAACCGGATTTTTCAAAAATAAACCCTGTTCCCATTCCAGCCGGTTGAAGCGCGCCGCTCCCGCCGCTGCCATTTTGCCCGCTGTTTGGAGGCGTGGGGCCGCCTTGCCCGTCGCCAAAAAATTGGCGGAAGAAAGGGTCATTGAAAATACCGTTATTAGAGTTGGCTTGGGTCTTTACCAATGCTTCTACCTTGACGATAGCCGGACCAGCATCCTTGGCAATTTGGGCAATGTTAGTAGGCCTGTTAAGATCCAGCGCTGTCTTTTGGACTCCGCCGTTATTGCTGCTGCTTGAATTAGTGCCGCTCGCTGCATTTGTCCCTGAACCGCTTGGAGCGAGTGGTTGGCTGCCAGTGAACAGATTCATCTTATCTGCAGAAAACATCAATGTCGCTACCACAACTGCTCCAGCCATGAAAGCTGCAAAGATACTCCGAGCGGATGAACGCTTCTTCTTTTCACGATCCCACTCGTTGGCTGTATTCGGCAGCGGCGAATCCGCATATCCGAACGGACGCAGCGGCTTGGGCGGTGTTACTTCCACACTGGAAGTTCCGTTAGCGCTTGTAACCGATGTAGAATTCTGTCTTCCGTCTTCAGGTTTATTCTCTTGAAACGCGGAATTGTAAGGTCCATAGGAATAATAATAGGAAGGACGCTCAGGCTTGGCTGAAGGTTCTTTGGACGGGTCCTCCGGTGCATGATCATTTTGAGACTGCTGTTGCTTGAAAAAATCGCCGTAATCTTTTTTGTTGTCTTCCATAAAGTCTCTACCTCCATTATTAGAAATGATAATAGCATATATGCAAGCTGTTGTCGCATAATGTCATGTTCGTGATGTCTACATTCATATAATGGACTCTTAACCTTAAACAAACCTTAAGAAACAATAAAATGGAGCTAAAAAAAAGCAATCAGAAGCTAAATCAGCTGCCAATTGCGTTCTACTTCTTTAAGCAGTGCAGAAGCTTTCTGGATCCACGGATCTTCCAATTTCGCATCAGCATCAACAGGCGTCTGGAATTGATCGACTAAAGCCCCGTACGTCTCCGCCTCGGCTTCCGGATCCAAGCCTTCATTATATAGATGCTTCAGCACAAACGGAGTACCGATTTGGACAAACGCATCCGTAGCTTCGGTATCTCCTTCCAATCTTCCGGTGATCACCTGGAAGGGAATCCTCAGCCAAACCTTTTGGGCTTCATCCAAGTTCCGATCAAAATATCCATGATCATAATCCCAATTTCCGCCAAGTGTAAAGTTATGCTTGTGTAAATTAGCCCTTACGCTGTCGAATGATTCCTGCACATGTTCCAGCTTGGATTCCAATGATTTCATGCCGCCCACTCCTTAAATACTAAGGTTGAGCTATGGATAAGCTCTGCATTAATGTGTTCCAAATTGGATTTTTTATGTATTATTTTGCCGTTTTTTCCACCCAGCCCTTGCGATGGGCAAAAATGGCCAGCTGTGTCCGATCCTCCAGCTCACATTTCATCAATAGATTGCTGACGTGTGTTTTTACTGTTTTGATACTGATATGCAGCTCTTCGGAAATATCCTTATTGTTTTTGCCATCGGCAATCAGCATTAGAACTTCTTTTTCCCGGAGCGTCAAGGCTTCATCATCGGAATTCGCGGTCCTTTGTCTCAGGCCTCGCGTAAGCGCAAGCGAAACTTCCGAGTTCATGACCGGCATGCCTTTGAATGCGCTCTTTACGGCGTGTACAAGCTGGTCGGAAGACACCGTTTTCAATACATAGCTGATTGCGCCGGCTTCCACGGCCTCTACAACTTTCGCTTCCTCCAAAAAGCTGGTAAGCATAATGACTTTGATATGCGAAAATTGCTCGGAAATCAGCTTCGTCGCTTCAATCCCATCCATGACAGGCATCGTAAGATCCATTAAAATAACATCAGGAAGTCCTTCGGGAAAGCCAACCTTAAGCTTATCCAAAGCTTCCTTTCCATGCACAGCCTCTGCGATGATTTGCAGATCAGGCTCCAGAGATAAATAAGTACGCAGCCCGACCCTTACCATATCGTGATCGTCGACAATCATGACTCTGATAACGCTATTCATTCGTTTGTTCCTCCCCCAATATTGTTAGGTCTGCAGTGTCGGTGAATCTAGGAATCTGGACTCTCACCCTGGTTCCAGACCCCAGCTTGCTGAAAACCTCGGTGCTTCCACCCAGCTTCTGTGCCCTCTCCCGCATCGTCGACAGGCCGTGAGAGGCTGATGGAATTTCGCTGCGTTCAAAGCCTTGGCCGTTATCCTGCAGTTGCAAAATGTACTGATGCTCTCTTTCATATAATGAAAGCTGGATTTGTTTCGCGGAAGCATGTTTGACGATATTCGCCATGCCTTCCTGAATAATAAGAAACAGCTGGTGCTCAATAGCCTCCGATATGCCTTCCTGCAGCACCACCTCTAGTTGTCCCTGCAGCTCATTGGCACGGCAATATTCCGGGAACCATTTATAGAGCGCCTCCTCCAGCGACATATCCTGCAGCTCAATCGGCCTCAATTGGGAAATCAAGCCCCTCATTTGCTTTTGTGCGTGATGCGACATTTGGATAAGCTGGTCCATGACACTTGCTGATGCAGCAGGATTACGATCCATGATTTTCGGCAGCGAAGAAGCCGCCATGTGAATAGCGAACAGCTCCTGGCTGACGGTATCGTGAAGATCCCGCGCCAGCCGCCTTCTCTCCTCCATCACGGCCGCTTCTGTTTGCTGCTGATCCTGCAAAGCCTCCGCTTCTCCCAGCTTTTGCAGGAGCTGCACTTTTTGCTCCACGGCAGAGGCCATCACATTAAAGGATTCAAATAAATAACGAAAGGAATCTACGGGCTCCATGTTCATTCTGCTCTTGAAATTCCCTTTGGAGAGCTCCAGCATTGCTACGTGAAGCTCATCCAGCTTGCGCTGCCACCTTTTCGTGGCCACATAGCCTATAACCAAGCCAACGAATAACAGGAGAGCCAATAACCCGAATCGGAACAGAATATTCGCCAGCTCCACCTGAAAGTACTCAAGTGCTATATATAAGGCGCAAACAGTGATCAAGCTTGCCGTAAAAAAATAACCAAGCAGCTGCCACTTCATATTGAACATTCGCAATTTATACATAATCCTGCCTCAACCTATCCTTTTGACGATAACATCACCGATAAACATACTCGTCGTGAGCATCAGCTTGTGCTGAGCATCTTCATAGTGCATCGTCTGGGTTTTCAGATGGCGAAACATCCCGCTTTCATGATGATCCAGCACCCTCATATCGCCAATAAACGAGCTCGATGAGACTTTTACCTCGATATCCATATCGCCTGGCACAAAAATTTTCACATCTCCTATAAAGGATGAAACTGTTATCGGAGTTTCGCCGAGTGGAATGGAGGCACGGGTTAAATCTATGACGGTATCGCCAATAAAATGTGAGATCACCATAGGCTGCAGCTCCCAAGGCTCATTGCCCAAATGAACGTCCCCGATAAAGCTGGATTTATAATGGGCTCCCTGGACATTGTAATTATTGACAAAGTCATCGTAATATTTACTTTTATTCTCAAAAGGAGGTCGCGGTTGTCGCGGTGACTCTGCTGTACTGGGCGCTTGAGGCGGATCCGGCAAATCCCAGGGCTTGTTATGCTTGTCAGGATCGAATTCACCGTGAATGTCCTTCAGTACCTCTTTTTCTTCTTCGCTAAGATGGCGATGGAGGTCTTCCGCGCGTTCCGGCTGTTCAGGCTGCCCTGGCTTTCCTTCATCCCTTCTGTGAATTCTTTCATGCTTATAGCGGTGACGCGCTTCACGATACTGATTTCGCTGCTCCCTATAAGCTTCACGTCTTTCCTTTCTTGATGCAGCAGCGGAGGAATCCCATTCCCATGATCGGCTGCCCTGCCGGCTGCTTCTGGACGGTTTAAATATAATGCTGAGTCCAAAAATGATTAACGCGGCTGGCCCAAGAAATTGAAACATCTGTCCCAGCGACAACGTGGTCAGCTCCAGATTTTTAAGCAAAAAGATAACCCCGACTGCACAAAGCATCAAACTCCATAAGGCACCGCCCCCATGCACCCTCAGCTTCCAGATAAAGCCCATGAGTCCACTGTAAATGAGGATTACAGGCCAGTAGGTTGAAAATATATATCCAATATCGAAAGAGATCAACCCCAACTGATTCAGTAAAAAGAACACTCCCGCCATGATAATGACAAGACCCCACGTGAATTTTTGCATAAAATCCGAGTTCATGACTGTTTCCTCCAAAGGTTTAACTTGCTTGGCATACTTCTATTTTATTGGAAGTGAAAAAATATGAAAAGAGCCGTAAGATTGAAACTTTACTCAGTCTGTAGACGGAGAGGGATGACGAGTCTTGATGAATATTTGACAAAATCACGAACAATCGAAAACGTGATTGTCTTGGTAAATAAAAAGGCAGTCCCAAAGTCATCTAGACTTTGAGGCTGCCCTTGTTGCGCCTCAATGAATAACTTCTATCTATTGTTACGTGTGCACATTGCGGACCCTTATTTCAGCAATAAATCCATACCGATGACGCCAATCGGGATTCCATTCTTGTCCATAATGGTTTTTGACATAGTAATACATGGTTTTTTAGTGATAGCTGACACGTATTCCGGAGAAATGTAAAATTCCCCTGACATCGCCTTTTTCCACCATTCCCGGCTCTTTCCATTAACCAGTCCGGCTTCCGGCAGCGAAAAAATAAAGGTTCCATCCCCTCTATTTGACCAGATCGCTTCAATTCCAGTTGTTTTGTTCAGCACAGTACTTAAATGAGCAGCATGTGCGTCTTCCACCATGGAGATAATGTCAGGCTCTTGCACCAATGAGCTCAATATCAGCTTCATATCAGAAATATTAACATCCACTGTGGACTCGAGCTTGCGTACTCCGATAGCTTGAATGGCCGTGATAAGCTCAGCTGAGGAACGATCCAGATTTGTATTAATTCGCTTTAGCATCGACACTTCATGTCTTTGTTTTTTCATCTGCTCAAGCGTATGCTCCACACTAATCCGGGTCCCGTTTACCAGCTCCACGACCTCTCCCAAGGAAGAAGTAGAATCTGAAGCTAATGCAGATTGCTGCTTGGTGGCATCCGTTGCCTTGGTCACCAAGGTGTTCACGCTCAGAATCAGGGAAAAGATTTTGTCAATTTTATCCTTCATGACTTGCATTTCATCGATTCCATGGATAACCGCTTTTTTCTCATCTATAACGGCTGTCACCACCTGTGACACTCCGCTTTCGATGGATGAGAGAATCTCCGAAGAGCGGGTTACAGCTTCATGGCTTTGGGCGGCTAATTTCTTGATTTCCTGGGCAACCACTGAAAACCCTCTGCCTTGCTCACCGGCTCTAGCCGCTTCGATGGAGGCATTGAGAGCCAGCAATGAGGTTTGTGAAACTACCTCTGTGATAAAAGTATTGATCTCTTCGATCTTGGAAGTATGCAAATGGAGCTCTTCGATTCGCTGCTGAATTTTATCATTGTTATTATGTAAATCATTCATCACTTCATCTGTCGTATTAAGCGATTTGCATACATCAATAACCGTATCCTTCGTCTGCTCACTTTCCCGATGCATATGAACCGCGGAATCGAGGATTTGATCCGCAGCGGCGGCAACCTGCTGAATCGCAGCAAAAGCTTCCTGAAGCTGCAATGCTGCATGATTGCTACGAATCTGCAGCTCCTCTTCACCCTGAATCGAGGAATCCGCTATCGTTGTAAGCTGGCTGATGGATCGATTCACTTCCTCTACAGCAGCTGCCAATCGGTCTGCGACGACTTGGGATTCCTGAATAAATAACAAGATCTGTTCCTGCTGCAATTGCTCAATCGCTGCTTCCTTGGAACTGAGTGAAGAACGCTGTCTGAAACACAAGATGAGCACGCATATCCATATTAACAATGTTGCTAAAGTGCCGTAGAGTGATGGCTTCCACAGGTCTGCAAGATTAATAAAAATACCTAAAAAAATAAATCCGAAAAGCCATTTAAAGCCATTTCCTGCGGCTTTCATCTCAATTGGCACTCCTTTCCTGGATCCTTGCTGGATTTTGTTACATTATATCGAAAAGCAATGAATAATAAAAGGACTTTCCCGTGATTTACCTAACAAAAAAGAGGACATTTCTGCCCTCTGTGTTCAGTTCAATATTTGTTTGTATTTTGAGTTGGTGTTGAAGTAGGCTGCTGTTTTTTGTTTGAGGCGTTAGCGTTAGTTTCTGAAGCAAATTCTGTGTCTTGTGCAGGCTTTTTGTTGCTTTTATTCTTAGCCACGTTTCTCACCTCCTATGACTTTTATTCTTTCCCAAAGGCAGGCTTCAATACTTCTTTTTTCAATTGATTCCAAATTCCTTCGTTAATAATCCCGGTTCCTTCTTTTACGACAAATACCTTCACGGTTTTCTTGCCCCATTGTTCGTAGACTTGATTTTTTGTATTAAAATAGAGATCAATTTTTTTCCCTTTGATGGCGCTGCCCGTATCAGCTACAACCCCGTAGCCGTAACCCGGAATAAACAGTACCGTTCCAAGTGGGAATACCTTCGGATCCGCTGCAATGGTGGACAAAGCTTTGCCATCCCGAACCACTTTAAGACCGGAAAAGGTGATGCCATACTCAGGGTGACCCGGATTTTTACCGGTCGATTCTTTCCCGGCCGAATATCCGGTAGCCACTACTTCAACAGCAGAGTATTTGGTTAAATCTCCATCCAGATTAGGAATGAATTGATAATTACTTTTTGAATCCTGCAGCGGCTTGACGGCAGCGGATACTTTTTCGGAATTATCGCGAAATACATTTGATTTGGGTTGGTTCAATAAAGCATTATATGTTGAGGGACTTTGCTCGAAATGGTGCACTCCAGCTCTACCCGGTCCGAAAAAGGCGGCACAAATCATAAATATGATGAACAATACAAACAATTTGGTGTTACTAATTCTAATAGGCAACATTGATCGTTGACCTCCCTATTACAGAAGGTTGTCCAGATTTGATTGCCCTTATACAAGGATAAACGGCTACGCCGTCCTAAATGACGAGCGCGTTTGTCGAGGTTGATGCGAAGCAAGATAAGTTTAGAAAAACTTATACTTTCTTATCAACACAACAAAAAGCACTATCCGAAGATAGTGCCCGGGTGATTCTAAACCTTTTTACTGCTTCAAGCGAATCTCTTCCTGAATCGTGGCGATGACGCTGTCTACCGGATGAGTACCCAGATCGCCTTGGCCGCGTTTACGAATCGACAACGAATCGGAGCTCACTTCATTCTCTCCCACAACCAGCATGAATGGAATTTTCTCAAGCTGGGCTTCGCGAATTTTGTAGCCGAGCTTCTCATTGCGGTTGTCTGCCTCGACTCGGATACCGGCCATTTTCAGACGCTCAGTCACATCATTCGAGAAAGCTTCAAAGGCTGGCGATACTGGTATGACTTTGGCTTGAACCGGCATGAGCCAGGTTGGAAGCGCACCTGTAAAGTTTTCCAGCAGGTAGGCTGTCATGCGTTCCATGGTGCTGATAATCCCTCTATGAATTACGACTGGACGATGCTTTTGGCCATCTTCGCCTACATACTCAAGCTCGAAGCGTTCCGGCAGGAGGAAGTCCAGCTGAACAGTGGATAAAGTTTCTTCCTTTTTCAAAGCAGTCCTGATTTGCACGTCCAGCTTAGGGCCGTAGAAAGCCGCTTCACCTTCCGCTTCATAAAACGGCAGATCCATTTCCTCCACAACCTCACGGAGCATACGCTGGGACATTTCCCACATGGCATCGTTTTGAAAATATTTTTCAGTATCCTTGGGATCGCGATAGGACAATCGGAAACGGTAATCGGTAATGCCGAAATCTTTATATACCTCACGAATCAAAGTCACAACACGTGCGAATTCATCCTTGATCTGATCCGGACGACAGAAGATGTGAGCATCATTCAAGGTCATGGCACGCACGCGGTGAAGACCTGTCAAGGCTCCTGACATTTCATAACGATGCATGGTGCCAAGCTCCGCAATACGTATTGGAAGATCCCTGTAGCTGCGCATATCAGCCTTATAGACCATCATGTGATGCGGACAGTTCATGGGGCGAAGAACGAGCTCTTCATTATCCATGATCATCTTGGGAAACATATCTTCATGGTAGTGGTCCCAGTGTCCGGACGTTTTGTAAAGCTCCACGTTGGCAAGCACAGGAGTATACACATGTTGATATCCCAGCCGCTCCTCAAGATCAACGATATAACGCTCCATGGTGCGGCGTACCTTTGCTCCGTTAGGCAGCCAAAGCGGCAAGCCCTGTCCCACCTCACGGGAAAAAGCGAACATTTTCAGCTCTCTGCCCAGTTTACGATGATCACGCTTTTTGGCTTCTTCCAGCAAATGCAGATGCTCATCCAGCTGTGCCTTCTTTGGAAAGGCAGTGCCGTAAATGCGCTGAAGCATCTTGTTCTTGGCATCTCCGCGCCAGTAAGCACCCGCGATGCTAAGAAGCTTGAAGGCTTTGATTCTCCCTGTCGAAGGCAGATGCGGACCTCTGCATAGATCAAAAAACTCGCCCTGCTCGTAAATGGTGATAACGGAGCTCTCCGGCAATTCCCGGATCAGCTCAAGCTTAAGAGGGTCATCGAGATCGGCGAAAATGCGAAGTGCTTCTTCACGTTCCACGACACGACGATTGATCGGAAGATTTTCCTGCACAATGCGATCCATTTCCTTTTCAATTTTGCCCAAATCTTCAGGCGTTAGTGAAGTCTCCAAATCGACGTCATAATAAAACCCATCTTCGATTACAGGTCCAATCCCAAGCTTCACGGCATTCGTGCCGTAAATCCGTTTAAGCGCCTGGGCCATCAAATGGGCTGTGCTGTGACGGTAAATCTCCAGACCCGCTTCGCTGTCAAGCGTCAATATTTCCACATCGGCATCCTGCTCGATTGCAAAGGATAGATCCACAGGCTTGCCATTCACCTTGCCGGCAATGGCATTCTTCCTCAGCCCAGACGAAATCGCCTCCGCTACTTGTTCGATGGTTGTGCCATAAGCAAACTCTCTTACTGCGCCATCGGGTAATTTTACTTGTACAACCATATGAATTCCTCCCATAATTTTTTTTGAACGCAAAAAACACACGTCATCCCAAAAGGGACGAGTGCGTTCAGCTCGTGGTTCCACCCTAGTTCGATCCGCTCCAATCATACAAGCGAATCCTCATCAGCATTCTTTAACGGAAATGATCCGGTATTGTTTACTTTGGGCCTTGAAACATTTCCCTAACCCAGTTCCACTATACAGCTACAAAGGGGTAAATATACCGTTTCACTGAAGGAGATTTCAGCCAAGTCTCCTATCTCTGGGCAGTTACTATCCGTACATTCATGTCTTTGGTCCAGCGCCTTCGTACTCATTATAAAGGTCGCTCCCTCTCAGGTCAAGGGTAGAGATGATCCTTAATCCCGATTTCACCCAAGTAAGCTTGGCAATCCCTGCAATATGAGCATAGGACTGTCCTGCCTTCGAAGATTTGACTGATCGTTTTTATGATGAGCAAATCAGGCTCCCTCGTATGAATCCGGATCGTCGCCGGTGCCACCGCAATTAAAGTGCTGACGACCATATCTTCAAAATTAATGTCCTTATCGAGTACCTCCAGCTTGAAGGTGGCATCGAGCTCCTTTAGCTCAATCAGTTCAAACCGATCATTAAAGATCAGGAACTCACTTCCTCCTTTATGAATCAAATGAGCCGAGGGAGTTTTGCTTTCCTGCATATATACAAAATACTGAAGCAAGGAAATGAATTCCTGATACTGCCGGTCCAGCATGCTTTCATCAATGGCTACTTCTACCAGAACTCTTAGCTCCTCAACATACTCCTGCAAGCGAAACCGAACAAAGCCCTCCACCACCATGAGGGGGTGTTCTTTGAAATATTGTATGATTTGCTCGGTCACATAAGCCTGTCTGCGATCCAATAAGGAGGAAATGGTGGACAAGGGTGCCTTGCTGCCATCCAAAAACTGCTTGCAGTATTGCTGGACACTGTGAATATCCGTATCTGTGAGCGGCTGAAATTCCCTTTTAATCAGCTCCGCAAGAACCACCGAGTCCATAACATGAATCATATATTCAGCCAAAATAGAGCAAACCGTTACTTCCACAGTATCCGGCACACTCAGTTGAACAATCGAAAATTGCTCATAGATACTGCTTGTTAGTTGTAAATCGATTGCATCTTTATGTACTGCGACAAGCTTTTGCTCCAATGAAACAATCCAATCATCCGGAGACTGCCGAGCCGGGTTCTTCATCACTATGGTCAATGACTTTGTCATGGAAGGTACTCCTTTCGAATAACCGGGTATATCCTTTTCTCCCTAAACCAAGTATATGGTCGATTAGAAACAGATATACAACGTAACCTTTTCCATTTGGTCTATCGCCCGTCCGGCAACAGAAAAAGCTCTTCGTCCCTCAAATTCAGGAAGGAACGAAGAGCTTTTTGTTGTGAACATCCGCTCTAATTTTGCATGACAAAGTCGTTTGTGATCACTTCGGACTCATCTTCAAACATACGCAAGGTTTGGTACTTGGTGTTGCGCTGAGCTGGAATTTTACCCGCTTCTCGGATCAGCTTCAGGGTTGAGGTGATGTTCACCTTGTAGGTCGTTCCCGCTGCTGAAACTACGTTTTCTTCGATCATCGTGCTGCCGAAATCATTACAGCCGTATTGAAGCGTCTGCTTGCCAATTTCCGGACCCATGGTGACCCATGAGGATTGGAAATTAGGAATGTTATCCAGCATGATGCGGCTAATGGCCAGCGTCTTCAAGTATTCCTCTGGCTTCACCTTATCTGCTTTCAAGTTCGTATTGTCTGGTTGGAAGGTCCATGGGATAAAGGCAAGGAAACCTGGTGTATTCAGCTTCTGCAGCTTAACATCATCTTGCGCATCACGGATACGCAGCAGATGAAGCGCACGCTCTTCCATGGATTCGCCAAAGCCGATAACCATGGTACCCGTCGTGTGCATGCCAAGTTTATGTGCCGTCTGCATCACTTCGATCCAATCGCGCCAAGAGCCTTTCAAACGGCTGATTTTTCTGCGAGTGCGGTCATCGAGGATCTCGGCGCCTCCGCCCGGAAGGGAATCGAGGCCGGCGTCTCTCAGCTCGCGCACGATCTCTTGAAGCGATAAGCCGCCAGAAACATCTTTCATCTTCATAATCTCTGCCGGAGAAAAAGAATGCATAGTGATTGTGAAGCGTTTCTTGATTTCTCTCAGCAAATTGGTGTAATAGCTGAAAGGCAGATCGGGGTTTGTACCGCCCTGCATTAAAATTTCGGTGCCGCCAACATCTATGGTTTCTTGAATCTTGTTGAAAATAGTCTCATCCGGCAGGATGTACCCTTCGCTAGAACCCGGCGGTCTGTAAAAAGCGCAAAACTTACAGTACACATCACAGATATTCGTATAGTTAATATTTCTGCCTATGACAAATGTTGTAATCGGGTCGGGATGCCATTTTTGCATAATCAGATTAGCCGTATGGCCCATTTTCTCTATTTGATCGGATTCGAACAAGGTGATACATTCTTCTACATCTATTCGTCCACCTGCAAGTGATTTTTGCAAGATACCATCCACATTTGACATCCTGACAGCTCCTTTTGTTTAACGATTGTTTCTTCCATCGTACCATATTCGGTACATGTCGTCACGACAAAAGGATTCTACTTGCTGCTTACACTCTGAAGTGCCTGCTCCAGATCTTGAATAATATCTTCCACATCCTCTAACCCTACTGAGTAACGGACAAGGCCATCGGTTATGCCTCTCTGAAGCCTGACATCCCTAGGCATTGCTGCATGAGACATCATGGCGGGATAGGACAAGATGCTCTCAACGGCTCCAAGGCTCACAGCGACCAAAGGGATCTTCACTTTGGCCATAAGCTGTTTGGCGCGTTCTCCTGAACCAACATCAAACGAAACAACAGCTCCGTAGCCAAGGGATTGCTTCTCATGAATCTCCCGTCCCGGGTGGTTAGCCAATCCCGGGTAGTACACGGAGTCGATGCCTGAATGCACGGATAACCACTGTGCAAGCCGGCGGGCTCCTTTTTCTGAGACATCCATCCGGGCTTGCAGTGTCTTCATACCTCTGATAAGCAGCCAGGAATCCTGCACCCCAAGTACGTTGCCCAAGCCGTTTTGAATTTGCTTCATCCTGCGGCCCAAGCTTTCGTTTGCGGTTACGGCAAGGCCTGCAAGCAGGTCACTGTGGCCTCCGAGGAATTTGGTCGCGCTGTGCAGCACAATATCAATGCCGTACTCAATGGGCCGTTGATGGTAAGGGGTCATGAATGTGTTGTCCAGCATGGTCAGCAATTCATGCTCTTTAGCCCAGTCGGCAACCGCACGGATATCTGTGATTTTAAGAGTTGGATTCGACGGCGTTTCAATAAAAACAGCTTTCGTGTTCGGCTTCAAGGCTGCCTTCATTTGATCCAGATCAGTCATATCCACGAAGGTGGTCTCTATGCTCATACGGTTTAAAATCGTCGTTAAAAGCCGATACGTACCACCATAGACATCTTCCGTACAGATGATATGATCACCGCTGGAAAGCAGCATAAACGCAGAGGAAATGGCCGCCATCCCGGAGGAAAAAGCGAACCCCCTCGCCCCGCCTTCAAGCTTGGCTATGTAATCCTCCAGAGCCTGCCGAGTCGGATTTCCGGAACGCGTATAATCGTATTCCGGCGGATTGTCTAAAGAAAAATGATGAAAAGTAGATGCTTGATATAAGGGAACGCTGGAGGCTCCAGTCGCTTTGTCAATTTCCGCTCCGAAATGGATCAATCGGGTTGCGAATTTGGCTTCTTCTTGCTTAAGGTCCTCATTGTCATGTTTGTTGGCCATTATTTGGGTTCACCTTCCAGTTCCGCTCCAGCCAAATCCAGTGCATGGCCCAGATCTTCGATTAAATCATCGATGTGCTCAATCCCTACGGAAAAGCGCAAGAGACGATCATCCACGCCAATTTTTTGGCGAATTTCAAGCGGAATATCGGCGTGTGTCTGCACGGCAGGATAAGTCATCAGGGATTCGACGCCGCCCAAGCTTTCTGCAAAAGCGATCAGCTGAATATGGCGAAGAATGGGCTCAACGAGTCTCGCATCCTGCACTTTAAAGGAGAAAATCCCGGTATTTCCGCTGGATTGTTTATTTTGAATCGCAAAGCCCGGATGATTCTCCAGAGCAGGGTAATACACTTCTGCAATGAGCGGGTGTGTGAGCAAAAACTTCGCTAATGCAGTCGCATTAAATTCATGCCGTTCCATACGAAGGGCTAATGTCTTCATACCTCTCATCAGCAGCCAGCTATCTTGAGGTCCAAGTACGGCTCCAATGGAGTTGTGCAAAATGGCCATCTGCTCGGAAAGCTCTTTCCCCTTGGTCACGATCAGTCCGGCAAGCACATCATTATGTCCACCCAGGTATTTCGTGGCGCTATGAATGATAATATCCGCACCCAGCTCAATAGGGCGTTGCAAGAATGGGGTCAGCAGTGTGTTATCGACAATGCTCACGATTCCTTTATTGCGAGCCCAAGTACAAACCAGCTCAAGGTCAGTTACCATCATAAGCGGATTAGTTGGTGTTTCAACGACAATTCCTTTGGTATTTGGCTTGGCAGCTGCTTCAAGGGCATCCATGTCGTTCGTATCGACATAGGTCGCGGTCACTCCAAATCTCGACATGATCTTCTCCAGCAAACGATAAGTGCCTCCATACAGATCAAGTGAAACAATCAGATGGTCGCCATGGCTGAACATCGCAAAGATCGTTTGCAGTGCGGCCATGCCTGATGAGCAGGCAAATCCCTGATCTCCGGATTCAAGCTGAGCAATGGCTTGTTCAAGGATGGCCCGGGTAGGGTTCTTGGTCCGCGAATAATCAAAGCCTGTGCTCTGCCCGAGCTTGGGGTGACGAAATGCGGTGGACTGATAAATCGGAAAGCTGACGGCTCCGGTATCTGGATCGGACTGGGAGCCAATCTGGGCGAGATGACTTTCTATTTTCATAATCAATGCGCCTGCCTCTCTATAATAATAATCATGAAATCACTAAATACTAAAATCATAAGGGGTTTCCTGGTACACATAATAATTGAGCCAATTCGAGAACAGCAGGTTGGCATGAGCTCGCCAGGTGATGTAAGGAGCTTTGGTTGGATCGTCATTGGGATAATAATTTTTGGGAACGGCGATCTCAAGCCCTTTATTGATGTCGCGGTCATATTCCCACTTGAGCGTATGCCCGTCATATTCCGAATGTCCTGTCACAAAAATATGCTTGCCGTCCTTCGTTGCCGCGATATAAACGCCAGCCTCTGATGATTCCGAAAGTATTTCCAGATCCTTATGCTTCTGAATGTCCTCTTTGCGCACTTCCGTGTGTCGGGACTGGGGAACGAAGAAAACCTCGTCAAACCCGCGCAGCAGCTTGGTATTCACTACCTCTACCGAATGCGGGAACACACCAAACATTTTCTCTTCAAGCGGGTATTTGGGCACTCCAAAATGGTGATATAACCCGGCTTGCGCTGCCCAACAAATATGCAGGGTAGATGTCACATTGGCCTTGGTCCAATCCAGGATTTCCTGAAGCTCTTCCCAGTAATGCACATCCTTGAAATCCATTTGTTCAACCGGGGCGCCGGTGATGATCATTCCGTCCATTTTTTGATCCTTGATATCATCAAAGGTTTTATAGAACGTCTCCAGATGCTCGGCGGAGGTGTTCTTGGATAGGTGTGTTTTAGGATGTAAAAGCACAAATTCCACCTGCAAGGGAGTATTCCCGATCAACCGCAGAAGCTGTGTCTCCGTTGTTTCTTTGGTCGGCATCAGGTTCAGTAACGCTATGCGCAAGGGGCGAATATCCTGATGATAGGCAACGGATTCATCCATGGTGAAAATATTCTCTTGATTCAGTATTTCTTTAGCCGGCAGATTGTCTGGAATTTTAATCGGCATCTCACTCACTCCTTCAAATCGATTGAAAACAAAAAATAGCCCTCTCAATAGAGAAAGGCCATTCCTAATAAACAGTCAATGTCCTCTCTCATCTCTCAGAAACAACGCCATAAACGCGCCTCTGCAAGAATTAGCACCGTTCATTCCTTTGCATCCAAAGGATTGTCGGTTGCCGGGTATCATCGGGCTAGTCCCTCCACCTACTCTTGATAAGAAAAGTCTGTATTCTTTGTATTTAATAATACAACAAATTGATCTGATGTCAATAATTCCTGCTTAATTTTGATCCTTGAAGAATACAAATTGAGGTTTATACTAGACAAGCAAGTATGGGATCTTATCAACGAATAAAGGGGGGAACACGCATGGACGGGGAACCGAGGAGTAGAAGCTTAATCAAAGCATTACAAATTCATAAAGTCGGAATGCTGCCGGTACTCTATTCATGCGTGTCTTCTTAAGATACGCCGAGTTTCGGCTGCTTCCAATCCACAAAGGAGTGGAGACAGGTGAAAGCACGGTGGGTTCAGGACGGCGTATTTACATTGATTGAAGATATTAGCGTCACGCTGACACCTCCCGAAAGCGGTTTTTATTGGATTGATGCAGGCATTGAGGATTTGGAAGTACTCCAGCCTTTGTTTCATCTGCATGATCTGGCCGTAGAGGATTGTTTAAGCGAGGAAGAACAGCGACCTAAGATTGAGATTTATGATTCACACTATTTTGTAGTTATAAACAGCATACGATTTGATGATGAGGAGATATTTCTCCGTGCACTGAATATATTTCTAGGCAAGCATTTCATTATAACGGTTACTCGTCAAAAGATTAGAGAAATTCGTGCGCTCAAGCCTTTTCTCTGGGAAGAGGAAGTGAACAGCGCAGACCGATTCCTGTACCATTTAGTCGATCTCGTGGTCGATAACTATGTTGCTGTAGGCGACCGGATTGAGGATAAGATTGAGAAGCTGGAAGAAGATATCCTGATGAGGACGAAGAAATCGCATTTGAACGAGATCATCGGACTGCGCGGGGAAATCCTGTGGCTGAAGAAGGTGCTCGTTCCGCAGCGCGATGTCATCGCTACGCTCAACAAGAAGGAACTGCGGCTCATCAGCCATCAGCTGCAAAAATATTTCGGCGACATTCACGAAAATGCAGTGAAAATCGTCGACACGTTTGATACGCTGCGCGACTTGATGGGCAACTTGCGAGAAGCCTATCAGTCCAGCGTCGCTAACCGAGCGAACGAAATCATGAGGGTGTTCACGGCGCTCACGACGATCTTTATGCCGCTCACCTTCATTACCGGCGTATTCGGGATGAACTTTGATAATATTCTGGGCCTGCATTTTGCCCACGGTGATGAGATTGTGATAGCTTTTATGGTCTTTCTAGGTATCGGCATGTACGTGTTTTTTCGCAAAAAAGAGTGGCTCTGAGAGTCACTCTTTTTTTAAGGTTTAGGTATGGTCATCTCGGCGACTTGAACCATGGTTACGTCCAAATCGGTTTCAATCAGTTTTATACGTCGATCTAGCTTCTTGAAGTTCACGTCTGTTTCACTGCGGAAGGTGTGCAGGATATCCTTGGTTTCTCCCAGATCCTCTTTCACTTCTTTGATTTCGGCTCTCACTTCTTTGAGTTCGGCTCTCACTTCTTTCATATCGCTCGATAATTCCTCAACACGAGCATTCGTATTTCCGACCATTTGAATTAGAGTACCGATCATATCCTCGAGTCTTTGGAAATCACTCATTTCACACTCACCTCTTGATCATTATAGCATATGTTGCTAGAAAACATTGCTAGATTTTACGACAAAGGAGCGGCTGAGAGCCGCTCCTTTCCAGTTCCGCCGCAGCTTAGCTGGCGCGGGAATTCATGCTTTCCTTTTCCTTGCGGAAACGCAGACGAAGCAGGCGCAGCCATTCATAGGCGCGGTCCAAATCCTTATCTTTGAGCTCATTAGCGGCAAAGATACGGTGGAGTACAGGCTTCAAATAACGGTCGCCTTCGGTTTCAAAAGCGTTCCAGGCTTTGATCTGATCCTCCTCCGATATCGCAGCTAGCTCAGCCTCCACCAACGGCTCCATATCGTAGCCTTCTCGCTCCAGTTCCTCTATCCAAAGCAGCAAATCTCTGCGCTGCATCGATAGACCTGCCTGCAGGCTATCCAAGCTAGCTCCTCCGGCAACCATCTCCAGCAGCTTGCGCTTGTTTGTCTCCTTGTCGAGCTCCACCCGTACTTTTTGTTCCTTTTGCTCAAGGACCCATGCCTCAAACTTGTTCATATCGATCGACCGGGTCACCCAATCCAGCGGGAAACTCGTTTCTCTCTGAAGCTCGCCTGTCAGCTTCAAAATATCCGTGCCGTACATGGCTGTTTTTTGCTCACCGAATCCGGGGATCTGCAATAGCTCCTCCATAGACTGTGGAAGGAAAGCGGAAATGATCCGCAGCACACGGTTTGTTGCTAATATAAAAGGTGCTTTACCTTCCCTTGAAGCTTGTTCCCTTCTCCACTTTCTCAGGCCCCTCATTGGGATTCAGCTCACTGTAGTAATAAAGCATCTGCGTCAGTTTGGCTTTACCTGATAATCCTTGTGAGGCGTCCCACTCACCATTTACCAAAGGACGAAATCCTTGACGGATCTTGTCCTTCAGCCCGAGGCGAAATGCGGTCAACAGCTCGTCCCAGCTTACGCCTTGATACCAACTGTCTTGCAGCACCTTGCCGCTCTCACCAGCCTCGCTCCAAAACACGTTCCATACCCCTTGCTCCTCACCGATGGTGACTTGTGCCGATTTCACTCTGTCCTCCTCAACCTGCTTCTCCAGGGTGTTCAAAAATACGACGTTCATTCCATTCCTCCTAGTGGAAATATAGCTTCAGAAAACAAAAAGCACCCCTCCTACGATGACGTCGGAGAGGTGCTTCCTCTTTCTAAATTATCCAAATGATACCATAAAATCCATAGTCATTGCAACACGTTTTTATTTTGTTCGCCAACATTTTCAGGTATACTGAAGAAACAGGATAAGGATGGAGGAACAAGGCATGTCTGATTTTGATTATTTATATGACCATACGGAGGAAACCTCGACCCGTTTTGTTTGTTTTGTAGGGGAGAGCTTGCGCCGCTTTGATATAGCGATCATGTCATCAACTCGTTATTATGGAAAAAAATTGGTGATTGACCTGCAGTCAGGACGCAGCGCAGTCATCGGGCCGGATGATTTGGAAGCAGAAGGCTATCTGGAATATGCGTTCAAAATTAATGAAGAAGAAGCTCAGGAGCTGGAAAGCTTTTTGTCGCAGGTTATCGGAAGCGTAAATTTCACGGATATTTAACCACCCTTTGAGGAAGACTGGAAAAAGCGAGGAGGCTGTTTCTATGACCAAAGATGGTTTTATGGATGAGAAGCGTGATGAATTTACAGATGTGTCAACGGTTGAATCACAACGTAATGATTTAACGGCGGAAGAATTCCCGGAAGGACCTTACGGTTCAGCCATAGAGGCGGAATTTTTGGGCAAAAGCACTCCTTGGCGCAGAGATCAACGGCCGCCTAATTCCTTTACCTATGAAAATCGCGAATTTCATGCCGGCAGGCCGCGGGAATATCCAGGTGACCATCCATTACACAATGATGACAAAGAAGAGTAGATACAAATTGAAGTCAGTCTAACCTCCACGGACGCGGCTGGCTTTTTCCATTCCGGAATCATCATTTATCTAAAATACACATGGTTCAGTTCTTAATATTGACATATCTAGAAATATAGATATAATAAAAGTATGAAAAACATGATGATATTTAAAGTATTGTCCAATGAAGCCCGACGTCAAATTTTAGAATGGCTAAAGCATCCTGAAGAAAATTTCGATCCTCAACTATACTTACCTAAAGACGCCGACTTCAAAGGGGGGATTTGCGTCGGCAGTATTCAGACTAAATCCGGATTAACGCAATCTGTCGTTTCAAGCTATTTGTCGATGATGCAGAAAGCTGATCTTTTAGAATCCAGACGTTACGGTCAATGGACTTACTATCGGAGAAATGAAAAAACGATACGTGAATTTACTGAATACATTCAAAATGAATTATAGGCTTGCCTGAAATCTTGGCAAGATCCTATAATTTTGTTTTACACTAGTTAATCTATATTTTCAGATATATAGATATATGTATCGATTCCAACATTAAGGCTAAATTAAAATAACACGAGGGAGGCAGCAAAAGCATGAACCATCGAAAACCACACGAGGTTGAACATTCCCATCGCCAGCCTTATCTGACTAACTACCATTCAAACCGGAATCCATTAACGGTTTTAGCATCATTATTATCTCGCGCAGACAACTCGCCGCTGAGTCAACGCCGCCGCGATCCGAACAACCTTCTTGATAGTGAAGGTAATGTAATAACAGATCCCGCCGAGTCATCGCACAATCTTGCTTTAACGTCCGATCCAAATATCAGTTATGAAAAATGGGCAGAGTATTGGCGCAAAGTTCACGGTCCCCGCTTTATCTATGCACAAGATACTGAAGATGGGAAGATTCGACAGCTTATTCGTTATGATCAGGTACACCGCTTTTCCGGTGGACCAACTAATTTCACCGCACCTCCCTACATGGCCCCAACCGACGAAACTGGCGAACTGTTCGATACGGTCATCGGCCACATTCCGGAATATAGACGACCGCAATGGGATGGCATGGCCTACCTCGCTTTTGAGACGCCAGAGGAGCTGAAAGCCGTTTTAAGCCAAGAGAACCTCCAGACGAAAATTCTTCCTGAAGACCAGGCAATCTTTCGGGAGTTGGCTCCTGTTGTTTCGATGGAACACATTATATTGCCTAGCGTAACGCAGCGAGACCCGATCCTGCTGGTGAAAACTCATCGTAAACAAGAAGGAATGAGTCGGTTGGAGTTTCAGGAGTACTGGCTCCACCAACATGCGGATCTTGTCCTTGCGAAGCTCGCGACACATAAATATGTAAAGCGTTACGCGCAGCTGCATAATGTAGGTCCGATATCGGAAGGAGAGCCATTTTGGCATCGAGCAGGAAGTCAAATTGATGGAATAACAATCATGGCATTTGCCAATATAAACGATGTGGAAGATTTTCTGATGACGATTGATTATAAAGAAATAGAAGCGGATGAACACCGGGTCACCGATCCGGAAAAATCTGAATATTGGACTGCGTTGAACTACAATGTAGTTAACCGTGTTTATCCTGAACACGCAACGAGAGGGTAGCCCCTACAGCTGAGTCCTAATTTCGATAAAACCGCTAGTCGTTAGATTGCAAGAAAGGAATAGATATTATGGGAGATAGAGATAGGATTACCCTTGGACTTACCTTGGTCTTGGCCGTAGCTACTGGCTTATCGATCGCAAATATTTACTATAATCAACCCCTGCTGGGCGTAATAGCAAAAAGTTTCGGGGCTGACAGTAGTGGCAGTGTCAACTTCTTACCCGCCGCTACGCAACTTGGTTATGCGTTGGGGCTAGTTGTTCTTGTTCCGCTGGGGGATGCTTTTGATCGACGTGGTTTGATTTTATGGCAAACGGTGGGACTCGTTCTCTCACTTGCTGCGGCCGCATTCGCATCTTCCCCGTTACAACTTATCTTGTCATCCATTGCCGTTGGCGTAACCGCAACGATTGCACAGCAAATTATTCCGCTTGCAGCAGAATTGGCTCCGCCGGAAGAACGCGGCCGCGTGGTAGGAACGGTCATGAGCGGCTTGCTAACGGGTATTTTGTTGGCCAGAACCATAAGCGGTTTTGTAGGCAAATACTTTAGTTGGCGCGTTATGTACTTTTTAGGTGCGATTGTCGCTGTAATAATTGGGGTGATGCTTTTCATAAGTTTGCCACGTCGGAGACCGGAGAATAGGCACTCTTACAAACATTTGATGCTTTCTCTTGTAAAACTGGTTCGTTCTTATCCCGAGCTTCGATGGGCAGTCATTACCCAAGGATCCCTTTTTGCTAGTTTTTCCGCCTTTTGGGCAACTTTAGCGCTCTTGCTGCAAAGCCCCCCATACTATCTCGGCAGTGACGTGGCCGGTCTTTTTGGAATCATTGGATTGGCGGGAATATTGGCTGCTCCACTGGCTGGACGAATTGCCGATAAACGCGGCACGGGCGGTATTATAGGTCTGAGCGCTTTATTAGTGCTGGCAGGATTTATACTTTTTGCAGTTTTTCCTGCCATTCCGGGATTAAGCTTGGGTATCGTTCTGCTGGATGTGGGGGTTCAAATGGCGATGGTTTCCAACCAATCGGTAATTTTCGCTTTGGAGCCTGGGGCGCGCAACCGTATCAATACCATCTATATGACGGGATTGTTTCTTTTTGGTGCAATTGGATCAGCCGCGGGTAGTGCCGCGTGGAATACAATAGGTTGGATTGGTGTCAGCAGTTTGGGTTTGGTACTCGCCGCATTCTCATTTCTTTCCCATCATTTGAATAGACGTCGTGCTAGGGTTAAAAGCCTACTTAAACAGAATGAATTATAAAAGAAAATAATCTTTATTGATCCATTTTTGATGTAGCGACTTCCTGAAATGAGATCAAGAGCTGGTCAACTTTCTCTTCGGCTTCACCGAGTATTTTAACAAGACCGCCAAACTCAAGCTCTTCGAATTTTCGCGCGGCCGCTTCTTTTTGTAAATTCCAGATACAATCAGCAAGATAACACTCAACAGGCGCATCAAGGCGAATACGAGCCAAATCTCGGGATAGTTGAAGCATTTCGATATCCAGATCAATCTTGGCTTTCACGCTTTTGGGCAGCAAGTGCAAGCTCTCAAGCACGCCTTCGACCGACTTGTATTCAAGAATCAGCTTTAAGGCCGTCTTTTCACCGATTCCTCGTACTCCCGGATAATTATCGCTGGTATCCCCCATAAAAGCTTTTAAATCAATGACCTGCTGAGGAGTCAGTTGTTTCTCTGTCCATAATGTATCGAGGTCATATACGGCATAATTAAGCTTGCCCTTTTTCATGATAATGACCTTAATTCGCTCGGAAACCAGCTGCAGCATATCGTGGTCTCCCGTCAAGATGAGCACTTCCGTATCTGTTCCAAAACGGCTGCCCAAGGTACCGATACAGTCATCGGCTTCAAAACCGGCAATGCCAATGTTCGGCACTCCCATTTCCTGCACAACTTCTTTGACTAATTCGAATTGGGGAATTAATTCTTCCGGAGCCGCACCTCGATTAGCTTTGTACTGATCGTACTGCTCAGTTCGAAACGTAGTGCTCCCCATATCCCAGCAGCAAACGACGTGTGTAGGTTTAAAGGTTTGAATCGCATCGAAAAAATATTGAATGAAGCCATATACCGCATTGGTCGGTATGCCTGCTTTGGTTTTACGGATAAACCCGCTGTAGGATGTGGCATAAAAAGCTCTGAACAAAAGAGCCATACCATCGACTAATAATACTTTATTCTCTATACCTGACAAGGTTTATGCCTCCCATACACACTAAAACTTTAATAGAATTATACCATAGTTTTCTAGAAGTAGTTCCATCCCGGCAGCCAACGTAGCCAGAACGAATAAGTTTTGGGAATGACCATTCCGGACAACAAAGGATAAAAGATAACGAACATGAGAAGGACACCGCCCAGATACACATATACCCAGCTTTTATGCTGTGGACGTTGTTCTATAAATTCCTTGAGATACCAAGTTAAAATGAGAATCATAAAAGGCACCATGGCAAAATAATGGTAGATAAAAGTCAACCTCGGCACGAGCACCCATGGCAGGTATTGTGAACAATAGGCGACGAGCAGAACACCCAGCCTGCGATCCATGCTGCGGAAAGCCATATAGAACGAGACCAGCACAGCGATAAAGCCAGGCCACCAAATGAGCGGATTGCCGAAGGAAATGATGCTCGACAGCTTGCCTTCCGGCATGAAATGCGCCTGATAATACCAGATCGGTCGCAGCATGAGCGGCCATTCAAACCATTTGGAGGAAAACGGATGTGTCGCTTGCAGATTTTTATGGTATTCATAGATGTGCTTTTGATAAGTGATAACATCCTTCCAGCCATGGCCAGGACCGGGCACCATCATGAAAGGAATGTAGGACAAGAAATAGATGATCGCGGGAATGATAATGAACATGACGATGCACCAAAGCAGAGTAAGCAAGGTATACCTCGGGAAAACACGCACGATTCGCTGAAGCTGAAGGCGCTCTTCTTCGAAAAGAAGAGGCTGTACGGCAGTTGGCTCCAACGGTGGGAGTGATTCTGCGGCTATCTCAGATGCAGCAGGTTCCGACAGATTGACGGTATCAGTCGATACTGTTTGCAGCTGCTCCATAGCTTCATCGTGCCGCAGACTGCGGTGTGCTTTGTGGTACTCTCGATACCGCACGATCAACACAAAAAATAGCAGTGCGGCCAATCCCGCCCCTCCATAAATGACAATCCATTTGGAGGCAGCTCCTATACCAAAGAAAAGACCGGATAAACTTAACGGAACAAGTGTTTTACGCAGTGAAACTTTGTAGAAGCTGACCGAAATGTAACGGTACATATAATAAAACATCAGCATAATGAAAAACACGCCGTATACATCAATAGTTGAAATCCGGGTCTGGGCAAAATGCATAAAATCAAAGGCCATCAGGAAGCTTGCGATAAACGCATATTCGGATTTGCCGAACATTCTTTTGGCGAAAACGTACATGATTGGAAGCATGCCTACGCCGAAGAGTGTACCGACAATTCTCCAGCCAAAGGGATTGAGTCCAAACAGCCAGATGCCCAAGGAAATGAAAATTTTACCGAGCGGGGGATGCGTACTCTCATAGGGCTCGATCTTGTGAAGATGCTCATAAGCTGTTCGGGCATGATAAATCTCATCAAAATAACTACCCTCCATATAGGTCGGCGTGTAGGGAACCACTTCCTGCTCGTCGAAAACATTCTCAGGTTTACCTAGTGTGCTGCTCGTGCTGTCCAAGGATTTAAGACTGCGAATAGGCAGCGGTTTATCTCCGTTTTCTCCGTAAATCCCAACCTCATGAAGATAAAATCCAGTTGTGTCCGTAACAATTTTTACATAACGGGCATGCTGATTCGGTTCTGCCGTGTTCCAAGTGAACACTTTGGTATGGTCGGATTTCACGATAGTCTGATTTTTCCAATCCTGACCATCCATCGAGAACCAATACGAATAAGCGCCTTCCCCTACTCCGGCAAAGCTGTTTATTCGCGAAAGCGTATGCGGCTCCCCGAGATCCACCACAATGGCCTCACCCGCCGATCCAGGCTTCCAGTACGTCTCAGGATCCTGATGTCCGCCGAGATGATACAAGGCAATAATCGTATAAACCAGCACCAAGCCACCTAGATAAAGAGCATCTTTTTTCTTAAAAAAACGACCTGGTTCCGGCTCAGGTTCTGGTAACGGGTAGCGCTTCTTTTTTGGCAATGGGGATATATTCTTCGCATCTGAAGTTTCTAGAGGACCCGGCATCGCTTCAGCAAAGTCTGATTCGGCTTGAAGCGTGGACTTCACCCTCGCAAAGAGCTTCCAACCCAGCCAAGCCGCATAGACAAGCAGCAGTACATTAACAGCCGAAACACCCAGCATCAAGCTATCATTTCGGGGGATATGATAATGCTTGTCCAAGCTGCGGATGAAAACATCGGCCACATTGATTGCATGAGTGACGCTAAAGCCAATAAAAAGCCCAAGAATTCGCCGGTCTCGGATATACAGGAAGCTCGCAAGAGCAAGCAGTAAACCGTAATAAAGGTAGCGCTCATGCATTTTGGTTGTACACATGAAAACAGCTGTAATAAATAAGAAGCTTATGTAGAAAAGCGCGCCAGGCTTGCCTTTGCCTTTGGCATAAAGCAAACAGGCGTACAGCAGCGAGACAGCCATCAGGACCCAGCCCAGCAACGAGTAAGGCACTCCAAATACTTTTTCCGAATTATCGATAAAATTCCCGCCGAGCAGCGCGAATAAGTTGAACGCATTTAATGAAGCGTAATTATAAGAGGCCAAGGTGTTAAAATAAAGCTCGAACAGCCATGTATATCCCTGGCCCAGTGTAAAAGGAATCGTCATCACCACGATCGTCACCAAGCCGGTTATGAGGCATTTCACCAGAAGCTTCCCATTTCTGCGATTCAGCACATCAATCAAAATAAAAGGACCAAACAACAAGGCCTGCGGCTTAAGCAAGATAGCCAAGGCAAGAACAGCGGAAGCGTCAACAAATTTACCCTTTTGCTGCAGGAGAAAGCTCCACAGCATAAATAACATGAAGAAGGCGTCAACCTGCCCCCACAGAGTGGAATTGAGCCATACAGCCGGATTGAATACATAGATAGCGGCGATTCCAAGACTTTGTGCTTTGTTCAAATGGCCCTGATCGCGCGCGATTTGGTAAAGCAAATAAGAAAGCAGGAGATCTGCCAGCATAGCAGGAAATTTGAGAATGATCAAGGACAGGCCGGAGCCCCACTGCAGGTCCAAAGCATGATGGATAAATCCGATTAAATAAAGAACATACATATAACCCGGCGGATAATCCAAAAAGTAGTTCTTGTCCGCATAGAGCCCGAAAAGTCCATTTGTAAAAGCGTGGCTGGACCAAGCCATAAAGGTGTTAACATCTGTATCATATCCGGTCCAAATGGGTGCCAGTACGAGCCTTAGCAGCAAGCCTGAGAGTAACAATAACCAAATTTCGAATGTATCCCGGTGCTTCTTTTTTGAATCAAGCTGTTGACTCGTATGACTTAAAAAGCTGAACATGCAAAGATCTTCCTTCCCCTGGATGGCTATTCCTATTATAACTGCGACTTCCATCCAAATACAATAATGGGGTATACATCCGCCTCGCTGCTGCCTGTTTTTACACATCCATTTTATACTTTCTTATGTGATAAGAAAATTTCAAATTTACATTCTAGCCCCATCGCTGTATCGTTTAGTTAATCATCTAATCTAGATTGATTACAAACTATTTAAAAAGGTGAGTGATCTCAATGACCAGTCCACAGCTCGATTTTGCCGGTGAATACTTACAGGAAGCGCTCCTCACATTTAAAAGCATGAAAAAATTGGCCGATAAGACTTTGGTTCAGCTCGACGACCCGCATTTTTATGTAGCTCTTGATCCGGAATCCAATTCATTGGAAATTTTGATCAAGCACATGCATGGCAATATGCTTTCCCGGTGGAAGGATTTTCTCACCACCGATGGAGAAAAACCAACCCGTAACCGGGACGGCGAATTTGAGGAGAGCCATTTTACTCGCGAACAACTCATGCATCTATGGGAAGACGGCTGGACTACCTTATTTGCCACACTTCAAAGCCTCACTCCCGAAAACTTGCTGCAAACGATCTATATCCGCGGTGAAGCGCATACCGTAATGAAAGCCATCCAAAGACAAATTTCGCACTACGGCTACCATGTCGGCCAAATGGTTTTCCTGGGCAAACATCTCAAGCATGAAACATGGCAAACACTGAGCATCGCCCGTGGGCAATCCAAGCCCTTCAATCCTTAATTTAAATTGTACAGTAGAAACTAATACCCCACTCCAATAACCTCACCACAACAAAATGCACCCCATAGAATTCATCGGATTAACCAAGGGTTATTCCAATAGATTCTATGGGGTGCATTGCATTTCCCGTGCGGGAAAGGTTCTAACAACTATGCCGGAGAAGCGGTATCTTCCGATTGTTCAGCATCTGTGCCTTCAAGGAAAAAGCGAATCATCTTCGCATGCTTTTTCAGTGACTTTTCGTGGATGAGATTGATTTTGCCGTTATCCAGGGTGCCGAATACGTAAATCAGCTCTTCATTGTCATGCGACCAGTCGAAGCCATCCAGGATATGCAAGCACTGCGTCCATTTCTCATTGTAGACTCCATCCTGGAACAAGAATCGGTTCGCGTGCAAAGCGATGCTTTCCTGCATGACCCGATTGGCAGAGGTATACTGCGGAAGCCCGGGCTGTTCCGGCATCAAAGGCAAGAGCGTGTAGAAAAACTGATGAAACAGCTCCACGTAGAGCGATGGCTCTTGTCGAATCCTGCGCTGCAGCTCGTAGGAAGGCTGCATTTTACCGGAAAAGAGCATGGTTGCCATTGAATAGAGCCAGCTGAAGCAGGTGAAGTTGCGATTGAAGGCAGTTAAATTGCTCCGGCGTTCAACCCCTGCACCTTTCAAATAAATGTTATGGTCCACAACCTGCTGGATAATCAAATTCAGCGGATCAATGGAATCAAAAGAGTGACCCAGCTCCTTGCTCACCAGCTGGACCTTCGAGTTGATATCCCCGAACAGCTGCTGCTCCTCTTCCTCCGACAAACCTATATAAATCTGCACAGCCAGCTGAGTCTCCATGAGATCGAGCCGTCTGCCTTCCATTTGCTTGACCAAGCCCTCTACTTGTTCCAGCTCCTGTTCGACAGCCGAATCCTGTGGAAATTTCCGCTGCTTGATTTTGAGTATGGCGATCTGCTTCTCATAGCGCCTGACTTCCTTATGCATCTGCTCATTGACATAGCCTAGCGCCAAGATCCGATGCTGCCCATCCAACACGCTAAGCTTCGAGCCATGCCGCAAATAAAGATCACTTTGCTCTTTAGCCAGCTGGTTCACTTCACGCAAAGACAAGGTAACCGGGCCAAAAAAGACATGATCCAGCTCACGCTCCTGTAGGTAGTTGGCAATTTTACGCCGCTGCATGTGACTTAATTTGCGCTGCACCATAGGGTCAATCATCGTGTAATTCAACAAATTTTGTACATTCATCGCAATGGTTGCAAGTCCAAACCGATCACAAAACGGGTGAATCGTCATATTAAGCCGTAAACCCTCCATCAGCTGACATCCTCCTTATCCCGAACCGAGAACGGATTTTGTTCCTGATAAAAGTTCTTGATAAATTGGAAAGCCTTCGTGATCCGCGAGCGCCTAGGCAGACGATCTTTTTCATCTCCGCTGTAAATGGCATTCCAGTTCAAACGAGGTAATGCCTGCATGGCATGCTCTAACGCATATCGATTGAATTTCCCTGTCTTCACAGCTTCTTCGTGCATATAAAGAGCCAGTGCAATTTGAATATTCTCAGTCCAAACCGGTTCACCCTTGGCAGGAGCAGGCAGGTGGTGGAGCAAGCCGTTGAAATATTGGGTCGCTAAATAGATGTGCTCCTGCACATCCTGTGTTTCAAATTGGTACCCGTTGTTGCGCGCTCCCGATTTCATTCGGCCTTCGAATAAAGCAATCAGGATCTCGATCAGCAAATGGTACGAAAATAAATATTCAGGCGATTTCCCCCGTTCCGTGAAACGATCGACCGACAAGCTTTGCATCACGATCGATTTCTCGGCAAGCTCAGAGGCCACCACATGGTAAAAACGTCTCTGATCGCGCAGCACTGCCAGATTTCCGCCTATTTTACGGGGCAGTTTATTAATGTCAGAAAATAACTGACGCTCTTGCCGCGCATTGATGTCCATATAGATCATCGTCGATATGGGGAATGCATACAAACGGCTGAGCTTCTCGCTAATTTCGTCCATTCGTTCATACTCTCTTCGGTCTTTAGCTCTTGCCATTTGACTTTGCAGCGTTTCCATAATGCGTTGAAAAGCTACCAGGCGATGCTGGCCATCAACCACATACAACTTTTCGATAGGCTGCAGCCTGAAGACTTCGCTGGATTTGTCGTAGTAGCCGGCTCCCCTCGCGGAGAAAATAATACCCGGAAAGTAAACAGGCTGGCGATTATCCAGATACAAATTAATGTAATCCATCAACTTCGATAAATTACGCGGGATAATCGCGCGCTGAACCTCCAGATCGACCTCATACACAGAAAAAAGCTTGCTCATCGGCAGCGTGGTGGATAAGGTGGTTTGTCCGAATGTTTGTCCGAGCATCCCTCCGATTTCCACATAAGAAGATGGCTTTTGTTCTGCTAAAAGTTCGGATAAAGAAGAAATTGAATCCATGTCCATTCCCCTTTCGTTGTAATCCAATCCAATACTTTTCAGTTTAGTCAATTTTCTTATGTTTAAACCACGCTGATTCATTATTTTGTTGTTCGATTGTCAAGGATAAACGGCTAAGCCGTCCTAAATGACGAGCGCGTTTGACAAGGTTGATGCGAAGCAAGATAAGTTTAGAAAAACTTATATTTTCTGATCAACTGAGAAAAGCTCCAATCCGCTTGGCTGCTTCTAACAGTCTAGCTTCCTCCTGCACCATGGCTATACGAACATAGCCTTCTCCCTCGGCTCCAAAAGCATCTCCCGGAATTATGACAACACCCGCGTTGTAAAGTATTTCCCGGGAAATTTGTCGAGACGTCCAGCCCTCAGGAATACGTGCCCATATGAACATGGTTGCTTTAGGCGGTGCTATCTCCCATCCCGCATCATGCAAAGCTGCTATAAAAGCATTTCGTCTCCGTTCATAAACAATTGCAACTGTATGATCGTTATGCATATCTTCTTCCATAGCAGCAATTCCTGCCCTTTGTATAGCTTGAAATACGCCGTAATCAATATTGGATTTTAATTTTTGAAGTGCTCCCACTACCTCGGAATTCCCAACTAGGAAAGCAATCCGGCAGCCCGCCATGCTAAAGCTTTTCGACAAAGAATGAAATTCTACCGCCACATCCTTAGCCCCATTAACCTCTAACAAGCTAAGGGGCCTATACCCATCGAACGCCATTTCCGAATAAGCCAAATCATGGACCAGCAAAAGCTGATGTTCTTTGGCAAAAGCGACCC
Source organism: Paenibacillus sp. GP183 (assembly GCF_900104695.1). Classification (NCBI taxonomy): domain Bacteria; kingdom Bacillati; phylum Bacillota; class Bacilli; order Caryophanales; family Paenibacillaceae; genus Paenibacillus; species Paenibacillus sp. GP183. The sequence goes on from NZ_FNSW01000001.1 coordinate 2,434,674, forward strand.
ATTCTTCAAAAAATGCACGATCAGCTACTGCAGAAAGAGGATTGCTCGGATAATTAAGCAGCATAAATTTGGCTCTGGCCAATGTTTCTTTAGGGATCTCCAGGAGGTTGGGCAAATAGTTATTTTCTGATCGCAGAGGCACTTTGTAAGATTCCACACCTGCCAGAACAAGGCTGGCTTCATAAATGGGATACCCGGGGTCAGGCACAATGACCACATCTCCAGGATCGCACAAAGCCATCGCCAAATGAGCAAGGCCATCCTGGGAACCCATAAGAGTCAAAATTTCCTTAACGGGGTTAAGCTCTACTCCAAATCGATGATGATACCAATGTGCTGCCGTTTGGCGAAATTCCAAGCTTCCTTCGGAGCTCGGATATCCGTACAAGCTGGTATCCGATACCGCTTCAACCATAGCTTTCAAGATCGCATCGGAAGGAGGAAGGTCCGGACTGCCAATACCTAAATCTATGACATCTACCCCTTGATTTATGACCTCACGCTTCCATGCAGCTACCTCCGAAAAAATGGCTGAGCCCAGCTGTGACAATCTTTTTGAGCCTGTTATTTTCATCTTATAACCTCTTTACCATGTTCTTATCTCAGTAATGGCAGCATATGCACCTGTCTGATCATAAAAAACAAGAACAGCGCAAGCGCCAAATAGGCCATTCCGAATTTCCAACGGGTTGCAATCGGAACATCAAAGTAAGCGTCATTTACATAGGGGGTATACTCGATTTGTACATGAATGCCCAGATGCAGGCCAGTTTCTTTTTGCACTTGCTCAACTCGAACGACCTCAATTTTTTTGATCAAAATTTGCGCTGGCACTTCTATGCGTTGGTGGAAGCCGATTCCTTCCCATGCGATTTCGATAGTCTGCGCCCCTTCCTCCGAGCCGCTTAGCTCCGAGTAAGTGGTGTAGGAAAGCTCTCTCCGATGATTTTCTCCAGGTATAAAGTAACCCTGCGCCAGCAAATGCTCAGCCGAAAAGTCAAAGCGGGTGGTCGAGACCATGATCTTTTCGCGTTTTCTGAATTTGACGAATTTTTGATACAGATCCCAGGCAAAAGTCGCCCAAATGATGAAGAAAATGATGCTTTTCAAGTAAATAATAATGACTAGTCCGCCTACCAAGCCCACCAGCCACAGCCAGCGAGTTACAGCGGTAGAAATTCTGCCTCCATCCAGCGGATGAATCGGCAGCAAATTAATCAGGTTCAAATAAAAACCTAAATAGGACATGTAAATGAGCAGCTCCGAGTTTAACCCTTGACCGAGCAGATAGGCGGCTGCTGCGCCAATCGTTCCAAGTAAGGGGCCGCCGAAAGCGACAAATGCCTCCGTGGCGGCATCCCGGGGATTTCTCTTTAAAGTGATTAAAGCCCCAAGGAAGGGGATAAAAACAGGAGCCGTTACAGGCAGTTTTTTATATTTTGCCGCAAACACATGACCCATTTCATGAATCAAAATCATAATTACCAATCCGATGGCAAAGGACCATGGAGCGATCAAGGCATAAGCACCTATCGTAACAAACATGCTGATGACGGCGCCGCCGACTTTGCCTAATTTCAATAATGGAATAATGAGCTTGGCTTGAGTGAGCAAAAATGCTCCCAGCGCGCCAAGATACCACAATGGATTCCTCTTCTTCGCTTCACGCTTTTCGGCCAATCTCAGTCACCCTTTCCCCCATGCTTCCTCATATATGTTTTCCTTAAAACCAACGGTAACCTTGTGGCCATCTGTAACAATAGGACGCTTGATCAGCCTTCCGTTAGAAGAGAGCAGCTTCAGCATCTGCTTCTCTGTCATTCCTGGCAGCTTATCCTTAAGCCCCATTTCCTTGTAAACCTCACCGGAGGTATTGAAAAACTTCTTGATCTCCAGACCACTGTCGGTCAGCAACTTTTTTAGCTCCTTCGCGGTAGGCGGCGTCTCAAAAAGCGGGATGCTTTCCTCGATCTTCACATCGTGGGCTTTCAGCCATTTGGTCGCATCAGAGCAGGTGCCGCATTTATGATATCCATAAAATTTGACGCTCATGAATAAGTTCTCCTTTATATAGCAATGGTTAAATTTTGGGCTAAGACGGGGTTAAAGTCAAGCAATGGCAAGGTCAAAATGAAAGGCCGCAAAACGAACTTTCGCCCTTTTTGCGACCTCCTATGGAAAGAGAAAGTATCCTGTCAGGACTGGCCAAAACGCAGCCAATCCTTCAATTGTATAAGATCCTCGGGCAGCGGCGCAGTGAACTCCACGTGCTCTCGTGTTCCCGGATGCCGGAAACCCAATTTATATGCATGCAGCGCCTGCCTCCGAAGATTGTCTTCCGGCAACAAAGATGCTGCCTCTGCGAATTTTTCCAACGTATACAGCTTATCGCCGATGAGCGGGTGGCCAAGGTGCCTCATATGCACGCGAATCTGATGGGTCCGGCCCGTCTCCAGCCATATCCGCACACAAGCGCCCTGGTCAAATTGTTCCACGACCTCATAATGGGTAACCGCCGAATATCCGTCCGGTGTTACGATGCGCACATGCGGCTGCTCCGGATCGCGGTCAATGGGCTCGTTGATGGTTCCGCTGCCTGTTTCCACAACGCCCCATACAAAGGCCAAATATTCTTTTCTCACTTGGTGGGCAATCATTTGCTCCGAGATTTGTTGATGCGCATAGGGTGTTTTGGCAATCGCGAGGACACCCGAGGTTTCCTGGTCAAGCCGGTGGACAGGGCGAAACCGGTAACTGAGACCTGACTGCTTCCAATGGTACACCACTCCATTTGCGAGAGTGTTCATGTAATGCCCGTGCGTAGGATGCACGATGATCCCAGCTTCTTTGGCGAGAATCAACAGCTGTTCGTCTTCATGGATGATTGTAAGAGGCAGATCCTGAGGCAAAATATCCTCCGACTCCTCGTGCTCCATTCGCAGTTCTACCCGATCTCCCGCCCGTACATGCACACTGATGTATTGACGCACCCCGTTTACGGTGATGCCTTGCTCCGACAGCTTCACACGGGAAATCAGCTTGCGGGAAACACCCATTCTTTTTTGTAAAATAGTTTTCAGCAAAAAGCCGTCTTCCTCAGGAGGAACGAGATAAATAAGAGGTTCATAGTAGCTCATTTTTTATGTCTGAATACTTCAGCACTGCGGAGATACTCCACGTCAGCTACACCTTCGCGAAAATTGGCAGTACGAGCAACCGTGAAGAATAGGTCGGACAATCGATTTAAATACCGGCGAACCTCCGGATTGATTTCCTGCGTCCTTGCCAAGGTCACCACTCTGCGCTCCGCACGTCTGCACACTGTTCTGCAAATATGCAATGCCGATGATGCTTGATTGCCTCCAGGTAAAATGAACCGGGTAATGTCAGGTGTTTCCGCATCGTATTTATCAATCCATGCTTCAAGCACATCCACCATCCCAGCCGTTACTTTAAAAGGACGAAGCTCAGGCTTGAGCGTTGCCAGATCAGACCCGCAATCAAACAGCTCATGCTGAACCTGGAGCAAATCTTCCAATAGATCGTTAAACGTATCCGGGTTCATAAAACTTATGGCCTGCCCCAAATAGCAGTTCAACTCATCCACAGTGCCATAGGCTTCTACGCGAATATCATCTTTATCGACCCTGCCGCCAATAACACCCGTTTGACCGGCATCTCCGGTGCGTGTATAAATTTTCATCCATAAGTCCCTCCTGAAATCATCAGTTTACATTTAAGCCCATCATCTCATAAACCTGCCGCATATCCAAGTGCTCTCGCACGTGTTCGGCCAGTCTGTCAAAGGCTGCTTCACGCCGCTCTTTAAATCGCAGCTCCGCTGGCAAAGGCGTCAGCCCCTTGCTGCTTCGAATTCGATTCAACCAGTCCCGGCGAAAATCATCATTATGTAAAATTCCATGTACATAGGTGCCCCATACTTTACCGTCCAAAGCAACGGCGCCTTCCTCATGCGGGATTTCCGTGGATAATCCGTTTCGAATCCGAAAGGGATGCGCTGCCGGCTCCAGAAATCGCGTGCGGCCCATGTGAATCTCATAGCCTTCAATCGGGATTTCCTCTTGTCCCGTGTAAAGACGGCTGGTGCCTTCCACTTGAACCGTTCGTTTGTCAGCGGAGAACATGGTTTCCGCGGGAAATAAATCAAGGCCGCTGAGCTGCGGCGTGTCCGATTCCCATCCATCCGGATCCAGCAGCGTGCGACCCATCATCTGATAGCCTGCGCAGATCCCCAATACCCAGCGCTGCTCCTCAAGAGCGTGCAGCTTGATTTGGTCGGCAAAGCCGGATTCCTGCAGAAACTGCAAATCCGCCATCGTGTTCTTGCTGCCGGGAAGGATGACGACATCCGGATCTCCCCACTCCGAGATGTGCGTGATATACCGGAAATGCACATCCTGCTCCTGCTGCAACGGATCAAAATCCGTAAAGTTCGAAATGCGCGGCAAGCGAATGACGGCTATATCGAGCTGATCCGCAGATTTAGCTGCAGCGTCTTGGTCGTAGACCCGCTGCTTGCGCTTGGAATCCAGCGAAGCCGAATCCTCGTCCTCGATGCCAAGCTGAGGCAGATAGGGGATGACGCCGAGCACGGGCTTGCCTGTGCGTTCCTCCAGCCACTCCAAACCCGGCTGCAGCAGGCTGACATCTCCGCGAAACTTGTTGATGATGAAGCCCTTAACTCTGGCTCTCTCTTGGTCGGTAAGGATGTCCAGCGTCCCGACGATCGAAGCGAACACTCCACCCCGATCAATATCGGCGACAAGGATCACAGGTGCATCCGCCCAACCGGCCAATCGCATGTTGACGATATCCCGATCTTTTAAATTGACCTCGGCCGGGCTGCCCGCCCCCTCCAGCACAACCAAATCATACTCGCCGCGCAATCTTGCAAGAGCATCCTTGACGATCTGCTCTGCCTGAGGCAGGTAAGATTCCCGATAGGTTCTTGCGTCGAGATCCATATAAGGCTTGCCATGCACGACAACCTGTGAAACCATATCCTGCTTGGGCTTTAAGAGGATCGGATTCATATCTGTGGTAGCCAGAATTTTGCAAGCATCCGCCTGAACGCCCTGGGCTCTTCCGATTTCCTTGCCATCATAAGTCACGTACGAATTAAGCGACATATTTTGTGATTTATAGGGAGCTGTGCGCCAGCCGTCCTGGACAAAGATGCGGCAAAGCGCAGCGGTCAGAATGCTTTTGCCTACATCCGATGCAGTACCTTGAACCATAATGGTTTTCGCGATCCGCTCGCTCACTATACCCCTCCCCCTTTGTCCGCCGAAAGCTCCTGTATCATTTGCTTGAGGCCTGTTACAAGGCGTTCATTCTCGGGACGAAGGCGTATGGCTGTACGACAATAGCGCTGATTTAATCCTTGGAACAAGGAGGCGTCGCGGATTAATATCCCTTGGGCGCCCATATGCTTTTGAGCCTGTTTGGCATCAATTCCGGATGCTTCAGAAAACGCAAACAGCAGGAAGTTCACATCACTTCGCACCACATGAAGCCCTAACTGCTCGAGCTGTTCGGTCAGCCAAGGCTTTTCAGTCCGAAGCCATTCATGGGTCGCATTCTCGAAGGCATGGTCGTCCAATACGGCAGCACCGATCAGTTGAGCCAAGTAATTCACACTCCACTGAACCTGCAGCTTAGCGAGCTCACGAATTCGGTTAGGGTGGGCAACGATAAACCCAAGACGGATGCCCGGGATCGAGTAAAATTTGGTCATGGAACGAATGACATAAAGGTCCGGTTGAATGGCTGCACGGCGCAGCATGGATCTTTCCTTTTCATCCACAGTAAAATCAATGAAGGCCTCATCCAGTATGAGCGGTTTCCCGCTATCGACAAGCTGTTCCAGCAGCATCTGAGGGATGAGCTTCCCGGTTGGATTGTTAGGATGGCCAAGGAACAACAGATCGCTTTTCATGGAAGCTTCCATCAAGGCCGCTTTCTGAAGCACAAAGCTTGTCTTCGCTTGCAGCTCCATATTGTGGATACTGCCTCGGGAATTACGGATCGCTTCTTCATACTCGGAAAAAGAGGGTCTGGCCAGCCCCGTAATATCAGGCTGGAGCACCCGTACAATAAGATCAATCAGCTCGGCAGCACCATTTCCTACAAGAATGCTTTCGGGTGGAATGCCATATTTGCGAGAAAGCTTATCTCTCAGCTCTCGTACTGCAGGATCGGGATACTTCACGATATCCTTCCAATGCCTAGCCATCAATTCCTCAACGATTGGAGGAGGACCCAGAGGATTCATATTGGAGCTAAAATCGAGAAATTGTTCCTTGGGAAGCCCGAAGGACTCTTGCGCCGTCCATAAGTCCCCTCCGTGCCCGAATCTTTCCAGCATGATGCTTCACTCCTTCAATGGAAAAGCAAAATTACAGCTAAAAGCAGTACTGTTTCCAACAACTCATTAAGCGCTCCATAAGTATCGCCGGTAAGTCCACCAAGCTTATGCGCCAAATAGGCCGCGATGCCATAGCCGCAGCAGAAGGTCAGCAGCGGAAAAGCAGCAATGTACTGCCAAGCAAGCCCTTGTATGGCTGGCCATTCATTAGGTATATCCGGTATGATCTGGTTGCCAGCCCACATCCATGCAGCTGTCAGCGCCATTCCCAATACTAATCCCGCATAAACGTGCTTTAGCCCCACACTTTGATAAAAACTGCCCATCCCTGATTCACGTCTCGCATACGGCCAGCCTTGAATGCCGACCGACATAAACCAGCGGCTCCAGATGGGTACGACTGCCAGCAATAGGCTAGCTGCAGGCCATTTGGCGGAAGAAAGCAGCGCATAGAGCAGAGCAAACTTCAACAGCAGTTGAAGCACACAGACGATCACACCCATTGCGCCAACACGGCTGTCTTTCATGATCTCCAGCATTTGCTCCCGAGGCCGGTGGCTGAGTATTCCATCTGCGGTATCCATCAAGCCGTCCAGATGGAGCCCGCCCGTAAGACCGACCCATAATACCAGGAGTAAGCAGGCCGCCGGGAGAACGGGGACAATGTGCAGCAATCCTGCGCCAGCAAAGCTGAGCAAGAGACCGATGACGGCGCCAACCAACGGATAAAAAATTACGCTGCGTCGGCAGATGGTCTCCGTGTATTCAAACCTAAACGGGATCGGCAATCGTGTAAGAAATTGAAAAGCCGCCACGAGCGCTTGTCCATAACCGATCCCTAGAGAAAGAGCAGTACGCATATAAGGCCTCCCATCACAGCAAAGCTGATGCCGTACAGGATGCGTACGGTCCCTACAATATCCCGCTGCGTCCGTTCACGCAGCGGCCAGCCGAGGCGGGCGCGTTCGCTTGCCACGCCGCCGTACACATTCAGCCCGCCAAGCTCAATCCCGAGCGCACCGGCTACCGCCGACTCCGGGATCCCGCTGTTCGGGCTGGGGTGCAAATGCGCGAAGCGGCGGATGGCCCGCCACGCGCGCTTCGCGGAAAGCCCCGGCTGCAGGAGCGCGACGAAGATCAGAAGGAGGCCGGTCAGCCGGGCGGGGATCCAGTTCAGCACGTCGTCCCAGCGTGCTGAGGCCCAGCCGAAAAACAAATACTTCTCGCTCTTATAGCCCACCATCGAATCGAGCGTGTTGGAAGCGCGGTACAGCATGGCCAGCGGAGCCGCACCCAAAAAAGCATAAAACAGCGGCGCTATCACCGCATCGACGATATTCTCGGATACCGTTTCCACGACGGCGCGGGTTAGCTCTGCCTCGCCGAGCTCTGCCGTATCCCGGCCTACGATATAGCCCGTATAGGTGCGCGCTTCTTGGATATCGCCGTTACTTAGCGGTACATAGACGCGGTAGGCTGCGTCTTTCAAGCCTTTTATCGCAATGGTCGTTGAAATAAACCAGGTGGAGACGATATATCCAAGCCACTCTTGGATGGCTTGGGCTGCGGAAACAATGAGCAGCATGACGGCAAAGCTGAGTAATATCGTGGACAGGGTCAGCAGAATGCCTTTCACTTTTTGGGATGCAGGGTTCCCGGTTGCAGCCAGCTTACGCTCCATGAAGCGAATCCATCTGCCTATGTAAATAACAGGATGGGTCGGCCATTTGGGGTCACCGACTAACCAATCAATCGCAATAGCTGCAGCCAGCATCCAGATTATTTCTTCAAATGAATAAAACAGCATAAGCGTCGCTTCACCCTGCCTTCCATCATGCTTACAAGGGGATTACTCCAGTCTGTATGCTCTGCTTTTCAGCTCGACAGGAATTCCCGCTGTTACCAAAAACACCTGATCACACAATGCAGCCAGCCTTTGATTCATTTTGCCCGCGAGATCACGGAAGCTCCGTCCCAATGGGTATTCCGGTACAATACCGCTTCCCACTTCATTGGTAACCAACAATACCTGTCCTTTGCAGGAGGACACTCCTGCCAGCAATTCATCGACTTTCCCGGTGAGCTTCCCGGCCTTGTCAGGATCATGTTCATAACGAAGCAGCCAATTCGAAAGCCATAAGGTTAAACAATCCACAAGCACTATGGGAGCATCGTCATCTGTCCCGCTAACTTGCTTTAATTGCTCGCTTAGCTCATAAGGCTCTTCGATCGTCATCCAGTTGAAGCCGGATAGGTGCCGCTGTTCCTGATGCTGCAAGATGCGTTCGCGCATCTCTTCATCGTATATTTGTGCAGTGGCTATATAAATACCCTGCTTTTCGTTAAGCTGAACAGCGAGCTGCTCGGCGAATGTGCTTTTCCCGCTTCTCGCACCGCCTGTCACCAAAATCGCCATATGCTTCACCTCCAGCCAGCTCTTAAGATCGAGAAACCCCTGCGCTTTCAAAAGTTGCCATTTCCCTCATGATATGGCCTGCGGCGTCAATCAGGGAAAAACTAAGCACAGCGCCGGTGCCTTCACCCAATCGCATATCCATCTGGAGCATGCTGCCAAGCCCAATCGCTTCCAGCATTTTATGGTGTCCCCGCTCTTGGGACAAATGAGAGCCAAGCATATATGGAACGCTGAGCGGAGCCAGTCTTGCTGCAATCAAGGCTGCCGCTGAAGAGATATAACCATCAATAACCACCGGACAGCGATTAGCAGCTGCTGCAAGAATAACGCCCACCAGGCCGGCAATCTCGAGTCCTCCGACCTTGGAGAGTACATCCAGCGCATCATTAGCGTCGGGAGCATTTACCTCAAGAGCTCGGCGTACGACCGACTGCTTATGGATTCGTTTGGCCTCATCTATGCCTGTTCCGCTGCCTACGGCCGCATCTACATCCAACTCTGTCAATGCGCATAGAATCGAAGCGCTCGCTGTCGTATTGCCAATCCCCATCTCGCCTGTGGCAAAGAGGCGATAGCCTTTAGCATAAAGCTCCTCCGTGATCTGTGCCCCCACCGCAATGGCCTGGGCGGCTTCCTCTCGCGTCATAGCTGCCTCAAGGGCTATATTGTTCGTTCCGCGTTTGATTTTGCGTGAAACCAACTCAGGATGCTCCAAATCGGCGTTCACCCCGATATCGACACATACAACCTGCGCTCCGGCATGCCGCGCCAGCACATTCACCGCTGCGCCGCCGCTGAGGAAATTCAGCACCATTTGCGGTGTGACCTCAGCTGGAAAAGCGCTGACGCCCTCCGCGCAAACACCATGATCTCCCGCCATGACGATGACGGCTTTCTTCTCGAATGAAGGGATCGTTTCACCCGTTATCCCTGCCAGCTGGCGCGCGATATCTTCAAGCTTCCCCAAGCTGCCGGGCGGCTTTGTCAGCGAGTCCAATCGACGGCTGGCCAGCTCTATTTGCCGGGCATCCAGCGGCTGAATTCGTTCTATGAATGTTTCCACTATTTTCATAATCCACAACCTCTCAACGTTCCTGCATCCCAGGCTGTAATAATATCTGCGGCGCATGATTAATCGGGTGCCTTAGCACAATGGGCTCGGTCCCATATACCTGGGCGATCAGCTCGCTCTTGATGATTTCTTCCGGTGTGCCGATGGCAGCCAGTCTGCCTTCATGCACAACAAGCAGCCTGCTGCAATACTGAGCGGCGAGGTTAAGATCGTGCAGCACAGCCACGACGGTCAAGCTTGTTTCGCGCTGCCAGCCTTTGATGTAATCCATCATCTGGATCTGATAGCCAATGTCCAGAAAGGTCGTCGGTTCATCCAGCATCAGCAGGCGCGGCTGTTGAGCCATCACTTTGCCAAGTGCAACACGCTGCCGTTCTCCACCGCTGAGCAGCTCAATCGTTCGCTCCAACAAAGGCCCAAGATCGAGTTTGGCGATGATTTCGTCGATCAGAGAAGAGGCATCGTCCGAATCTTCCCCGAGCCAGTTTTGGAAGGGATAGCGGCCCATCTCCACAACCTCGCGCACGGTGAAGCCCAAAGGAGGAAGCGCGTCCTGCTGTAAAACCGCCAGCCATCGCGCCAGCTCCTTGCGGGAATAAGCGGCAATAGGCTTACCTTGCAGCTTGATGCTTCCTGCAGAAGCGGGATCCACACCCGATAATAAGCGGAGCAGTGTTGATTTGCCGCTGCCGTTGGGGCCAATAATGCCAAAAAACTCCCCGGGCTTTACCTCAAACCCAATATCAAGAAGCACCTGCTGGCCGTCAAACTTTTTATCCAAATGCTCGACCTGGATCATACCCATCAACCTCTTAACGTTTTCTTATGCTTATGCAGCAGGTAGGCGAAAAACGGCGCTCCCAAAAATGCAGTAATGACACCCAGTGGAATTTCTGTCGGACTAAGCAGCGTTCGGGCAATCGTATCCGCCCACAATACATAGATCCCGCCGCCGATGGCGGATAACGGCAAAATCAACCGATAGTCTGGTCCCGCCAATAAACGAACAAGGTGAGGGACAATCAATCCCACGAAACCAATGACCCCCGCAACAGAAACCGCTGCCGCAGTAATGAACGTAGCAACGATCAGAACTACTAGCTTGGTTCGTTCTACATGGATTCCGAGATGAGCAGCCTGACGTTCACCCAGCGCGAATAAATTCAGTGACCTTGTGTAACCAAGTAATATAATAAAGCCTATCAACCAATAAGGAGCGATCACACCCGTGTAACTCCAACCCCTCATCGCCAAACTGCCCATCAGCCAAAATATGATCTCATTGATCACTTTATTGGAAAGCGAGACCATAAAAGAAACCATCGCCCCCAAAAAGGCTTGCATAATAACACCTGACAAAATGAGTGTTTCCATCTTCAGCTTTCCATCAATTTGCGCCAGCCTCAGAACGAGCAGCAGCGAAACCAGACCTGTTCCGAAAGCTACTACCGGAATTGTCCATTGACCAAACAGTGCATATTGAAGCCCAAAATAAATCAAAAATGCTGCCCCCACGGATGCGCCGGATGAGACACCCAGCGAGTATGGATCAGCTAGAGGATTGCGCAAAACGCCTTGGAAGGCTGCGCCGGCAACGGATAGAGAAGCCCCTACAAGAATACCGAGCACTATGCGCGGGAACCGTACCTTCATAATAATCTGTTCGGAGGATTGAGGCCAGCTTGCAGGGATATAATCTCCTAGCCAGGGCAACTGCTTAACGAGAATTCCGGCAATTTGCGGAATGGGAAGCTTTGCGCTGCCTATCGATAAGCTGATTAAAATAGAAAGAAGAAGGAGCATGACTCCCGCTCCTCCCCACCACATCAATTTACGCTTCATTATTTCACCAGTTCCGGATAAATTCCTTTCGCCATTTCGAGCAGTCCGTCCGTAAGCCTTGGACCTGGTCGGCTGAGCAGATTTCCATCCAATCCTATAACTCTGTTATTTTTGATCGCATCAATCTGGTTCCATCCGCTGCGTTCACGAATGATTTGATCGAGTGTTTTCTTGGATTTATCATCGATAGCATCTTTAGCGAATAGAATGACATTCGGATTTTGCTGAATGATTTTCTCCTCACTGATTTGGTGCCAGCCTTTCGTATCGGCAGCCACATTCACGCCCCCTGATAAGGTGATCAGTTCGTCCATGAATTCACCGCTTCCAACCGTCCAGCCTGCTGAGAACTCGACATAAACTTTCTTTTTGGCTTCTGGCTTCACACTTTTAACGGCATCGACAACCTTTTGGCGATCAGCCTTCATTTTGGACACGACCTTTTCTGCTTGCTCCTGATGATCTGTAATTTGTCCGAACAAAGTGATATCCGCCATCGCATCATCCAAATTTTTCGGCTCTACCTTGAAGACATTCAGATTCAAAGCCCGAAGCTTTTCCACAGTATCCGGCTTCATGGAAACCCCTGTAATGATGAAATCTGCGTTAGCCGCAATCATCGCTTCTGTATTAGGCTTAACAATGCCACCCATTTTCTTTTTGGATTTGGCTGCTTCCGGATAATCATCAAAATCGGAAACTCCCACAATTTGATCGCTCAGCCCAATTGCAAATAAGGCCTCTGTTTCAGCTGGAGATACGGATACTATGTGCGTGGGTGCTTTATCGAAAACAAATTCCTTGCCGGTAGCATCCTTCACAGTTAATGGAAATTTAGTTTGTTTCGGCGTTGGAGCCGGAGCTGCTGTTGCACTCGCGCTCTTCGTTGCTTCCGAGCTGAGCTTGGCAGGAGCTGTTAATTCTCCTCCGCCATCACTTTTCTTTCCACAGCCTGCCAGGCTGATTGCCAATACAAGCGCAAGAACGATTAGTGCTAATTGATTCCACGAGCTTTTCTTCATTTGATCCCGTTCCTCCCATTATTTCAATAGCCAAACATCAAAAAACCTCCAACCTAAAAGGATGGAGGGAACGGTAAACCGGAAATTTGCGGGAAACCTGCCGCTTTCTGATTTAACGCGATCCTTTCCTCGAAGGATGCATACTGCGATTCAGCAAAAGGCAGGTCTCCTGACTTACGGGCCATGCTATCTTCACGCCTTCCCATTCCTTGCTGGAAACAGTGGCATCGTGAAGAAATTCCCGTGTTACAGTGGCGGGACCGTGCCGGAATTACACCGGCTTCCCTATTAAGCAGCAAGCTTCATGATTCGAATAGTTCGAAGCTTGTCAGCACCTTCGGCTTTGTAGCTATTTAATTCTTGTAAAATGTCCTTCGAGCTAGCAATCTCTATCGATTATAGGCTAGATGCCGAAAACTTACAACTACTTTTCAGCGATGATTTTAAGCACTTGCTTGGCTTCTGCTTGTTTCTTCGCATTCTGCGGAATAAAAGCAAACAGCCCTTTGCCGTTCATATTCTGTTCCTTCATCCATTTGGTATCCTCCAGCGGAATCCCGTATAGATGCTTTTCCGTCTTCCCCTGATCGGTTATTTCCATGATCCCTGTCGGATAGTCCTCAGGCTTGATGATATCATCCAGCGGTACATAACCGCCTTGTTTACCCAAATTACGAAATTGATCTTCAGGTATAATAAGAATCCCATTCTCACCGGCGGCAATCTCTACTATCATTTTCTCTACTGAAAACATGGGGGACGCGTTTAAAACAATAGTTGGAACTGCACCTACCTTGGCTGCTAGAGAGCTTTGCAGTTTTTGTGCACCATCACTTGGAATCCCTTGAGGCCCCATCATGAAAATGGTAACATCCGCCTTCGGTCCTCCACACCCGGCTAAGAGAACCATAAGAATCATTACCCATAATGCAAGCTTCAAATTCACTTTCATCTTGATGTCACCCCCTCTGTCTGAAAAGTAAAGCGCAGAAGAAAAGCCGGTTTCTCACCGGCCCTTAGCAGAATTCTTCATATATTCATTTATTTTGGAATCTAGAATCGTGCTGAGTTCTATCACAGCGTCGGAAGTCATCAATCTTCCTTCAAGTACCATTTGCTCCAGCATTGAGCGCAAGGAATAGATTTCTTCTTCCAGATGGGATGCTAAGGATGATCTTTTAGCTGTCTTGATCAACCAACGCTGTTCAGAATCGTTTTCGCGAAGGTGCATATGATTTCTAGGGTTTAGTTGATAATCAAGAAAAGCCACGCTCATCCTCCTTTTTTCGGTTATTCGAAGAAATAAATGACTGCTTCAGAAAAGCTATATAAATTATAGCAGTTTTTCTTCATGTTGGATACTACAAAATCTATTAGTATTTTACAATTTTTTTATAAAATTTCCTATGCGTTCTATGGCTTCATTCAATTGCGAGACAGAGCTCGCATAAGAGCAGCGTAGAAAGCCTTCCCCGCCAAGACCAAAAGCAGATCCGGGTACAGCTGCGACTTTAGCCTCATACAGCAAACGCTGGGCAAACTCCTCGGAACTAAGTCCGGTTGATTGGATAGAAGGGAAGGCATAAAACGCACCTTGCGGCTCGTGGCACTGCAATCCAATCTCACGAAAGCCGCTGACTACCAAACGCCGCCGCTGATTGTACGATTCTACCATACGATCCTTCTCTTCCAGACCGTTCGTTAATGCTTCATGTGCAGCAACCTGCCCCATGACTGGAGCGCACATCACGGTGTACTGGTGAATTTTCAGCATCGCTGCAATCAGCTCCGAATGACCACAGGCATAGCCCATCCGCCATCCTGTCATCGCGAACGCCTTGGAAAAGCCGCTCACCAGAATCGTTCTGTCTTTCATACCCGGCATTGTGGCAAAGCTCGCATGCTTCTGATCATAAGTCAATTCCGCATAAATCTCATCGGAAATAACAATAAGATCCTGTTCCTCCACCACCTTGGCGATGGGCAGCCAATCCTCGTAAGTCATGATACCTCCAGTTGGATTACTGGGATAACAGAGGATAAGCACCTTGGAGCGAGGGGTAAGAACGCTGCGAAGCGCTTCAGCCGTCAGCTTGAACTTATTTTCGGAAGTCGTCTCAATCCCTACCGGAACTCCTCCGCCAATAACAGCGATAGGAGAATAGGAAATATAGCAAGGCTCCGGAATCAGAATTTCATCTCCGGGAACAATCAGCGCTCTTAGGGCAAGATCAATCGCCTCGCTGCCGCCAACCGTAACCAGCACTTCATTTGAAGGCTCATAGGTGATTTGAAAGCTGTTATGCAAATATTCGGCAATAGCTTCCCGCAGCTCAAGTATTCCGGAATTGGGGGTATATTTGGTTCTGCCGCGCTCTAATGAAAACACAGCGGCTTCCCTGACGTGCCACGGTGTTGAAAAATCCGGCTCACCTACGCCAAGTGAAATAATATCCTTGCTGCCGCTCACCAAATCAAAAAATTTGCGAATCCCGGAAGGCGGGATATCACGGACGAGCGGTGACAGGTAATCCTTCATCGATCTCGACTTCTGCCCGAGCTGCTCTTCTTTAATCACTTCGCATCTCCCTTTACGGTGAGATCAGCATCCGGTGATCATCTTCATGATCCTCGAAAATAATGCCGTCCTGTTTGTATTTTTTCAATATAAAATGGGTTTTGGTAGAAAGCACCCGATCAATCGGGGAAAGCTTGTTGGAAACGAATGAAGCCACATCTCTCAGTGTTCTGCCTTCAATTTCAACCAGCAAATCATAAGCGCCCGACATCAGGTAAACCGATTTCACTTCGGGATATAGGTAAATCCGCTCGGCGATCGCGTCAAAGCCGCGGCCCCGCTCCGGAGTAATCTGCACCTCAATCAGGGCGGTTACCTTTTCTTCATCAACCCTGCCCCAGTTGACAACCGTTGCATATTTCACAATGACCTTCTCAGCTTCCATCTCGCTGATTGCACTCGCCACGGCCGCCTCCGTCGTGCCTAGCATCGTGGCGATCAGCTGGGCGCTGCGGCGTGCGTCTTCCTTTAACAAATCGAGAATTTTGAGCTTCAAAGTATCCATAGTTGTCCCTCGCTTTCGGAAAATCATATTCCTTCATCTTACAACGAAGCGGCATGTATTTCAATAAGTACGAAATCATTATTGCGTGAGAAAAGAGCCGCAGCTAAATCAGCTTTGGCTCTTCTCTTTGGCTCTTCTCTTGACTTCTTGTTTTAGTGAGCTGCAGTTACGGGGCAATATTTCCACTCCGCAAGCAGAAGCTTATAGACATTGCTTTCAATTCCTCTCGTTCGATAATCAGGCAGCACATAAATTTCGGCCGACTCCATCTGCGGCGCCGATGCATCGGCAGGCGTATATCCTATGGCAACCAAACGATTATTATCATAAGCCGAGATGACATGGCCGGTGTCATGCTCCTTGATGGCAGTCAATCCGGTGCGCCCATGCTCTATTCGGTATTCCTGCATAAAATCTCCGAGGCTGCTTTCCTCCGGAGCTTGATTTATATAAGCAATTTTCATGATTATCACCTGGTCCTTTTAGACTTCTTATTTATAATTATACATCTTGGTGTATATTTATTCAATTTATTTTTGGATTTTACAAAAAATAAAAAACAGGAATGCTTTAGCACCCCTGCATAGTATGCTGTTTGTTTAAAAAAGATCCATACTCAAATATCTTTCTCCCGAATCCGGGGCTATACAGAGCACTCGTTTGCCTGCACCAAGCTTGCGTGCAACCTGAAGTCCTGTCCAAACCGAAGCCCCTGCTGAAGGTCCGACAAGAATCCCTTCCCTGTGGGCCAAATCTCTCATCGTCTGTACCGCATCTTCATCCGTTACCTGGACGATTTCATCGTAGACACTTGTATTCAAGATGGCGGGGATAAAGCCTGGACTCGTTCCTACCAGCTTATGAGGTCCTGGCTGCCCTCCGGAAAGCACAGGAGATCCCTTTGGCTCGACCACATAAATTTGGATGCCCGGAATCTTGTCACGCAGCACTTCCCCCGTGCCCGTTATCGTTCCGCCCGTTCCTGAGGTAGCTACAAAAGCATCGAGCCGACCGTCCATTTGCCCCAGAATTTCAAGTGCCGTAGTAACGCGATGAATATCCGGGTTGGCCGGATTTTCAAATTGCTGGGGAATAAAGCTGCCAGGAATTTGATCCCTTAGCTCAATCGCTTTCCTGATCGCCCCGGGCATGCGTTCCGATGCAGGAGTAAGCACGACCTGTGCTCCATATGCTTTGAGAATATTAATTCGCTCTTTACTCATATTATCCGGCATAATCATGATGGCCTTATAGCCCTTTGCTGCTGCATTCATCGCAAGTCCAATCCCCGTATTGCCGCTTGTAGGCTCTATAATGGTAGCTCCCGGCTTCAGCCGCCCGTCTAGTTCCGCTTGCACAATCAAATTGAAAGCGGCGCGATCTTTCACACTGCCGCTAGGATTCATGAACTCCAATTTTACATATAATTCTGCGTCACCCTTTTGAACCAATCGATTGATTCGCACGGCGGGTGTATCGCCAATGATATCTGTGATGCTATTTACCATTTTTCTTGATGCCAAGGTGCTCACTCTCTCCTTTTGCTCAAGCCGTCATTACCCACTAGTTTAGCGGGTATTGACCAGTTGTCAAGCGATTTCGGCGGAGAATCGCCGGCGATTTTTTTGCGAATAAACCACCAATTTACGAGCGTGAAGCTGCCGATAACAAGCAGAAAAACGTTTAGCACCCATGTTGATTGGCTCCACGTAACTACAATAATAAACAACAGCACTCCCAGCATTCGACCTGCATTTAGCGCCAATTCCCTAAGCACGATATATTCTTCACGCCTAGAAACACTCTGGTCATTGCCTCCAATCAAATCAAATACAGTAGAAATCACTGGGATCGAATACAAGGGAAGAAAAAGCGCAGTGCCGATTCCATAAATCAACAGGGTCACCATATTGACCTTCCAAAAAAACGGCAAAATCACAATCGTCATAGCTAGTGCGCCAATGAACATCGCCCTGTTCCTATTACGTTTTTTCATCCATTTGCCAGTCGCCCAAAAGCTGATCAACGAAACTCCGGAGGTTATGAGCAAAAAGGTACCCAAACGTTCCTCACTTGCCGTTGCAATGTATACCATAAGTCCGATTAAAAACGCAAAGACGCCTTCTCTGATGCCCTGAGCTACCAGAGCCGCACTGACTGGCCTCCATGGCGTATCCTTACTGCTAATACTGCGAATGGGCAGAAGCCACTCGTATGTGCCCGCGACCTTGCGTTTTTTTAAAAAGAAGCTCACGATCACCCCGATCATAAAAACGCCCAGGGACAAGGTAAAAATAAGCCGATACCCGCTCGCCCCTGCCATATGTACAATGAGCGCACCCGATATCCACGGTGCCGCCATACCTGCTCCCGATCCGATCAGTCCCGCCAAGCCGTTAAATCGATCCCGATTTTCCGGATTCGTCACTTCAAAATAAACGACATTGAAAGCAAGCCAAAAAAATCCCGAGCCGATTCCTTGTACCACACCAAGGACAAGCACTAATTCCATAGCGCGGGTTCCGAGCCAGAGCACCAGCAGGTAGAACAATGCCGAAACAATCACACCCATACGCAAGCAGTTCATTTTATTATGTTCCTTGACCCATTTCCCAGCCAGCCAAAAGGTAACGGCCATTGCGACATGGCCCGACAGAGCAAACCATCCGAGCAGCGCCAAGTCATTTTTGGCCTTCCACAGGTATACCCCGACGAATGACCCGGAAAGCAGGCTGGCCACAGTGAAAAGCCCGTTGACCAACAGCAATAGAATGGATTGTGGATCAAGCTTGCCGCTCCATTTACGGTGATTCCCATGCTGAATATGTTCCTGCTGCATACGCTCCACCTTTGACAGGGATTAAGATTGCTTCATTAAGCTTCCCCAATTCCGCTGAAATAACGCAAGAACATAAAAAAACCGAACCCTTGCGGATCCGGTTGCTCAGGATTCTTTCTTGATACGGTCGACCATCAAGGCGCGATCTGAATCGGACAAATACTTCTCGACCTTGAAGCAGGATGGGCAAATATACACATGCATTGTAAAGGGAGCTTTGAGTGTAGGTGTACCCAAAATCTTGGATACATAAGGAATATAAATTTCCTTTGACTGGATTTCACTGCCCGCCAGAAGCATCAGTTCGTTACAGTTGGAGCAATCCGGCGCCTCTTCCTGTTCGTCGGTCATTTGCAGTACCTTTTCACCGTAGCTGTCAATCGGCTCATTCGTTTCATCCCATACCGCCGAAAGATCATCTTCATCGGCTTCTTCCCCTAACAACAGCGGTTGACCGGTCTGCTTCACCGTTAATTGAATGGTGCGATAATCATTTAGTTCATTAAAACAATGCGGACATTCGTCCTCCGGGCCGATTTCCGGATCCCAAACGATCTCCGTCTGGCACCAGGGACAAACGACTTCATCCTTTGCACTCATTGATGGTCTACCTCCAAACCTTTAAGAATACTTCAGTATATAATAAACGCCCGCTATGACAAAAACAAACGCTATCACGAATAAGGTACCCCATAGATACTTCACGTTACACAGGCTCCGATAACATAAGAAAAGGAAATGGAAATCATCATCGACAAAAAGCCGACAGCTTTGTTGTCCTTTTTGATCTCTTCATCAATTTTAAAGTAAGGGGTCAAAAATTCAAAAATAAAATAAGAGACCAGAAGCAGAATAAAGCCGTAGCCCGCCCAAATGAGTGATTGCATCATCGTATCATTATTTAGAATAGCAAACCTGAATATATTGCAGATCCCAAAAATCTTCCCGCCGGTTGCCATAGCCACCGACAAGTTCCCTGACTTGATTTCCTTCCAATCATCATATTTGGTGACCAGCTCGAAAATCGTCAAGAACACCACAAGCGCAATCACCGCAATCGCAAAAAACGCGAGCGTCCCCACATATGGGTTGTTTAGCAACAGTTCCACCTCTTTGTTCATGTTAAGATCCCTGCTCTCTCTCCAAAATGGTAGAAGAGACTGGGTTTCCCCAGCCTCTTGCAGGACTTCAATTATTATAGCATTACTGCTGCTTTTTTTCAGCAATCTTTGCTTTGAGCGCAGCGAGCTCATCGTCTACGCCGTCGCCTTTTCCAAGCTTATCCAGCTCATCGTCAAGGCTGCGGTTGGATGCGCGAAGCTCCCCGCTGGCTTGTGCTTCAGCTTCCATCTGCAGGACTTTTTCCGACATGCGGTCAAAGCCTTTGGCGCCGTTATCGACACCAAAACCGGACATGGCCTGGTTGATTTGCTTTTGCGCTTTGGCCGATTCGGCACGGGCAACGAGCAGATCTTTTTTGTTCTTCATTTTGCCGAATTGATCTTTCATTTCAGTCAATTGACTGCGAAGGTTATCGGCATTTGTTTTGGAAATATCGTATTGGCGCTTAAACTCATCCAAACGAGCCTGATGCTCTTTCTTGTCTTCGAGCGCACGGCGAGCCAAATCTTCGTTCCCGGACTCCAATGCCTTCATGGCCTGCTCGGTACGTTTGGTCACCATTTCTTCTGCTTCTTCATACTGCTGCTTAAACTTCTTCTCAATAGCAATTTGCTTGGCTACGGAGGTCTCAGCTTCCAAAATGTCCTCCTCCATGTCGCGAAGGAACTGGTTTAGCATTTTCACCGGATCTTCAGCTTTGTCCAGTAAGTCATTGATCGATCCCATCGTTAAATCTCTTAATCTTTTAAAAATTCCCATTCTTCATTTCCTCCTAATAATATATGTGGTAGGTACTTGAGCTTGCCTTTGCTGCACCGGTGTTTACACTCATACATACGCATCACATAAAATAGGGTTTCAAAATTAAATGTAATTTTTTTTCTGATTAAGCAAGCTCCACGACAGTCACACCGTTGCCGCCCTCGTTATAATTGCCCATGCGGTAGTTCTTGACGTGCTTATGGCGGCGCAAATATTCCTGCATCCCGGTTCGCAGCACACCCGTTCCCTTGCCATGGATCAGATACACCTGGCCCAGGTTGGAGAGAAAGGACTCATCGAGAAAGCGGTCCGCTTCAATTAAAGCTTCCTCAAGGTTCATGCCGCGCATATCCAGCTCAGTGCGAATGTTATCGTCACGGGAACGCTTCACGATCGTGGCTGTTTGCATCTGCGGTTTTTTAGCCGCTGCGGCGGCGCCCAGCTTCTCCAAGTCCGCCAAGCGGACTTTCATCTTCATGATGCCGAGCTGCACCAAGGCGTCCGTGTCGCTCGCCATCTCGACCACGTGGCCCTTCTGGCCGAGGCTCACGACCCGGACCTCGTCGCCCGGCTCGATGGTCTCCGCCCGCTTCCGGGCGGCCGACTTCGCATCGGCGGCGCGCTTCGTGCGCAGCTCCGGCGCGGCCTGCTCGAGCCGCCGCTTCGCGTCAATGAGCCGGTGCTCCTTGACCCCGCCCGCTTCCTCCAAGGCCATGCGCCGCAGCTCGGCGATGACCTCGTCGGCCTCGCGCCGCGCCTTCGCGACCGCCTCGCGCGCTTCGCGCTCGGCCTTCTCGAGCAGCTTATCGCGCTGCTCCTCGAAGCGGCTCTGCTGCGCCTCCAGCTTGGCGCGCAGCTCATCCGCCTCGCGGCGCGCCTCTTCCGCGCTGAGCCGCTCGGCTTCCGCGACGCGGCGGTTCTCCTCGAGCGACGCGATCATCGAGTCGACGCGCACGTCCTCCTCGGCCACCTGGCCGCGTGCGTGCTCGATGATCGAGCGCGACAGCCCGAGCCGCTCGGCAATGGCAAAGGCGTTGCTGCGCCCGGGGACGCCCACAAGCAGGCGGTAGGTCGGGCTCAGCGTCTGCACGTCAAACTCCATGCTGGCGTTGATCGTTCCCGGTTTCTGGTACGCATACGCTTTAAGCTCCGGATAATGCGTTGTAGCGACCATGCGGCAGCCCATACGATGCATATAATCTAAGATGGATATTGCAAGTGCCGAGCCTTCGGCTGGATCCGTACCCGCTCCTAGCTCATCAAGAAGCACCAGACTCTTAGGTGTCATATCACGTAATATGTTAATAATATTCGTCATGTGGCTGGAAAAAGTACTTAAGTTCTGTTCGATACTTTGCTCATCACCGATATCTGCAAAAATCGCATCGAACACGCAAAGCTGGCTGGCTTCTTCTGCTGGGACAAATAGACCGGACATGGCCATAAGGCTCAACAGGCCAACCGTCTTAAGCGAGACGGTTTTACCTCCCGTATTTGGTCCGGTTACAATGATAGCGGAATACTGGTTCCCAAGCTCAAGATCAAGCGGCACCACTGAGTCCGCAGCGATTAACGGATGGCGGCCGCGCTTGATTTTAATAAAACCACGGTCATTGAGCCGCGGCAGCGTCGCTTTCATGTCTCTAGCCAAACCCGCTTTGGCAAAGGTGAAGTCGAGCAAGGCAAGCATCTCCACGTCTGATAACAGCATATCCGCGTGTTCAGCAACCAGCTCGGTTAGCGCACGCAGAATTTTCTCGACTTCTACTTCTTCCTTAAGCTTCAATTCTCTTAGTTTATTGTTCAGCTGTACAACAGCTTCGGGCTCAATAAAAAGTGTCGCACCCGACGCCGATTGATCATGGATCATCCCGCCGAAGCTCGATCGGTACTCCTGTTTGACCGGGATCACATAACGATCATTGCGGATGGTGATGAGTACATCCTGCAGCATTTTTTGCGAAGATGGATTGCGGATGATTTGCTCCAAACGCTCACGCACCCTCGCTTCCCCGTTTCTGAGCTCACTGCGGACTCGGCCAAGCTCCGGACTGGCACTGTCCATCACGGCCGCATTCTCGTCGATGCAGCTGTTGATCCGATCCTCAACCGCCTTGTTTTCAGTCAGCAGCTCGGATTGCTCTTTGAGCATAGGAACCGCATATTCTTCGTGGACTGCCGCTATAAAACGCTTCAGCCGGCGTGAGCCGAACATCGTTGTGGATATATCCAGCAGCTCGGCCGGATTCAGCATACCGCCAATGCTTGACCGATGAAGGGCCGACCGAATATCGCGTATTCCGCCAAAAGGCGCATTTCCTTTCAGCCGCTCTACGTTGACCGCTTCATCGGTCGCTTGAAGCCTTAATTTGACTTGCTCAAAATCGCCAAGCGGATCCAAATTCTCTGCGGCTTGCTTGCCTAGAGAAGTTTCTGCCTGGCTGCTTAATCTATGTAAAATTTTTTCGAATTCCAAGGTTTTCAAGATTTTTGCATTCAATGCTGGTTCCACCCCCTCCCTATTATTATAACCAAACCCTAGCTGATTAGCTACGGAACAGACGGTTATAGCTAATCAGCCCAACTAATTAGCTACGGAAAAAACGGTTATGGCTAATCCTTCCTGCCATAATTGGCCGTCAAATGGTTACACTATTTTCGTACCTATCTTTTAGCAATAGACAATTTTTAACCTATCCAGATTAACACCGGGAAGGAGGTACGAGCGATGCATGTTCTCGGACATTTGATCAGGTTTATTGTATCCGCTTTGGTTTTAATGATCGTCAGTTGGCTGGTTCCCGGCTTTAGTGTAGGAGGCTTCTGGAGCGCTATCCTTCTGGCATTAGTCATAGCGGTAGCCTCTTGGATCATCGAAGGCATCTTTGGCAAAAGAATCTCTCCCTTCGGAAGAGGAATTGTGGGCTTCCTGGTCAGCGCACTTGTGATTTATATTGCCCAGTTTATTGTCTCAGGTGTTGCCACAAGCATGATCGGGGCTATTTTAGCCGCATTGGTGATCGGGATTATCGATCTGTTCATCCCTATGACCACTCCGTTCGAAGTCGGGACTTCCAGGCGGAAGAGTAAAATCGACTAAATCCGATTGACTTGCACCTTAAGATCGGTCTGCTGCGGATCTCCGCCGGATCGTTCTTTTTTATTTCACAAAGCCTTCACCAAATGGACACCGACGTGCGTGAAAATTTTACATTAATTGAGGTAATATAATGGATAGATCAAATTATTATTTCATTTTATAGGAGGGAAATCATGAAAAAAATTGTTGCAATCCTTTTTGGGTTGACCCTTATTTTTGCCTTAGCCGCATGTGGCAGCAAGCCGGATGCCAGCGCATCAAAAACACCGGCCTCAACATCCGCAGCTACCTCGACACCAGCAGCATCTGCAGGAGCGTCTGCATCTGCATCACCGGCAGCTGGCGGAGCCGCTCAAGCCATAAACCTTACAGCTACCAACTTCAAGTTCGATCAAGCAGAATATAAAGTGAAAAAGGGCCAGCCTGTAACTATTAGTCTTAAAGAGGGAGAAGGCATGCATGGAGCAGCCATTAGTGAATTTAAAGTCAATTTGAAAAAAGACGGTGACACCGCAACCTTCACTCCGGATAAAGCTGGAACTTACACCATCCAATGTTCAATCATGTGCGGCGCAGGCCACGCTAATATGAAATCTACCCTGATTGTGGAATAATAAATTTCCTGATAACCAAAAAAGCTGCCTGTCCTCTTCATCGCAGAAGGGGCTGGCAGCTTTTTATCTATAAAGGGATGCCCTGCTTCCAAAGCTCATGAAGCTTTCCGGCGAATGAAGGAAGATGATCAATCAAGTAAGGGGCGAACACGGAGCCGGATAAAAGCTTCTGCACGCCATCGGAGGGAATAATCGTCATCACATTGACAGAGATGATGATCAGGAGCAAAGCTTCTGCAATACCCAGCAGTGCGCCGCTCCAGCGATTTACAAAATTAATGCCAGGGGCTTTGGCAATAAAATGGAGCAGTCTTCCTATAACCGAAAGGGAGAGTTTAACTCCGAAAAACAAGAGGGCAAACGCGAGAGCATTATAGATATAAGTATCCAGATGCAGGATTTTGACGGCAAACTCGTATTTTTGGTAGTTTGACGAGGCAGGTAGTGCAAATGTGCGCTGCAGCACAGGGGCAAAATCGCGATAAAACTTGAAGGCCACGATGTAAGCAATGAAAAAACCGGCCAGGGATACAATTTGGGCGATTAAACCGCGCCAAAATCCCACAATCAGTCCGCCAGCGGCCAATGCCAGCATGATAAAATCCAGCGTGTTCATCTTCACGTTTCGTTACTTCTCCGGACTGTCGATTTCGGCCAGTTCGATCCATTCGTTATATTCGTTTTTCAGCTTTCCATACTCTTCTTGAAGCGCTCTGTACTCCGACTCCACCTTGGCAAGCTCCTGCTGCAGCACTTCATCCTGACTGCCGCCCTGTCGGAAAAGCTCTTCCTTTTCTCTGCGGTGACGTTCAAGCAGCTCTTCTTTTTCAGCCAGAAACTGCTCACGCAGCTGATTCATTTGCTCCTGCGCCGAAAGTCCAAGCTCCCTTTCCTTCTCCGTTTGCAGAAAAAGACCGGATATTTGTTCGGATAACAGCTCGTTTTGCTCGGTAATCTTCACCATGTCCTGATACACCACATCCACCTTATCGGCATGCTCCTGCATCTGCTTCAGGTTTGATTCATGCTCCCGCTTCAGTTCTTCATGGCTTTGCAGCAGGTTGTTGTAGCTCATCAGCAAATCATCATGGTTCATCTGCAATTTGTCATACTTCGCTTGCGAATTTGTAGAATCTTGCTGACCTTTGCTCAGCTCCTCGATCCTTTCTTTCAAGCGTAAATTCTCATCCGCCATATTTACCGAAGCGAGGACGGCTATACGCTGCGAATCCAGGCGCGGAAAGGTTTTGGCAATGCGAAACATTTGATCATTGACCAACTCAGCCACACTTTTCATGTAGGCAGAGCTTGTAGTGGCCATCAGTTTATAGGAATTTCCATATATATCCACAGTAATTCTCGTTTTTTCCTCAGGGCTGGTCATGAAAAATTCCTCCTTCACGTTTGCAATGAATAGGCTGGCTCTACCGATTAGTTCGATATGACCAGCCCCTTTTCCTGCTGTGGAGCCATGGGTTTGTTTATTTTCTTAACTCCGCTTCAAACCGTTCTTCCAAAGCCTGAACCACTTTTCCATGCAGCTCTGTTACCTCTTCATCCAGCAGCGTGCGATCCGGGTGACGATAGAGCAGTGCGAACGCAACACTCTTCTTGCTGGCACCTAGACGTTCTCCGGTGTAAATATCAAAAACCTGCAAAGATTCCAGCAGATCTCCGGCAATCTTCGCAATCACATCCTGCATGTGGTCGACGGCTGCGGATTGATCCACTACAACAGCAAGATCCCGTCCAATTGCAGGGAATCTTGGCAGCAGCTTATACGCAATGGAAGCGTTGGCCGCCGCCAGGATAGGCGCAAGCTCGACTTCGAGTGCATACGTGTCGTCCAGATCACGGCGCTGCTGAAGCGCAGGATGAAGCTGTCCGATGGTTCCAATCCGTTTGCGGCCCTTACCGGTATCCAAGAAAAGCTCAGCCGTTCTACCCGGATGGAAGCCATCGGTCTGTGCAGCATTATAAGTTAGGCCTTCAATGCCCAGATAGGACGTCAAGCGCTCAAATATTCCTTTTACATCGTAGAAATCCACACTCTCGGCTTTCAATGCCCAATGCGCTTGACGGCGTTTGCCTGTCAGCACAATGGCAAGCAGCAGCTTTTCCTCCGGCAGTTGGTTAAGTGACTCTTCCTCGGTCACGAACACCTTGCCGATTTCAAAAATCGCTACATCGTCCATGTTCCGATTGCGGTTGTAGCTTACCACATCCAGCAGATGCGGCAGCAGGCTGGTGCGCAGTGTACTGCGCTCCTCGCTCA
The DNA here is from genome assembly GCF_900104695.1 of Paenibacillus sp. GP183. Taxonomy (NCBI): domain Bacteria; kingdom Bacillati; phylum Bacillota; class Bacilli; order Caryophanales; family Paenibacillaceae; genus Paenibacillus; species Paenibacillus sp. GP183. The sequence goes on from NZ_FNSW01000001.1 coordinate 2,461,209, forward strand.
TGGGCATAGCGAGAGCGATAGGTTTCGCTGAGGGATAGAGCCCGGCGAAATCCGAGGTTTGGCCGGGCTGCGTGAAAGCATACGTGATGACTTCATGCAGCCCGCTTTGTGTGAGCAGAGCCCGCACCGCGCGGCGAATCGCTTGCTCTTTGGTCAGCGAGCCGGGCGTCGTCACCCCGCTCATCAAGGTCGTCGGGATATTGTCGTAGCCGAAGAGTCGAGCGACCTCTTCGATCAAATCGACATCCCGGGTAATGTCGCCGCGGCGGCTTGGCACATGCACACGCAGCGAGCTTTCAGGCGCAGGATCGTAGGCGAAATGCAGACGATCGAGTGTTTCCCGAACCTGGGCGAGCGTCAGCTCTGTGCCCAGGTAGGCGTTGACCCTGGTGAGCGAAAGGTTGATGCTCACGGGCTCCTGCTCGGAGGCAACGGCCTCGACGATGCCGGAAGCCACTTGGCCGCCGGCATACTCGGCCATGAGTGCCGCTGCGCGGTTTAATGCCGGAAGCACTGCTTCCGGGTTCACTTCCTTCTCGAAGCGCAGACTCGCTTCAGAGCGAAGACCGAGCTGGCGCGAGGTTTTGCGCACGGAGCTGCCGGCGAAGCGGGCGGATTCGAGCAAAATCCGCGTTGTGCCGCCGCTGACCTCAGAGTTCGCGCCGCCCATGACCCCGGCAAGGCCGACAGGCTTGGAGCCGTCCGTGATGAGCAGCATATGCGGCTCCAGCGTGCGCTCCACATCGTCCAGCGTGACCAGCGTCTCGCCGGGCTTGGCGAGACGCACCTCGATGTGACCGCCCTGCAGCCGGTCTGCATCGAACGCGTGCAGCGGCTGCCCGTACTCGAGCATCACGAAATTCGTGATGTCGACGATGTTATTGATGGGGCGGATGCCTGCAGCCATCAGGCGATTTTGCATCCACAGCGGCGCGGGGCCGATGTGCACGCCCTCGATGAGGCGAGCTGCGTAGCGCGAGCACTGCTCAGCGGCAGCGATGCTGACGCTGATGCGGTCCGCGGCGCGCGTGGCGCCGGCTGTGTCGGCGGATTGGAGCGCGGCTTCCGCATCAGGAAGCTGCACGCTGCGGCCGAGGATCGCCGCGATCTCGTAAGCCACGCCGAGCATGCTGAGGGCATCGGAGCGATTCGGCGTCAGGTCGAGCTCGAGCACCTGGTCGTCGATGGCCAGCACCTCGAGGATCGAGCTGCCGATCTCGGTTTGTTCCGGAAGCACGAGGATACCTTCCTGGATTTCTTTGGGCAGCAATTTGTCATTGAGCCCCAGCTCCTTGGCGGAACAAATCATCCCTTGGGATTCCAAACCGCGCAGCTTGGCGCGCTTGATCTCTAATCCTCCGGGAAGCTGAGCGCCTACCAGCGCCACAGGTACTTTTTGGCCTGCCGCTACATTCTTGGCTCCGCATACGATCTGCAGATCTTCGCCTTGTCCGGCGTCCACGATGCATACGTTGAGCTTATCCGCGTCCGGATGCTTTTCACAGGACTTCACATACCCTGTGACAACGTTTGAAACCCCTTTGTTGCGATTTTCTACAACATCGACTTCAATTCCGCTGCGGGTCAGCATTTCTGCCAATTGTTCCGCCGTATGACCTGTTACGTCCACATATTCCGATAACCATTTATAGGATACTTTCATTGTTGTCCCTCCTAAGTGTTTTGCTTTAGCAAAACTGACTTCGTAAGCATAATCTTGAGTTTTGCTTTAGCAAAACTGACTTCGTAAGCATAATCTTGAGTTTTGCTTTGCACTCCCTACCTACAAACGCACAAACTGCTTCAAGAAACGCAGGTCGTTAGTGTAAAAATGGCGAATGTCCTCGATGCCATACTTCAGCATGGCAATTCGTTCCACGCCCATGCCAAAGGCAAAACCGGAATACTCCATAGGGTCATACCCGCCCATTTCCAAAACACGCGGATGAACCATCCCCGCTCCGAGAATTTCCAGCCAGCCGCTTTGCTTGCACGTTCTGCAGCCTTGACCGCCACACATGGCGCAGCTCACATCGACCTCGACACTCGGCTCCGTGAACGGGAAAAAACTGGGGCGCAAACGAATTCGGGTCTGATTCCCGTACATCTCCTGGACGAATTGCAGCAAAGTTCCTTTGAGGTCACTCATGCGAATGTTGCGATCTATGACGAGACCCTCGATTTGGGTGAACATATGGGAGTGGGTTGCATCATCATCATCGCGGCGATAAACCTTGCCAGGGCAAATGATTTTGATCGGAACTTCGCCTTGACGCTTTTCCATAGTTCTAACTTGTACAGGAGATGTTTGCGTCCGCATGAGAATCTCTTCCGTAATATAGAACGAATCCTGCATGTCGCGTGCAGGGTGATCTTTTGGTAAATTGAGCGCCTCGAAGTTGTAATAATCCTGCTCGACTTCCGGGCCTTCCGCAACGGTATAGCCCATCCCAATAAAAATATCCTCAATCTCCTGAATGATTTTATTAAGTGGATGCACCGCACCTTGTGTAGAAGGTCGGCCTGGCAAGGTGACGTCTATTCTTTCAGAACGTAGACGATTCTCGGTCTCCTCCGCTTGATAAGCCGCTTGCTTCTCATCTATTACGCTCTCAATGGCCGCACGAACATCATTTGCCACTTGTCCGATTAAAGGACGCTCTTCGGCGCTTAAAGCTCCCATTCCGCGGAGCACCTCGGTGAGCGGCCCCTTTTTGCCCAAATATTTGATTCGCAGATCGTTAAGCTCTTGTTGGCTTTGAACCTGATTAAGCTCCTGCAGAGCTTCCAGCTTGAGCGCTTCTAAACGTTCTTTCATCTTATTCCCTCCTGGTTAAAATCTACTTTTCCACTGCTTTATTTGGAGTTCCAACCCTTATATGCACGCAAAAAAGGCCTCTTCTCCCGGTAAGGGACGAAAAAGCCGTGGTACCACCCTTGTTAGATCCTGCAATCGAATCTCACTTCATTGAACATAACGGATCTTGTGTCCGGTTCCCTCTACTGAAGCCTGCCGGTTATGGCTGCTTGTTCAAAGGACTGCTCGGGAGCGAACTTCGGCAGCCTATTCTTTGGGGTCGCTCTCAATCTGCGGCTTCCCCTCCCTGTAAAGAGGCACTGCTTACTCTTCTCCGTCCACGCATTTGCTTGCTATGTAATTATCCATAATTATATGCAAGTTACGCAAGGGATGCAAGTATAGTGAAACAAATTGGCTGTTACCGCGTCTATAGGGTAAGTAAATATTTTCCAATTCGAGCGGAGGTCTTCATTTATGAAAAAATTTATTGCCGGTTTATCCATTGGGGTTTTGATCTCATTATCAAGCGCTGCTTTTGCCGCGGATTCCATCCAGGCTTTGCTGTTTCCAGCCAAATTTGAGTTTAACGGAAAAGCTGTTGATCCCGGGGAAGAATATACAGTCCTCAATTATCAGGGCCATGCCTATGTGCCCATTCGTTTTATAGCTGAGCAGATCGGCGCAACCGTCGGTTATGAAGCAGAAACAAGGCAGATTTTTGTGAAAAATGAAGCCTTGACTGTGACCGATCCTGATTACTCAACTGTTTCCGTTGGCAATTTAATCCTCGTTAAAGAAGGCTCGAATACCAAAGTGACGGGGCAAATAAGAATAGCGGGTACTGGAATAAACGAAAATATGATCGGTGCGAGTCTCACCTTTTACAATGATAAATCTGAAAAAATCGGAGAAGTTCCCCTGCTCGGCTCTAAATTTGGGGAATCCCTTCAGCAGTTTGAAGCGGTAGGAACAGGTGATTTCAGGAAATATGCCCGTGTAAATCTTCATATAGAAGCCGCAAATTATAGAATGGTTGGAAAAAGTCCCGCTCCGTATCCTTACATCTCCAAAGAGGCTGCCTTCCTGGAGGCAAAAAGAATGGCTCCAACTGCTGATGAAGGCTGGACAGCGGAGCTGATTATGGTCCATAACTTTGAGTATTCCTTGCCGGGAAATCGAGCCATTTGGAGAGTATCCTTAACTCATCGGCCTTATGGCAATATGATGATTGTGTATTTAGACGCCGTTACAGGCAAGCAGTTGGCCCTTACCGAAACGGAACCGCCAGGTATTTGAGTTAATTTTGCGAACGGTTATTCCACTTGTTATGGATCGAAAACGTGAACAATCACAAAAATTTACCATAGTGTTTACAGTCTCTCTTGAAGGGTAATAAAAGATAGCGGCCTGACAACTAGGCACATACTTTTATATAATCCGAAAGGTAGTGGACGATATGGCAGAACAACCGAAAAAAGTAGCTTTTTTGTTGGCGAATGATTTTATAGATGCCGAAATGAGTAATACGTATGATGCCATTACCAAAAATGGCAATGAAGCGGTTATTATCAGTCTTGGTAAACGCGAAAATCTAACTGGCACAAATGGAATGAAGTTTACCTCTCACTTGTCTGTAGACGAAGCAGTTGCGGACGATTATGATGCTGTGATCATACCTGGAGGCAAGTCGCCATCACATCTCATCGATAACGAGAAGATCCTTAATTTGGTTCGGAAAATGGATAAAGCAGGCAGCACGATCGCCGCTATAAGCCACGGGCCTGAATTACTTATCAAAGGCAGGCTGGTTGAAGCGCGAAGCCTGACAGCTCATTCAGATCTGACTTCTGACATTGAAAAAGCAGGGGGCCGATTCGTCGATAAATCGGTGGTTGTTGACAAAAACCTGATCACCTCGCGCTCAACTGAGGATGTCCCTTTCTTTATCGAGGCAATCATCAACAAGCTCGGCGTTTCCGCTTATTGAACAACTCAAAAAAGCCACCCCGGAGAGATGACTTTCCAGGTGCATTTCTACACTTGTTTTCGCCTTGAGTTCTTAATCCATACAATAGCTTCCACCAATAAACCTGCCACGAACCCAATTACAACGGCTTCACCGAATACAAGTAAACTGATTAAGTCTTGCCAGCCTGTCAGGTCCTTGGTCACATAGATGAACATCAGCATTAAGCCGAGGACCAGTGCAATCGTGGTAATCAGCCATACCCAGCGGGCGCCGAGCCATCCGAAACCGTTCACCACAAGAGACAAAATAAACGCCAACATCACAAAACGCAGGGCAATCGCCGAATCAAAGGTTTGACCCAACACAACGAATCGGTTAATCTCCAGCAGCACCGTTAAGAGCAGCCAATAAGTAAATGTCCAAATCAGCCACTTTTCACTTTTTCGAGCAGGAATTCTATTCACCTTCGCTTCACCCCATCCAGTTAAACGGCTCTAAGCTTACCCCGGTCATAAATCAGAAAGCATATCAGCCCCATACAACAAATCAGCATGAGTACAATAACCAGTACATGGAAGTTGTAATTTTCAAAAAGCAGCCCGCCTACCAAGGGTCCTATCATTCTGCCAAATGTGGAAAATCCGTTGACCATACCTTGATATATCCCATTTTTCCCTGGAGGTGCGAGCTCGGATGCCGCTGTTGGAACTACCGGCCAAAGGAAAATTTCTCCGCAAGTAATCACCATCATGCCGATCATAAAGCCTGCATAAGATGAGCTTAAGTTTAGGGTCACCAGACAAATCATAAAAAATATGACACCTGTCACCATCTGGGATTTTAACGTGGATAAAGTGCGCCGGGTTAATAATGCGATAAGCGGGGATCCGATCAGAATGAGAACACCATTAATCGTCCATAAAAGGCTGTATGATGAGATCGACAACCCCAATTGCTTCATGTAAGTCGGAATGATAACCGTCCATTGTACGTAAATCACCAAGCAGAACATAAAACCGAAGCAAAGAATCATCAAGGAAGGGAATGTGCTTTTGGCCAAATAAATAGGGGCTCCATTTGATTGAACAGCCGTCGCAGCGGTTTCATCGGAAGATTCCAGTAACGTATCTCTCGCTTGCTTCGATATGCCAATGGCAATAATGATAAAAAAGATCACAAAGGCCAGGGCATTTACAATAAATACAACGGAAAAAGAGGTTTTTTGAGCGACAATACCGCCCATCGCCGAGCCTAGGGCTACCCCAAGATTTTGAGAAATGTACAGAAGATTAAACCCTTTTCGGCCTCCTTCCGGCCAGATTCCCTTAACGAGCGCATAAAGCGCAGGGAAATAAATACCGTTACTGAAGCCAAGAAGCGCCATTATTATAATATATGGAATCCATTCCCGAAATGACGCTAAACCCAAAAGACACAAGCAGGACATGAAGGTCCCTATGAGAACCGTGATTTTCCCGCCAATCCGATCATGAAGATAACCGCCAAGAAGGCTTCCCAGAACACCGGATCCTGCATAACCCATTAATACTAATGCCGATATGGAAATGGACCGTCCCAGCTCTTGAGTCATATAGATCGTATTCAAAGGCCAAAGAAAGGAGGAGCCCGTAGAGCTTATCACCGCTGCGATCGCCAAAATCCACATTTCCTTGGGATAAGCCAACTTCCATTTGCTAAACATGATGTAGTGCCTTCTCTCCTATTGGGTAAACCCGCTTTTTCATTGTGTGCTAGCCAAGAAAAGGTTGTCAAGAGAATATTACAGATAAAAACAGCCCAAGCAGCATTTCGCCTGAGCTGATATTATGAGAGAGATTAGCTTCATATTTTTCTGCATTCAATCACATAAGATTATTTTAGTTACTAATCCGTGTACATCTTTTTATATTAAGTTATACTAATCCTAAACAATTTAAGGAGCTTCTGAATGAAAAAAGTAGACGTTGTTGGCGCTGTTATATTAAACGAAAAAAACGAAGTGCTATGTGCACTTCGCTCTCAAAAGATGTCTTTGCCTGGATTGTGGGAATTCCCGGGAGGTAAGATCGAAGAAAATGAAACACCTGAAACATGCCTCATTCGAGAGATCAAGGAAGAGTTAAACTGTACCATTGAGGTGGGAGAGCTCGTGGCAGATGCAACTCATGAATACCCAACAATAATAGTAAGGTTGATTACATATCTCTCTCGAGTCGTAGAGGGGACACCAACCGCAAATGAACATGAGAAACTCATCTGGTTACCAATGAATTCATTACATACATTGGAATGGGCACCCGCCGATCTACCAACAATTGAAGCACTCAAGCGTACTATTCTCTAGCGAACTAGGTCCGAATATAACGAATCAGGAATAGGATTAACCAGCTTCCAACGAATATTCATTGGCTTATCTCCGTGGCTGCTCACATAATTAATTTCACCTAAATAAGTAAAAGGTAAAACAGCACCATGCATTTCTGAAAATTTCCGAATAAATAGATGAATGTGAATGCCTTTTTCTTTATGAAAAATATATTCTTGCCCTCTCCCAGATTCGTGAGAGGTATCATTTTGACTTTGCCAATGAAAATGCTGCTGATCTTCAAAATAATCATGATAGAGCAAATGATCAGCAACTTTTTCACCTTTATTCAGGTTAATGAATAATAAATAGTGTTCTCCAACCCTGCTTACCCCTTCACGCCACGAACCCTCTTTTGCCTCAGATTCAAACAAATAAATAAGATCATTCCTTGTATAATTCTGATACAAAACAACACTTTTTTCTGCCGAAAAGAACACATTCGGTCGATATATCCTCCTAAATTCGGCTAATCCATACTCGATTCGATCTTTTATGTAAGATTTGAATGATCCATCCAGGAACATAAACTTAGCTTCATCTGAAATAACAAAGATACCTTCTTTATATTGACCCCAGTTCCAATCGTGTTTACTGATAGAGGTTGCAAGTTTTTGCATCCCTTTTTCAATTTTTCCTTTATGAGCATCTACTGAAATTGGAATTGCAAAACGGTATATTAAATCTGAAACTACATCATCGACCGATACTCGATCTTTTTGCAGCATAATCGATATTATGGAGCACTCGTACGGCCATTTAATTGGCATCAAACTCTCGAGACGTTGAATCATTTGTAGCTTCCGTGCATCTAACAAAACTTCTTCATCAAACTCGTTCAAATCACTCATTTTACGCTTAGTCTCAATCCATGACCCATACTTGTTTATGAAGAAATGAAAGCTAGGTGCACCCTCAAAATATAAGAAATCATTAATCTCAGGAGAGCGACCAATCTCTTTCTTGAATTGATTATATAAGTCCATCAAGAGTAAATTACGGTCCATCCTAAGACTCTCGATTTTATTTAAAATTTGTTGTCTGGACACCTCTTCCAGATCAACAAAACATCCATCGGGTAAGTCCGCAAATTCTGTTTCAATAGCAATTCTAAGAGAATCCCGATCAAAAGCTTTATGATTGTGTTGCCCAGTAAGTGCGAGGGGAACTATAAACGATTTATGATAATTACCAATAAAATCTAGAACAGTAACAAATGCTTTTCCTGGAACTTTTCGTAAACCACGTCCGAGTTGTTGGATGAATATAGTCGCAGATTCAGTTGGTCTTAAGAATAAAACTACATTCAGCTTCGGAATATCCACGCCTTCATTAAAAATATTAACCGTAAAAATAATCTGCAAGGGATCTGAATCATCTTCCAATCTCGAGATAAGCTCCTGTCTTCTTTCTGGTTTATCATCCCCAGTAAGACAACCTGTCACAAACCCCCGCTTGTTAAATTCCTCAGACATATACTTAGCGTGATTAATCGAGGCGCAAAAGCATAGAGCCCTCATGATGCTTCCATCGTACCCAAACTTATGAATCATTTGGATAATATAATCGACCCGTTCATGTGTATTCAAGGCACGAACCAGTTCATCCTCAACAAATTGACCATTATTTTGAGTTTCGACTTCGGTATAGTCCACAGTAGGATCACTTAACCCAAAATAGCGAAAAGGAGTTAGCAATTTTTCACGCAATGCTTCTCTCAAACGAATTTCATAAACTACATTATTATCACATATTGTCAATACATCTCTCCCATCCATACGATCAGGAGTGGCTGTTAGTCCTAATAGAAATTTCGGGTTAAAATAATCAATGACTTTTCTATACGTGGAAGCTTCAGCATGGTGAAACTCGTCTACAACGATATAATCAAAATAATCCGTGGGATAACTACTCAACACTTCATCCCGCGACAGGGTCTGAATCGTGCTGAATAAATAAGGCTTATCTCCTTCTTTTGAAATCCCTGTCAGCTTTCCGCTTTCCAGTCCGCTGCCAAATACATTCTCAAAAGTCTTTTTTGAGCTTTCCAGAATTTCATCCCGATGTGCTAAAAACAACATTCGCTTAGCATCAAAATCTCTCACATCAAACGCCGACAAATACGTCTTTCCTGTTCCAGTGGCGGCAATTACAACACCTTTTTTATGACCATTCATTCGAGTTTGCTTCAATGCATCTAGAGCATTTTGCTGCATTTGATTCGGTTCGATAGGCTTCGTTTCCGTCTGCGCATTGTCTTCCTCCAACTCAGCAAAATCCGCGTGTTGAGTAATAACAAATGGATTCACTTGCATGACCAGCTTTTTGTTATATTCTTTCTCGTATTCTTCAATAAAAGCTTCAGTAAGAGGAACGGCTTTCTCATCTTCCCAATGTTTTTGAAAGGATTGAGATGCCTTCTCATAAATCGAATTTTTCTCAATACCTGGTAGCTTCACATTCCATTCATAACCCGTTTGCAAAGCGGAATATGACAAATTTGAAGAACCTATAATAGCTGTATGTAATCCAGAGAACCTTTCAAATAAATATGCTTTGGTATGAAAAGATACCTTTCCCGAATCAAAAACTCTAACCTCCACATTTGTGATTTCTAATAATCTCCGAAGTGCTTTTGGTTCAGTGATTTTTAAATAGGTTGAAGTTAAAATTCTTAATCTCTTTGTTTCATCAGTTTTGCGGAAATCATCAATACTTCGAATTAATAATTGCAAACCAGACCAGCGGATGAAACTTACCATGAAATTGGCTTGCTCTGCCGTTTGTAGCTCATATTTTAATGCTTTGAATAGATTAAAAGGATCACTCTCAGCGTTTGTTAACAAATATGGATTCGATAGGAAAAATTCTGGATAAAACGGAAGTGGTTTGTCGTCATTGCGATAATGAATCGCCTTAAGAGGCATTTGCAGCTCATTTTCTTCTACTTGCTTAACCAATTTTCTAAGCTCGCTCGTTAACTCAAGAATCTGGGCATATTGGTCTTTCTCGGCCAGTTGTCGATAAGCTTCATTTATTTCTTTCATAAGTTGCTGAGACAAGGCACTGTTGTATTGTTGAGGGAGCAAAGAAAACGTATGTTGGTTATTTGGATATGTTTTGTTTTTATGTACAATTTCCTCGAAAACACCTTTATGTTCGCTCATTATTAGCCTCCGTGGTTTGGTGTTCTCAAAAAAGCAGATCAGGTAGTAATTTTCAAAAAGATTATATCATACATATTTGCTGCCTGTACCAAAGACTCGGCAAAAAAAAGACAGCCCGCCAAAAGACGGACTATCCGAACTGTCTACTTTTATACGATCTCCGAGAGATAAGGGATTCCACTTTGCGCGCCTAATCGCGTTACGGCTATGGATGAGGCATGCTGCGCCATGTCGACGGCTTCGTCGATAGTTTTGCCTGCAATGATCATCGCGGCCAGCGTCCCTGAGAACGTATCCCCGGCAGCGGTTGTATCCACAGTCTCGACTTTGCGGCCTTCCTTGTACACGTTATCGGTCCCGTTAAAATAGACAAGTCCCCTCTCGCCAAGCGTAACCAGCGGATAACGAATTCCTTTGGCACGTAAAATGTTTAGGGCGTTAAAAGCATCATCGATGCTTTTAACATCTACCTCCGTATATAGTCGGCACTCAATTTCATTCGGGGTAAAATAGTCCACTCCCTGCAAAATGGCATCTTCGATTGGAACCGCAGGGGCTGGATTGAGGAAAATAGGCACTTTTCCTTTCACCAAATGAATCGCTTCATATACAGTTTCAATTGGAATCTCCAGCTGCAGCATGATCGCCTTGGCAGAGAGAAGCTCCTCTCTATAGCTTTGTATATATGCGGGAGTTACTTTATTGTTGGCGCCGCCGTCAAGAATAATGCTATTGTTTCCTTCGCATACCGTGATCGCGGCAATTCCTGTATTGACCCCTGGCTCGACCTTGATCAAATCTGTGTGCACGCCGAATCCCGCAAGACTGTCCATCAGGGATTGACCGAAGATATCGTCCCCCACTTTTGCCAAAAACCACGTATCCGCACCCATCTTGGCACAAGCGACGGCTTGATTGGCTCCCTTGCCTCCAGCCGACAGGAAGAAACCATTGCCCCTAATCGTCTCGCCCATTTCCGGAATACGGCTTGTTTGCACGACCATGTCCATATTTGCGCTGCCTATCACGATGATTTTCATAGCTCGGTCACTCGAATATCGCGAAAGTTGGTTTGATTGAATTGCCAATTAAAAATGCCACCCACCAGCTTTTTATAACTAAAATTTTTGATTGTCCGTGAAAAAGTGCTTGAACTCTGAATAAGGGCCATTGCATTACCTCGCTAACTTTTCTGTGGAGCATAAACCGAACAAGATACAGGAGTCTGTCACGCCACCGACTCTTCGGAGAATTGGCTGTTGTACATCTCGGCATACAAGCCTCCAGCTGCCAACAACTCCTCATGCGTTCCTTGTTGAACGACACTGCCATGCATCATGACGAGAATCAGATCTGCATCCCTGATGGTGGATAATCGGTGCGCGATAACGAAGTTCGTTCGTCCCAGCATAAGCTTGTGCATCGCTTGCTGAATGTAGATTTCCGTCCGAGTGTCAACACTGCTGGTCGCTTCATCGAGAATAAGAATCGCCGGATCAGCCAATATAGCGCGCGCGATAGTCAGAAGCTGCTTTTGACCCTGCGAAATGTTCGACGCCTCCTCATTCAACACCGTGTCATACCCCTCAGGCAATGTGCGGATGAAGTGGTCGGCCTGTGCAGCTTGCGCGGCTTCGATGATCTCTGCTTCTGATGCTCCCATTCGGCCGTAACCGATGTTATCGCGGATCGTGCCGTTGAACAGCCACGTATCCTGAAGCACCATACCGAACAGGTTTCGCAGCTGCCCCCGCTTCAGGTCCGTAATGTTCTTACCGTCGATCGTAATCGCTCCATCCTTGATCTCGTAGAATCGCATCAACAAGTTGACTAGCGTTGTTTTGCCAGCGCCAGTCGGACCGACGATGGCAATCGTTTGCCCCTGCTTCACGTCGATGTTCATGTTCTCGATCAAAGTCACATCTTCCTTATAACCGAAGCTGACTTTCTCGAAACGAACATCGCCGCGAGGTTTTTCCAAGACCGTTCCGCCCACAGCGTCCGGTATCTCCTCTTGCTCGTCAAGAATCTCAAACACGCGCTCTGCGGAAGCCAGCGTGGACTGAATGATGTTGGCGATATTCGCGGTCTGGACAATCGGCATCGAGAATTGGCGCGCATATTGAATGAACGCTTGCATATCACCGATTGCGATCGATCTATTCGTTACCAGCAGCCCGCCGACAACACAGATAAGCACATAGCCGATGTTATTGATTACCATCATCAGCGGCATCATCACACCACTGATGAACTGCGCTCGCCAGCCCGATTCGTACAACCGATCGTTAACGTCATCGAACTTACCTACGGACTTCCGTTCATATCCAAAGGCTTTGACAATTTTATGCCCCGTGTACATTTCTTCAACATGGCCATTAAGCTCGCCCAGAGCCTTCTGCTGCCCCATAAAATGAGTCTGCGAACGGGATGCGATCGCTTTGATGACGAGAAAGCTCAGCGGCAGCGTCAACACTAATATTAAGGTTAGCAGGGGACTAATTGTCAGCATCATGACGATGATCCCGATTATGGTAATCACGGAGGTAATGACCTGGGTCAAGCTTTGCTGCAATGTCCCTGCGATGTTGTCCATATCGTTCACGGTACGGCTCATAATATCTCCATGCGCTTGCGAATCAAAATACTTAAGGGGTAGACGCGTGAGCTTTTCGTTGACATCCTTTCGAAGCCCATACACTGTCTTTTGCGCGACTCCTGCCATCAAATACTGTTGGACATAGGAGAATAATGAACTGAGCACATACAATCCGATCAGGATGAAAATGATGTTCGAAATATACGTGAAATCGATCCCGGCTCCTGGTACGCCTTTCATCTTCGCCATCAAGCCTTCAAAAAGCTTGGTCGTGGCCTTTCCCATAATCTTCGGGCTCAAAATGCTGAACGTGGTGCTGAGTACCGCCATAAAAAGTACGGTGACCAATTGCGTTCTATAAGGCTTCAAGTAGCTCAGCAGCCTGCGAAATGTTTTTTTGACATTCTTGGCTTTTTGTCCCGGCATGCCCATCGGCATTCCAAAGCCGCCTCCCATGGGGCCTCGACCGGGTCCACCCATGAAGCCTCGACCCTGATTTCCACCCGGGCCTCCTCCAAATCCTTGAGGCTTGCGTTCATCACTCATGCGATTACCTCCTCTGCCATTTGCGAGGATACGATTTCCCGATACACCGAGCTTGTTTCCATCAATTCCCGGTGAGTTCCAATCCCGGAAATCTCCCCTTCATTCAGAACGATGATGTGATCCGCATCCATAACCGTGCTGACCCTTTGCGCTACGATGATTATGGTGGATTCGGTCGTTTCCCTCTTTAACGCGGCGCGCAAATTCGCGTCCGTCTTCAAATCCAATGCCGAAAAGCTGTCATCGAAAACGTAGATTTCAGGCCTTCTGACCAGCGCCCTTGCAATGGACAACCGCTGCTTCTGTCCGCCTGACAGGTTGGCGCCGCCTTGTTCAATGATCGACTCGTAACCCTCCTTCATCTCTAAAATGAATGAGCTGGCTTGTGCAATTTCAGCCGCTTTCCGGATCTCATCGTCTGTGGCGTCTTCTTTGCCATAGCGGATATTTTCTCGAACCGTCCCTGTAAAAAGTAATGCCTTCTGCGGCACAAATCCAATTTTTGCCCGCAAACTCTCTTGGGTCATACCTCGCACTTCGACGCCATCCACATAGATGCTGCCGCTATCTATATCATACAATCGCGGAATCAAGCTGATCAGCGTCGACTTACCGGATCCCGTACCGCCAATGATTGCCGTGACTTCTCCAGGCTTAGCCTCAAACGATATGTTTGAGATCGCAGGCTTCTCTGCGCCCGGATAGCTGAAGGTCACACGATCGAAAACGATGTGCCCGCCTCTCCTCGTCGCCGCCTTCGCTGCTACACTATCGACAATCTCGGGTGCAGTGTCCAAAACCTGATTGATCCGCACCGCGGAAGCGGAGGCGCGAGGCACCATGACCAACATCATCGATACCATGACCAGCGAAAACATGATCTGCATCGCATATTGCAGGAACGCCATCAAATCGCCGATTTGCATGCCTCCAGTGCTGATGCGGTTTCCACCGAACCAAATGATGGCGACAGACGTAAGGCTCATGATCAGCATCATCATGGGCATCAGTGCAGCCATGATTTTGTTCGCTCTCACCGCGGTATCGGTCAAATCGAGATTCGCTGCATCGAAACGCTGCTTTTCGTGCTCTGTACGATTGAAAGCTCTGATGACGCGAACGCCAGTCAGATTCTCACGCAGGACTAGATTGAGCTTATCGATCTTGGTTTGCATCGACTTGAACAATGGGATGCCTTTCCGCACGATTAAATAGATGACCAGTGCCAGTATCGGAATGACGCTGATAATGACAAGTGACAGCTTAGGATCTTTAGAGATCGCCATGATGGTTCCTCCGATGCACATCATCGGGGCTGAGATCATCATCCGCATCATCATCAAAAGCACCTGCTGCACTTGAGTAATGTCATTCGTCGTGCGAGTAATTAGCGATGCCGTGCCGATTCGGTCGAATTCCTGCAGCGAGAAGCTCTCGACATGCGAGAAAGTTCTACCACGCACAATCTTCCCGAATCCAGAGGATATCTTCGATGAATGATAGCTGGTGATAATCGAAAACACACCGCTTGCGACAGATACCAGAAGCATGAACCCCCCTATGCGCCATATATATCCGTTATCCCCCGTAACGATTCCTTTATTGACGATGTCCGCCATAAGCGTCGGCAAGTACAACTCGGATAACGACTGCAGGAAAATGAGGATAAGCACCAACCCAATCGCCCATCGATACGGCTTTAAATACTTGAATAACTTGATCAATTTTCATCATCTCCTTTCGAGTTAACTTGCATAGGCGGCGCAACAAGAGACATACAACAAGCAATCGCATCCTTGATATCTTGTTGTATCGTCTGAGCGATTTCTGCTTTGCTCTTGCCTTGATTCTGCAGCTCTTGATTCATCTGCCTTAGGTACATCATGCCGGACATCACCACTCCCCAATACTGTCCTGCAAGGAGTTTTGGGGCCATTCGCCGAATTTCTCCAGACTCCATGCCTCTTGTCAGCGTATTTTGGATGACCTGGATATTCTCGAAATGCCAGGTCAAGTTTTTCAATTCGTCCGGTTTAAACAGCTCGTTCAGATCATGACGCATGCGCATAAAGAATTGAACGCTCTCAGACTGCTCCAGCATGTTGTTGTACATCGAGCTTACAAATTTCTCTAGTATCTCGCAGACGGGATCTTCCTTGTCGAAATGGGAATGAAGGTGCTTTTGGGATTGGTCGAACATATACTTAAACAATTCCCGGAAAAGCGCGAGCTTATCTTTGAAATAGTAATAGACCAGTCCTCTGGCGACTCCTGCCTGCTCCGCCACATCGCCGATTTCGGCCGCGGCGTATCCTTTCTCCACATATACTTTCAATGCGCCGCGAATAATGGCGTCTCTGCGTTGACATCGGATTTCTTCGTTCTGCTCTTTATTGCGTGGCAACTTACATCACCTCTTTTTTTCATTGACTTTCATGTCAACCAAAGTATATAACTGATTCAAACCTCATGTCAAGTGCTCCACTCACCCACCCTCCGGCTCCACAGGTCGGTTTGCTACACTCTTGGAAAAAACCATGCTTCCAGTGTTGGTGTTGTAACTTTTTCAAAAGAAAAAAACCGTCAGGAAATTCACCTGACGGTCCTTGCCCAGGGATGATCCCAGGAATAAGTAACCAAGTTTACAATGCGCCGTATACAACCGACCTGATTCTCGCCTGATAATTTGATTCGAAATTCGGCCACATCTGCTGCATAAAGACAACAGACAGCTCCTCCTTCGGATCAATGAAAGCAAAAGTGCCGGCCATGCCGCTCCAACCGTACTCACCCGGATTGCTATTGCTCCCTGATGCCGGGGGATCTATGTGAACGCGAACACCTAAACCATAGCCATAACCTGCATGATGAGGAGATTTGTGAAAATCCGCCAACTGCTGCGGTCCTAGATGGTTAGAGGACATTAGCTGAATCGTGTTTGGGCTCAAGATTCGTACCCCGGAGAACTCGCCGCCATGAGCAAACATCTGTGCAAATCGGTCGTAATCCGCAAGCGTCGACAGCAGGCCGCCGCCGCCGCTTTCAAAGACACCATCCAATTGGTAATTCGCATCCAAGGATGTATTTTTAGTTAATGTTCCATCTTCAGAATAACTATATAGGCTGCATAGGCGATCTTTTTTCTCGTCAGGAATTCGAAAGAAAGTGTCATTCATGCCGAGCGGATCAAAAATCTCATCCTTCAGGAATTGGCCAAAGGATTGGCCGGACAAGACCTCGATCAATGCGCCCAAGATATCGTGATTCAAGCCATATTTCCATTGTGTGCCCGGGTCGAAAGCCAAAGGCACTCCAGCCAATACCTTGGTCACCATCCGATTGTCGTATTTTTCACCGCCTGCGTCTTCTTTTTGCTGTTGCTCCAGCATAAGCTTACTGATATGGCGCTCGGTCTCGGTCTGATTCCCTCCATAGCTGATTCCGGAGGTCATCGTAAACAAGTCCTTAATCTTGATGGAGCTCGCTGCCGGAGACGTGAACAGCTCACCGTCCTCGTTATATCGATACACCTGCGGATTGGCAAACTCCGGGAGGTATTTCTCTAGCGGATCGTTCAGCAAATATAGCCCTCGTTCGAATAACATCAATGCTGCGGTGCAGGTAATCAGCTTGGTCATGGAATAAATGCGATAAATGGTATCCAAAGCAATCGGCTTCTTCATATCTAAATCTGCATATCCAAAGCATGATTGATATAAGGTTTCTCCACGCCTAGTAACTAAACATGCAGCACCCGATGGTCCCTTTTCGATAAAGCCTTTAATGAGCGGATCGAGCCTTTTAAACTTATCCATTGAATGCACCTCATAAATTTATTTGATAGTTAAAAATGCCAAAAATAGATGTAAGCTTTGCAATTAGCCGATACTGAATAAATTACTTCAAATCCGCCGCAAAAACCAACCCGATCTGACGTCTAGTCTCATCAATTACCTCCATGGCAGCCAAAGAATTCGCATGCGAATTTACGGTAGACTCTACCCTTCCGCTCTTCATTAGTTCGATAAATTCCTTCACTTCGTAATGCATCGATGGCTTCACTTGCGGCACGGTTATATCCTCAACGCTTCCGTCTTTGTAATGTATCCTCACGCTTCCCGGCTGATTGATTTTATCGATCACGATCGTGCCGTTCTCTCCTTGAATTTCGGCTGGCAAATAAGAGTTGGAAATTTTCGAGTGCTGAATAACTGCGTCCATGTCTTTGTAGCTCATTACCATGCTCCCTTCGCCATCCACTCCGGATGACAGCAGGACGCCCGCCGCTTGAACAGAGTTCGGCTTTCCAAAAAGCGTCACCAGCGGGTAAAGGCAATAAATACCCAGATCCATCAAGGAACCATTGGAGTAAGCAGGATTAAACGCATTAAGGATGTTCCCTTGCTTAAAAGCATCATAGCGCGAGGAGTATTGGCAATAGCTCGCAAAATATCGGCGTACCGTGCCAATTTTATGCAAGTTATCCACAACGGCTCTAAAATTCGGCATCAAGGTGGATTTTAATGCCTCCATCAGAAGGACATTGTTCATTTGGGAGGCGGCTATCATTGCTTTGGTCTCGGCTGCATTAGAGGCGATGGGCTTCTCGCATAGTACGTGCTTTCCATGGTTCAAAAATACAATCGTTTGCTTGGCGTGAAAAGAGTTCGGGCTAGCGATGTAGACTGCATCCACTTGGTCGCTCGCGGCCATGCTTTCCAGATCCGTGTAAAGGTTGGGGATATCGTATTTAGCAGCAAAATCCTTCGCCCGCTCTTCTGTACGGGAATAAACAGCAGATAACGCGAACTCCTCCGACTCAAGCGCTGCTTGAATGAACTGCTCTGTAATCCAGTTCGTTCCGATGACTCCGAATCGTATCATGGTTCTTCCTTTCTGTGCGGGAGTTAGATAACTTCCGCCTCTTTCTTCTACAATAATTGTATCAGATTTCACAAAGAGACCCAAAGAATAGTTGCAATTAAATGACACGTCATCTATTATTGGTTAAATGACACATCATCTAATTGGAGGCAAATCAATCAACTATGACGAATATTCACGTTTGGCACACCGGATCGGTATATATTGATCAAGCCCTGGCATTTCGGGAAAAAACCTTTCACCCGGCTCCGTACACCGGCTTACTGCGGCCAAGCTCCAAAAAACAATGGGTCCCCGTATCCGCCTATTTTATCGAGCATCCGAAAGGGAAAATATTGATAGATACCGGCTGGAGCGAGGAAATTCGCATCGATCAACGCAAGCATTTGGGTTGGTTATCAAACGCGATGTATAAGGGCCTCCTGCCAGCGGGTGAATCCGTTCGTGAGCGCTTGGACTCGCTCGGAGTTAAGGATTCTGAGCTTGACTATGTACTGCTTACGCATCTTCATTCGGATCATGTCAGCGGTGTAAAGCATGTCCGGCATGCCCGGAGTATCTTGACGAGTGAACAGGAGTGGACTGCCGCGCAGCGAGATTTCGGTTATATCCGTTCCATGTGGCATGGAGTCCCCATCCAAACCTTTGCATTGGAAACGATCCCGTTCGGACCTTATAATAAAGGGGTCGATCTTTTTCAAGACGGTTCGCTTTACCTGGTATTTACCCCTGGCCACAGCAAGGGGCTGTTTTCCGTAATGGTACAAACCTCGGAGGGATGGGTGTTGCTGGTCAGTGATGTGGGATACGCTGAGCGTTCCTGGAAAGAATTTGTTCTTCCGGGCTTAACCCCGCTGTCAGAGGAAGCGATCCATTCTTTGCGTTGGGTTCAGGAGTTCTCAAGAAGAGACGATTGTCGAGCAGTGCTCGCCAACCATGACCCTGCTGTATCCCCGCAGATTATTACTTGAACAAATGGAGGATGGCTCACAATGAGAGCTTTACATCTTGAAGCTGAGCGGTTCCGCTACTACATTCTTGCTGCTCAGCGACTGGGACAACGACAGTTAAATGATTTTATGAAAACGATAGAGCTGACCGTTTCACAATCAGAGGTAATTCGAGTGCTGGAACAGTGGCAGCCGATTTCACTAAAAGACTTGGGCTCCCTATTGATATGTGAAACGGGAAGCCCGTCGCGGTTAATCGAACGAATGGTTGAGGACGGACTTGTCGATAAGGTTGCCAACCCTTCCGATGCAAGGTTTGTATGGCTGCAGTTGACGGAAAAAGGCATGGGCAAAGCAAAACAAATCATGGAATTCGAAGAGAAGCTGTATAAAGACCTGGAGTCAATATTGTCGAATGATGAGATGACTTCCGTCAGTTCAACGCTTGAGAAAATGTTGTCGCACTTCCCCATTATCGATACTTTGCGCAAGCGGAATCTACTCTAAATTTGTTAAGTTAAATCTAACAAGGTTTCAAATTCGATCAAGACCTACAATGTATGAAAATGCATTGTTTTTGATCGAAACGTAAACCATAGTCGCAAAGGGTTTATGGAAAGGAATAGAGAACAATGAAGAATTCAGCACACAAAGAACACACTGAAAAACATTTTGCGGCTCCCGATTTGATTCGGGATATTGTGATTGGCATGTCGGATGGGCTAACGGTTCCATTTGCTCTTGCCGCGGGATTATCAGGGTCTACTTCTTCAACGAATATTGTAGTTATTGCTGGACTTGCTGAAATCGCAGCTGGTTCTATCGCCATGGGGCTAGGCGGTTATCTGGCTGCACGAACCGACAGGGAACATTATACAAATGAGTTGGAGAGAGAACGACGAGAAATCATCGAGGTTCCGGACCGGGAACGCGAGGAGGTCGCCGACGTTCTAAGAAGCTGGGGACTTCGTGAACCGGATATCAACTCGGCTGTTGATGCGATTATTGAAGATTCAGATCGATGGGTTGACTTCATGATGAAGCATGAGCTTGGGCTGGAAGAACCTGAACCCAAAAGGGCAAGAAACAGCTCATTAACCATTGGTCTATCGTATATTGTAGGCGGATTCATCCCTTTGTCACCTTATATATTCATCCATCAAGCCAATACAGCGTTATTGACATCTGTGATTGCAACCTTGATTGCATTGTACATTTTTGGTTATGTCAAGGGGAGATTTACCGGTTCAAGACCATTTAGAAGCGCCTGGCAAACAACACTGGTCGGTGGTTTGGCAGCGGGCATGGCTTTTCTGATCGCCAAGCTTATCTCTTAGGTGATTGATTCTCCATTTTGGATTCTTTTTTGCTCCTCGCAAAATGAGAAAAAGCTGCATCCCTTATCGGGAAGCAGCTTTATTATGGCTGATTAGAATGCATGTATCTCGTTGCTCTTGATTTTACAAACAATCATATTATGGCGCTTATATTTCAAGACAACGGCCTTTAAGCTGGCTAGGACTTCCTTGGCTTCTTCGAGATATTCCTCATTGCCAAAAATCTCGTAGAGTCTCATATAATCATTATATTCATCTAGCCACTCATTGAAGTAAGATGATGTCAAATGAATCACTCCTTAATTCAAGATATACCGGCAGCTTATCTGGATTTGAATGTTATACCTACATTATAATAAATTTAATAGAATTAAAAAAGTGAAACTTACAAAATAAATTTTCCAGTTTAATTGATCGGACGCACCTCAGTACCCCCGAAAAACGAGATCATCAAAGCATTGATCGTTTCCGGCTGTTCCATGGCCAGCCCGTGGCCAGCATCAGCAACTAATTTCGATTGTATATACGGAACTAATTTATTGGCTCTAGCAATCGCCTTCAAGGGATCATACTGAATATCTTGATCGCCAATGAGCAGCAGTATCGGGCATTGAATGGCTTTCAACTCATCATCCTTCATGTAGCTTGGAAATAACTTATTTTTTGGCATCGCATTTTGCATGCCCACAATAAATTGGTTTCTCAAAATCACATTAACTTGATTGCCTTTGCCGGTCATTTCGTTCATTAGGCCATTCAGCCGTTTGGTTGTCGGGAAGATGCCGGCGAGAAGGCATTTGATGAAAAATTTCTTGCTCTGTACCTGAAAAGATGCTGCCGGACTCATGACCACCATTTTATGGATAAGCTCCGAAGAGTTTGCAGCCAAAACCAAAGCTATGAATCCGCCGTATGACAGACCTGCGACATGAGCCTTCTGAATGCGCAAACCGCTCAAAATTTCACGGAACCACCTTGCACATTCTTCTTTGTTTTTAATCTGCCAAATCGCTTCGCTCTTGTTAATATCACCGAGGAAATCCACAGCATAGGTACGATACTGTTCGCTAAGCGGCTTTATATTTTCAATCCACATGGTAGAGCTAAAGCCAAATCCATGGAAAAGAATTAAGGGCTCGGCACCTTCCTGTCCTGAAACCAGTACGTGTGTTTTGCCAAAAGAAGTGTCTATGTATATCGATTGGGCTGGTGCATCCCATTCTTGAAGCGTTCTATCGTAGGCTTGAATAAAAGCTTCCTTCGCTCCGTTTTTGTTTCTGTAAATAGAATTCATAATATTTGATTTTCCCCCATTGTTAGATGTCTCAGTAAAATGTATATTACATTATAATAAGCATTTGGCATAATAAACATTTGGTAAAATAATTGGGCAGGTGATTCCTATTAACATTCATTATTTTTCTGACGATAAGAAAAAGGTTCAGCTGCTTAATTCCTTCTTAACCCTTAATACAGACGGTATAGTAATTGTTGATTTAGAGGGAAAAGTTTTGGGTGTGAATAAAAAATTCGAGGAGCTTCACGGATGGACAAGGGATGAACTTATAGGAGAAGTTCTACCCATGACTCCAGCGGATTTAAGAGATGAAGCGCTGTATCAACAAATTATACAGGGTGAAGCAATAACAGGTCTCGAAACTTTAAAATTACGCAAAGATGGCAGCTCCTTTTATGCGAATATTACGATTTCGCCTGTTAAAGATGAACATGGACAGGTTATTGCTTTCGTTGGCATCGAGAGGGATATTACGGAAAAGAAGAAAGCGGATGCCGAATTGAAAGAAAGCGAAGAACGTTACCGCGTTCTGGTAGAATCCTCCCCTGAGCCTATTGTGGTTTATGAGGATTTTATCATTGTATTTGTAAATCCTGCAGCGTTACAGCTTATTGGTGCCGGGAGCGCAAAGGAAATGATAGGCGAGCCCGTATCCCGATTTTTACATCCGGACGATTTAGCCATTCTGCCTGAACAGCTGGGCCAGTTATTTACAGAACAAAGAGCCTCTGACATTGTGGAAAAGAGATTGATTCGTTTAGACGGTGAGATCATCTCTGTTGAAGTCAAGGCTGTACCGATTAAATTTCAGGGCAAGTTATCGGTCCTGTTGTTATTTCGTGACGTGACGTTTCGAAAAAAGACGGAAGAAATCATCCGAAGATCCGAAAAGCTTTCCGTCATCGGTCAGCTCGCAGCAGGTGTCGTTCACGAAATTCGAAACCCATTGACGGCTCTCAAAGGTTTTTTGCAGCTTTTAAAAGAAAAACAAACCAATTATGTAGATATCATGATGGTCGAGGTTGACCGAATTAATTATATCGTTAATGAATTTATGAGCATTGCCAAACCCCATGCCCTGACTTTTGTAGATGCTGACTTGGTCCCCCTTATTGAAAATGTAGTCGAATTCATGCAGCCGCAAGCTCTACTGTTTAATGTACAGATGAGACTGAACCTGTATTCCGACTACTTCGTTATACAATGTGCGCCCAATCGGATCAAACAAGTACTCATGAATGTTCTAAAAAATGCCATTGAGTCGATGCCCCACGGAGGTTTTGTGGATATCACAGTTTGTAATAAGAGCGACGGGAAGATACTCATTCAGGTAGCCGATCAAGGTACGGGGATTCCCCAAGAACAATTGGCCAATTTAGGGGAACCCTTTTTTTCAAGTAAGGAGAATGGAACTGGCTTGGGCTTGGTTGTTTGCTACCGAATTATCGAGTCTCATAAAGGGGAAATGACAATTGAAAGTAAAATCAATCAAGGCACTATTGTAAATATTGAACTCCCCTCCAATGCCGGCCTCTCTACGGCTTGGGAAGCCGAATCATGAAAGTCGTACCGATACCAAGCTCGCTCGTTACAACAATCTCGCCTCGATGTGCTTCTACGAGATGTTTGACGATGGACAATCCAAGTCCGGTCTCACTGCGCTCTTTGGTACGAGACGGATCGGATTTATAGAACCGTTCCCAGATATGCGGAAGATCGGCTGCCGATATCCCTTTACCCGTATCGATTATTTCAATAACCGTATATGCATCTGTGGAAGTACCGATCAACCGGATCGTACCGAACTCGATGAATTGGATGGAGTTCTTCACCAAATTGATAACGATTTGCATGATGCGATCGTAGTCTCCATAGAATAGGACCGTTTCCGGGCAGTCGATCAGCAGCCGCAGGTTTTTCTCCTCAACGAGCACCCCAAGTGATTCGCAGGCAACCTCGAGCAGCTCGTGCAGCGAGTATTCTCCGTATTTCAATGTAATATTGCCGCTGCCGATACGCTCCAGATCAAGCAGCTCGTTGATGAGTCGAATCAGACGAAACGTTTCCTTTTCAATAATGGCATAATAACGCTTCTGTTCGGCGGGTTCGGTGACAAAATCATTTTTCAATCCTTCGATGATGCCGCGAATCGATGTGAGCGGTGTTCGCAGTTCATGAGTCACATCGGTGATGAACTGGCGACGATTCATTTCATATTGCTCGAGCTTGCTCGACGCAGCTTCGAGCTGGTCAGCCATCGAGTTTAAATCTCGCGCCAAGTCACCAAGCTCGTCCGTACGTTTCGTATTGACGCTCGCCGAATAAGTGCCGGCGGCGATTCGCTGCGTTGCATCGCGCAGCTTATGCACAATTCGGCTCATGCTGCGCGAAAGCAGTAAGGACACACCGAAAGCGAGTAGCAGGGCCGAAAGTAATAGCAGTAGTACAGTGCGATTGACGGGCCGAAGCGATTCGTTCAGCCCTTGCTCAGGGGACATGACGAACAGATACGCGGTTTGACTTTTTAGCTTGACCGGACGTGGCAGAACGAGCAGAGGATCCGGCGTCTCCTTCTCAATGCGAAAGCTTCCAGAGCTCGGAACGATTTCGGGAATATGCGCCTTCAGGGATTGGAGGAACGATTTGCTCTTATATTCCTGGGACAGTGTCCGTTGGTCGCGGGATAATACATCGCCGTTCTTGTTCATCAAGACGTACGATATTTTGCGTTCGGACATTGCGGATTGAAATGCAACATCTGGCTGCGGGGTTGCAGTTGGAGTGCTGCCACCACCTGCCTGCTGCGGGGTTGCGGTTGGAATGCCGCCACCACCCGGCGTTACTCCCGGCTGGGAGGGAGAGGCGGCTCCATGATTTGCAGCATTCTCCTCGTTTTTCTGGATGGTCCGGGTGATGACACTTGCGTAGCTAATGAGCTCTTTTGTTTTCATATTATAAATATCGTTCTTGATATAATAGCGGAAACCAATACTGACGAAGGCAACAATTAATATAACTAGCAGGAAATGACTCAGAAACTGCCTGTAGAAGAAAGTGAACTTCAAGCGTGGGAACTTCATCACTCAAGATTCCTCCAGCTTATATCCGATTCCCCAAACGGTATAGACCAAGGGTCTCTCCGGGGTCGATACTTTGTTGCGAAGCCGCTTGATATGTACATCGACGGTACGTTCTTCACCGAAATAATCATATCCCCAAACCTTCTCGAGCAGCTGCTCGCGGGTAAATACCCTCTTCGGATGATTGACAAACAAGCAGAACAGGTCGAATTCCTTCTTTGTCAGGTTATCAATGGTCCTGTCATTGATACTTACCTTTCGGGAAGCCAGATCGATGTATATTCGGTCGTGCTCGATCGTTTCTTTGATTGCGGCGGAGACAGACTCTTGTTTATTTCCTGCATGCGTGTATCGGCGGGAGACGGCCTTTATGCGGGCTAGCAGCTCAATTGGACTGAACGGCTTCGTCACATAGTCATCTGCACCTAGCTCCAACCCCATCACGCGGTCCTTCTCCTCACTGCGAGCAGTTAGCAGAATGACAGGAGTTTGCATCGAAGCGCGAATTTCCTTGCACAGTGTGATGCCATCGACGAATGGAAGCATCCAGTCGAGGATAATGAGATCCCATTCTTGCTGATTCAGATGCTTCCTGACTGCCAGTCCATCATGAATGAAAGTAACTTGAAAATCTTCATTTTGAAAAAAAAGTTGCAGCATCTCGCACACGGATTTGTCGTCTTCGGCAATGAGCAGCTTGATCATAAGCACCTCGGAAAAAATGGAATAGAAGCCAGCAACACCAGCAATGCGGATCCTGTCTAAAAGAAGAGTTTATTGTCTTAAGCATAGTGGGAATGGAGAAAGTTGACAAGCAGTCTGGATGCTTTTTTCGGAAATACGTTTTTTTTGTATAAGTTTTGTAATAATTATCCGATAAAATAATTATAAGAGGAAAGGAGTGGCAGGTATGGGATCCGGATGGACGGACAAGGAGGCGGCGCATTTGCTGCGCAGAGCCGGATTTGCATCGCTTGGCCATGAGGTCAAAGCGAGCGTGGCGCTCGGCAGACAGGAAACAGTGAAGCGGCTGCTGGACGGAACACCACTCATGGACACAGAAAACGGTGCAAAACTGGCATCCATGGAGGAACTGCAGGCGGATGGCAAGCCGCTGAAAGCTGATGATATCACCGATCAACAGCTGTATTGGCTGTACCGAATGGCTCATACAAGCGCCCCTTTGACGGAGAAAATGGCGTTGTTTTGGCATGGACATTTTACCACTTCATATAGGAAGGTTAATGACGTGCCTTTGGTGGTCCAGCAAATCGAGCTGTTCCGTAAGTTGGGATTGGGCAGCTTCAAGGATCTCGTGCTTGCGGTCGGCAAGGATCCGGCCATGATGCTTTGGCTGGATGTGAACAGCAACCGAAAAGGCAAGCCCAATGAGAACTATGCCCGGGAGGTCATGGAGCTGTTCACACTGGGGATCGGCAATTACACGGAGCAAGATATCCGTGAGGCTGCCCGTGCTTTCACCGGGTGGCATGTAGAAAAAGCAAAAGGCGAAGTAACCTATCAACCTAAACAGCATGATGACGGAAACAAGACGGTTCTTGGCCAAATGGGTAAATTTGATGCTCCAGGGATTGTTGGTGTGCTGTTCGACCAAAAAGCGCTCCCGATCTTCATGGCGCGGAAGCTTCTTCATTTTTTCGCAACGGAGACACCCTCGGACGAATGGGTGGCTGCAGTAGCGGCAAATTTCGCGTCGATGAAGACAATCGGCGCGGTGCTAGGCACCTTGTTCATCTCCGATGAGTTCTACGATGAAGCGGTCATTATGTCACTCGTGAAGACGCCGGTCGAATATGTAGTGGATTGGATGCGGGCATTCTCGCTTCCACTGACGCGCGGCTTTGCTGGTGCTCTGCGCAAAATGGGGCAAGAGCTGTACTTGCCTCCAGATGTAGCTGGTTGGCGTGGCGGCCAGACATGGCTTATGTCCTCGTGGCTGCTGGCGCGATACCAATTCGCAGAGAGCGTGGCATTCAAATTAAACGGCACGATACTGACATCACCCGATTACATACCGGACGATAAGACGTCCGCAGCGGCCTGGATAGAGCTGTGGTCGAACCAAATTGGTGTTGGCCAACTGGGCAAGACAACATCGGAGGTGCTGACAGCCTATGTTAGTGATACATTTCTATATGCGAATCAAAGAAATATGACCGGTCTGCGCGGACTGCTTCACCTTATGATGGTGAGCCCCGAAGCACAGATGATCTGACAAAAGGGAGGCGACCTGAAAATGAAAATGTCGCGAAGAGATTTTCTCATTAAAGGCTCGACAATGATAGCTATGATGGGTATCGGGGGTCCGCTGCTGCTCGCGAATAAAAGTGCGGGATTCGCTGCCGAAACTACACCCGGTCTGGCTGGTATCAATGACCCTGTACTTGTGGTTGTGCAATTGTCCGGGGGCAACGATGGCATTAATACCCTCATCCCTTACAATCAAGGGGTTTATTATGATTCCCGTCCTACTCTCGCTATCGCACAGAAGGACGTGCTATCCTTGGAAAACAATGGTGTCGGTTTCCATCCAAGCCTTAAGAGTCTGCAGGGACTCTATCAACAAGGCAAAGTTGCGGTCGTACAAGGCGTTGGCTATCCGAAGCCGGATCATTCCCATTTTCGCTCCATGGAAATATGGCAGACCGCGGAACCGGACCAATGGATCCAGAGCGGCTGGCTCGGTCGTTACTTGGAATCCTCGATGGCTCGCAGCACGAATCCACTAAAGGCGCTGCAGATCGGTAACGATACGAACAAAGCGTTCCATTCCAATTCAGTGTTTACGCCTGTCATTCAATCCCTGGATTCGTTTAACTTTCTCGACACTAAGATTAACCTCGGAGCGCAGGACAAGAATCGGTTGACCAAGGCGTTTATGGACATGTACGATCCCACCAGGCAAATGACGCAGGTGCGAGTTGCAGCCCGGAAGGGCTCGGAAGCGTATCATGCAGTTGAAGCTCTCCAGTCGCTAAGCGCCGTTTACTCCAGCAAGGTTGAATACCCGAAAACGGGCTTTTCCAAAGACTTGCAGCTTGTGGCCAAGCTTCTTTCCGGAGGCTCCGGCACACGTGTCTTCTACACGCAAATCGGCGGCTTTGACGATCATGCGAATGAAAAAGATCAGCATGCGCGCGTTCTCAAGGATGCGGATGGAGCGATCGGAGCCTTTTACAACGACTTGACGGCGTTGGGGCTTCAGGACCGTGTCGTGACCGTTGTCTTCTCGGAGTTCGGCCGAAGAGTGAAGGAGAACGGCAGCGGCGGCACCGACCACGGAACAGCAGCTCCGATGCTGGTCATTGGTGGACGTATTAAAGGCGGCCTTTACGGCGAATATCCGAAGCTCAGCAACCTCGACAATGGAGATTTAAAATACAACGTAGATTTTCGTTCTGTGTATTACACGCTCATCGACGATTGGCTTAAAGGCGATGCGAAGACTGTGCTGGGCAAATCCTATGAAAAGTTAAGCTTCTTCGTTTGATCTATGTAAGTGCTGCGCGCAATTGGGAGACGATATAAGACCTGTAGGCAATGGCATCTTTTTGCAATAGTGGACAAAAATGACCGACGTGAGGGCTTGAAGGGTTATCATTAGGGTACTTCGCGATAATACGGTTGCTGGAATTGCTCACGTCAGTATAAACTTGGTCTTTTCTTGCGTTTAATATGGCTGAACGATTCAATGACCAACCTAACCAGATGATAGAGCTCGGGTGGTTATTCAACAATTGATTGAAGTCTGTTTCAAGTTCATTAAGATAAAGACCATCCCTCTTTAGTTGTTTGTACATGCTGATAGCTTCGTTCATATTACCATTTCTGTAATTCATTAAATTATTAAGATTCACTTTACCCTGAAAATGAGGCTGTGCTTCCAAAACCATTTCGCTAATATGAAGCATGGTTCTATCCATTTTGATTTTTCCAGTCACAACAAGATTATCCGTTCGGAGAAAAGAATTCCATTCTTCCATATCCATTAGCTGACATGAACCAGGGTTTAGGCCAATCCCCAGAATAACAGGTCTATTACCTTCGCCAAATATCATCTCGGCGTTAAGTCTGAAAATATGTTCACCTTTTTTTATAAAAGATCCGAAACCCTGAACCTTCAAATAATCACCTCATACCCCACGTTTGTTTCCCCAAATCCATGTATGCAGCTGCGGAAGGACACGAACAGATTTTAACTTGGTTGAATCCATGACCTGTTCGATCAGCCACTCGTACTTTCTTAGCAACCGACTCAGCATTACGGTCGCATCTACTTCCTTAAGATCATCGTTACCCGTCTGCAAATATAACGATACATGCGGATAACGCTCATGAACACGGCTGGCGTATTCCAGATCCTGCTCGTCAAAAATGACGATCTTCAGGCTGAAGCTGCTGCCGCTCCTGGAAAGCTTCTCTATCATATTGTCCAAGATGCCCCAGTCGGTTACCATGTTTGAGCTTGGCGGCTTCGGAGACAATGTCATCTCATCGATCAGCAGGAACCAATCCTGCCAACGACTGCCCTGGGTCTCAATGGCAACCTTGACTTCCCGTTCATGCAGCAGACCGATCAGCTCCTGCAGGTTTGCCAGCAGTGCTGGATTTCCCCCGGAGATGGTCACATGGGAAAAGGTATCTCCTCCTACAGCAGACAACTCAGATACAATCTCTGCAGCTGTCAGCATGCGAATTTCGTCCTTGGCCGAACCATCCCAGGTAAAAGCTGAATCGCACCAAGAACAGGAGTAATCGCAGCCGGCAGTGCGGACAAACATCGTTTTTTGCCCAATGACCATGCCCTCCCCTTGTACGGTTGGACCGAAAATCTCCATAACAGGAAAGCGGCTAGACGTCATGGCTTCTTCCTCCTGCTGCTGGTCGGTAGACAATATAACTCGTCGGCGTTTCCCGCAAAAAGATTTGCACGCATTGAGGTTTATTGTCCGTTTGATCCAAATGGGCTTGAATTATTTCATAAATCGTTCTCGCCACGACCTCTGTAGTAGGAAATCGGTTCGGATCTTCATCGCTGAACAATGGCTTATGCTCATTCAGCAGTGAATGATCGAAGCGGTCATGAATGATTTGTTTGATCACCGAAAAATTTGCCAAAAACCCTGAAGCATCAAGCTCATTCCCTGCGATAGTCAAATTGGTAAAGTAAGTATGGCCATGGATGCGGCTGCACTTCCCGGCAAGATCGCTAGGAATATAATGGGCGGCTGCGAATTGAAAATCTTTATTGAGCTCATAACTGAACGGATGAACCACCGATGGATAGATTTGCTGCATCATGATGGCGTCCCCTCACTCTTCACCGCTAAATACTCCTGCAGCCCTTTAGCCCGCAGACGGCAAGAAGGGCATTCCCCGCACCCGTCAGAGATAATCCCGTTATAGCAGGTAAGCGTCTTTTCGCGCACGTAGTCGAAGGCGCCAAGCTCGTCCGCCAGCTGCCAGGTTTGTGCTTTTGACAGCCACATCAGCGGTGTCTCAATCACAAACGGATAGTCCATCGCCAGATTGAGCGTCACATTCAGCGATTTAATAAACACATCCCGGCAATCCGGATAACCGCTGAAGTCGGTCTCACAGACTCCGGTAATGATATGTCTAGCGCCAGCTTGCTTGGCCAATACGGCTGCAAAGGACAAGAACAGTAAATTTCGTCCATCGACAAAGGTCGTAGGCAGTTGACCCTCTTTGACTTCAATCTCTATGTCTGAACGCGTTAAGGCATTGGGAGCAAGTTGGCTCAGCAGCGACATATCCAACACATGATGCTTGATATTTTGCTCCTTGGCTATTTGCGCGGCGCATTCCAATTCAAGACTATGGCGCTGTCCGTAATTAAACGTTACTGCCTCTACCTCTCCGAATCGCTGCATGGCCCAGAAGAGGCAGGTTGTGCTGTCTTGACCGCCGCTGAAGACGACGATTGCTTTTTCATGTTTCATCTTTGGTTGATCTCCTTCTTCAAAATGAAAAAACGATACCCAAGGAGGTATCGTTCCTTAGTTTTTTATAGAGGGTTGTTCTAGAACCTCTCCTGAAATCAATAAATGGCGACTTCAGAGTCGTATGATTTTATCTATACTATACCATAACTCCGGTCTAACGGGTCAAGGCATCAGACAGAAAAGTGAGCATCCGGGCAAACGAAGCCCTGGAAGCATCGGGATGGTAAGACGGCCGAGTATCGTTAAAAAAAGCGTGCGGCGCATCGGGATAAATATGAGATTCGAAAGATTTGGAGGCTGCCTTCATCTCACTTGCAAAAGCCGGAATCAATTCCGAAATTCGCTTATCCTTCTCACCGTAAAATCCGAGAACCGGACAGACAATAGAGCTGATTTTTTCCGCTTCAGGGGGATTTCCATAATAAACAACCGCCGCTTTCAATTGAGGATCCTCGCAGGCCAGCCATCCTGATAGTGCACCGCCCAGACAGTAGCCGACCGAGGCTACACCTTCTCCCTTCGAATAAAGGTACTCCTCACGCAAAAAGCTGGCTGCACGCTTCACAGTGTCAGGAAATCGAGCTTTGCTGTATCCACCGAAAATCGCATCCAACGTCTCATTAATCCGCTCAGCCTGACCCTCGGGCATATCCGTCATATACAGCTTCCGTTCTTCCGGATTCCGCCCTGCGGCGGGGGGAATAGAGTCCATGAAGCTTTTTGCCTGATCCAAGCGATCGGCTTGTAAATAATCCTCTTGGTTTCCCGCATAAGAATACAGATCAGGTGCGAATGCAACATAACCCGCTTGGGCTATCCGTTTAGTCACATCCTGTATATGCGAATCAACACCCCAAATCTCCTGAATGACGATAACTGCAGGGGCTGTCCCATTAAGCCTGTCTATGCGCGCGACAAACCCGGTATATTCACCTTGTTCTCCATATGTTACCCATTCCGTTGCCACTGTCATTTCTCCAATCCTCCCTTCATAATGAAAAAACGATACCCTCTATAAGATACCGTTGCTTATTTCCTTATTCAAATATTATCATTACAATATTCATTTAATCAAAACATTTCAATAACTAATGGCTTTGTCCCCTTTAACAAGTCTATGCAGCTGTTCTTCGCTCGTAATTTCTAAATTAACTAATGCCTGACCCACATCGAAATGGATATTTGCCAAGTACCACATACGGGTTCTGGGAATAAGTGATTTTCTAAATTTTATAAATAATACGGGTCGATAGGTTTTAAGAACTGTCATAAATTCGATCGTTGGAGGAATGAAGTCTCGTACTTCAGAAACTAACCTAAAGAAGTCCCTTATTTTTAGGCCATCCGCTGTTGTTCCGTTTAATTCTCTGATCATTGAAAAGAATTCATCGACTAACTCATTTCTGTCTATGACCACGCATGTCACCTTTTCCTCTCTGCTGTGCAATTTTTATGTATAGGTATATGTGCCTACTTAGCGTAATGTTTTTTCCAATAAATTACAACGCAATTCGCTTGCATGAGAACGCAAAAGTTGGAATATGCTGTGCAATTAGATCAACAGGCATTAAAAACTTATTAATAATCGATATATATTGATTCGATATAATATTTATGATAAATTATTCTTAGATAATTTTAAATTGAACATAAAGGGTGGTGATGAAGCTGAACAGTCAGGATGTAATCCTGGGAATTTTAATGCATGAGAGCATTTCCGGCTATGATATCAAACACAAATTCGAGACGATTTTTTCTTACTTTTATAATGCCAGCTATGGAACCATCTATCCGACCTTGGGCAAAATGGAGAAGGATGGCTTAATCACCAAGATGAGCGTCATGCAGGAGGGAAAGCCGAACAAGAATGTATATACGATTACTGAGGAGGGGAAGAGAAGCTTTCACCAGTACTTATACAGTGAGATTCAAGACAATGAGATGAAGTCGGATTTTCTGGTTCGGCTGCATTTTGGCGAGATGGCGGAACCGGGTTTGGTGAGACATTGGTTAGAAAAAGGGCTTCAAAAGGCAGAAGAGGAACTAAAAAAGATTAAAGCGGATGAGCAGCGCTATAAGCCATATATGAGTCCAACGCAAGAAATCTGTATTGAAATTGGCATTACAAATAAAGAAAATGTTCTAAGGATTCTTAAGGATAAATTATCCAAGCTGAAATCCATGGAACCATAAAAGGAGAAGAGAACCATAATGGCAAAAGAAAAAACAGGGCTTATCATTCTAGCGATGGCGCTAGGATTGCTCATGGCATCGCTGGACAATACGATTACATCGTCAGCCATCAGCCATATCATTAAGGATATCGGCGGGTTTGATAAAGTGAGCTGGGTATTCACCGCTTATATGTTAGCCTCCACAAGCACCATGCTGGTATTTGGGAAAATGTCCGACTTGTTCGGCAGAAAGCTGTTTTATTTAATAGGAATAAGTATCTTCCTGATTGGTTCGGCACTGTGCGGAACGGCTACGGATATAACACAATTGATTTTTTTCCGTGCTATTCAAGGCATTGGCTCTGGAGCACTGTTTCCGATTAGTTTTACGATTATTTTTACAATCTTTAATGATCCGAAGCAAGCAGCGAAAATGTCGGGTGTATTCGCAGGTATCTTTGGGCTGTCGTCGGTAGCAGGACCGCAAATCGGAACCTTTTTATCCGAGTTCTGGGGCTGGAGATGGTGCTTCTACGTCAACCTCCCTATCGGGATCATGTCGTTCCTTGTCCTCTTGTACGCTTTGAAGGAGTCTCGCTCGGATCGTCGTCCGAAAATTGACTATTTGGGCACTGCGTTTCTCGTCATTTGCACCGTATCACTTATGCTTGCTCTTGAGTGGGGCGGCAAAGATTATGCATGGAGCTCTTGGCAGATCATCAGCTTAT
The DNA here is from genome assembly GCF_900104695.1 of Paenibacillus sp. GP183. NCBI lineage: Bacteria > Bacillati > Bacillota > Bacilli > Caryophanales > Paenibacillaceae > Paenibacillus > Paenibacillus sp. GP183. The sequence goes on from NZ_FNSW01000001.1 coordinate 2,495,092, forward strand.
TTGCAACTTCGCTCCTTATAGGGATTCTCTTCATACGGGTCGAATTGCGAGCCTCGGAGCCGGTACTTCCTTTATCTTTGTTCAAAAATCGCATGGTCGTTGGAATCAGTTTAGCTTGCTTATGCCAAGGGGCTATCATGTTCTCGGCGATTGCGTACTTGCCCATTTTCTCGACAGCTGTTCTCGGTCAGGCAAACTCTAACGGGCTGCTGACACCGATGATGTTTTCACTGATGGTAGGCGCTATTGGTTTCGGGTTTCTCCAAAATTTATTATCTTATCGCACCTTAATGGCAAGCTCGATGACTGCTGGTATTGTAGTAAGCTACTTGCTCAGTACTGTGAGCCATAATGCTTCTACATGGTACATGATGGGATTGATGGTGATCTTGGGTCTAGGGGCAATTGGCCCTCTAATGAGTGTGGCCCAAAATGCCATGGCCGCTAGCGTGGATCGCAAATATATTGGCATCAGCTCCTCAATCGTAGGCTTCTGGCGCAGCATCGGCGGGGTTCTGGGAGCCTCTATTATGGCGACTGTAGTCAATAACAACCTGAAGACCTTGATTGAAGGCGGCGCGGCAGCCCATAATATTCCGGCCGATAAAATAAGTACATTAGCCAATCCGGAGCTGCTTGTCAGAGCTGGCGGCTCGGTTCCCAAAAGTATTTTGGACTTCGTCAGAGATTCGCTCGGAACGGCGATTAATCATGGTTTTATCCTTTGTATCGTCTTTGCGGTGGCGGGTGTTCTCGCTGCAGTGGTAGCAGGGCCAGGCAGGTATGTAAAGCCAGTTCAACAAGCTGAACCGCAAGCTACTAAAGTGTCGTAAAATGTAAGAAAATGATAGACTGCAGCCCTGAGGGCTGCAGTCTTTTTGCTATTTCAACAAAGCGCTGTTGATTTGGGTAATGATGCTAACTGGTGAATAAAAATGGAGAATAACAGTAAAATAAGAAAAGCTAAGAAAATTAGTAAAATATAACGCTTTTACTAAATAGTTTTCCGGGAGGCGTAAGTTTTGAAAAAAGTAAAAAAAGTGTTCAGTTTATTGACAGCTGCGGCTTTGTTCACGGCAATGATGGGCTGTGGAAACGCCAATAAAGGTGCCAGTCCGGGTTCTCCAGCCGCTACAGGATCGACTTCCGCGTCGGCACCAGCCAAGAATCTGAAGAAAATCTCGATTTTCCAGTCGAAGGTGGAGATCGCTACATCGCTGGAGAATTTGGCTAAAAAGTATACGGCTGAAACTGGCAATGCCGTTGATGTGTGGGGCTCCGCAGGAGATGCTTACACGACGCAGCTGCAAGCTAAGCTGACCAGCAACCAAGGCCCGTCACTTTTCAGCGTCGCTGCAGGCTCTGAAGCTGAAAAGTTCAAATCCTACTACTATGATATGAGCAACGAGCCCTATGTGAAGAATATCGCTCCGAAAATGGCATTGATAGCTGATGGCAAAACCGTTGGGGTTCCGTACGGAGTAGAAGGCTTTGGTTTGGTTTACAACAAGAAATTGGTGGATCCGAAGAATGTCACGGATCTTGCGTCTTTCACCAAAACGCTGCAGGATCTGAAGGGCAAAGGTGTAAATCCTCTGAGCCTTTCCCAAGAAGCTTACTTCCTTATTGGACACATCATCAACACTCCATTCGCTTTGCAGCCAGACCCGGTAGCCTATATTCAGAAGCTGAACAAAGGCGAAGTAAAAATGGCGGACACCAAAGAATTCCAAGAATTCGGGAAATTCATGGATGCCATCAAAGCCAACTCCACCAAGAATCCGATGGAAGTGAAATACGACACCCAGATGGGTGACTTCGCAACAGGCAAAACGGCCATGGTTCATCAAGGCAACTGGAGCTATAGCATGCTGAAGGATTACGGGACTTTGAGTTTTGACATAGGCATGATGCCGTTCCCGCTAGCCGGCAATAACAAACTGGCAGTAGGTCTGAGCAGCAACTGGGTCATCAACGGTAAAAAAGACGCTGACGAAATCAAGGCTGCAAGTGCCTTCCTGAATTGGCTGTTCACAAGCGATACGGGTAAAAATACAATTGTGAATGAATTCAAATTTATCCCAGCCATGCAGAATATCGATGCAACAAATTTGGATCCGTTGTCCAAAGCCGTATACGATGCAACGAAGAGCGGTCAGACGATTCCTTGGGCGATGACCTACTTCCCGCAGGGCATCATCGTTAACGATTTGACTCCGGCAGCACAGGAGTACTTCCTGAAAAAAGACATGACCGGCGACCAGCTCCTGCAAAAGCTAGATGCTGCATGGGCTAAAGCCGCTAAATAAAATCGTACCTTTTAACAGTATAAGAAGAAAGCCTAAGCATCGAGCGTTAGGCTTTTTCACCGGAAAGAAGGAATCGATTTGAGAAAGAGAAAGGACAAAGCGTGGTTCGCTTTATTTACAGTTCCGCTGCTTTTTATTTTTACAACGGTTGTCATTATTCCGTTTATCATTGGTATTCTTTACTCGTTCTATAAGTGGGATGGCATTCCCGCCAATCCCAAAATCTTCGTCGGGTTTGATAACTTTACGCAGATCTTTCATGACGATCGCTTCCTGGCATCCGCTTGGAACACCGTGTTATTTACCGTACTGGCTATGATCGCCGTGAATGTGCTGGGTTTGGTTTTTTCACTGATCGTGACTACCAATCTTCGTGCAAGCAACGCGGCTCGTACGATGTTCTTCATGCCGAACCTGATCGGCGGTCTGATTCTCGGTTATATCTGGCAATTTATTTTTTCGGACGTGTTCAACTTTATTGGGAGTAAAACAGGTCTTCACAGTATCTTCTTTAACTGGCTGCTCGATCCGCAATTCGCATTATGTGCGATGGTCATTGTCTTTACGTGGCAGATGGGCGGTTACACGATGATAATATACATCGCAGGCATTCAGGGAATTCCGGACGAAATGTTGGAAGCCGCCAGGGTGGATGGCGCCAACTTATGGCACAGATTGACCAAGATCATATTCCCGTTATTGATGCCGGCTTTCACGATCTGTTTGTTCCTGACGCTCTCCGGCGCATTTAAGATCTTCGACGTGAACCTGTCATTGACCAAGGGTGGTCCCAATAATGCCACGGAAATGTTCGCCATGAACATTTATAATGAAATTTTCGGCTACAGCCATTACGGAATCGGCCAGGCCAAGGCGATTGTGTTTTTCTTGGTCGTGGCGCTCATCACATTGACACAGGTTATCATTACCAAGAGGAGAGAGGTGCAAATGTGATGAAGAGAAATGGTAAGTATGTACTCGAAATCTTACTTGTCATCCTTGCAGTTGCCTTCTTATCACCTGTCTACATTATGGTCGTCAACTCCTTCAAAAACCGTGCGGAGCTGTACCAAAATGTATTGGCGCTGCCTTCTCAATTCAGCTTCCAGTACTATTCACAAGCGATGGAGAAGATGAATTTTCTCACGGCGTTCGGCAACTCGTTATTTGTTACCGTCACTTCCGTTCTGTTCGTGATTGTTTTGGCTTCCATGACCGCGTGGATGCTTGTCAGGACAGACAACCGGCTGAGCAGATACATCTTTTTGACGCTCGTGGCCACGATGCTTATTCCTTTCCAGACATTAATGATGCCTTTAATGCAAGTCATGGACTTCATAAGAACGAATCTTCAAATCCCGATGCTGAATACGCATGGCGGCTTGATCTATATGAACGTTGGCTTCCATGCCAGCATGGCGGTTTTCCTTTATCACGGCTTCATGAAGTCTATTCCGGTTGCTCTTGAGGAAGCAGCAACCATAGACGGGGCCAGCAAATTCGGTGTATTTTGGAGAATCGTGTTCCCTATGCTGAAAACCATCACGATCACCATTGCAATTTTGGATGTGATCGCGATATGGAATGACTATCTGCTGCCATCCTTGACCCTTTCGGATAAAGGGCTGCGCACGATTCCGTTATCGACCTTTTACTTTTTCGGAGAGTTCACGATTGTGTGGAACCTCGCGATGGCCGGCTTGACCTTAACAATTATTCCTGTTGTCATTTTCTACATCTTCTCGCAGAAATATATTATTAAGGGCATTGCAGCAGGTGCGATAAAATGAAAATCTTTGATGTTTCTTCTAGATTGCTGTATTACCCTCGACCTGACGGTATGTATTCGTGAAGGTAATTCTATACTCTGTCCCTTTGCCTAATTCACTCTTAATCTCGATTTTCCCATTCATCTTTTTAATAATGCCGAATGAAACCATGGTTCCCAGACCTGTGCCTTTTTCCTTGGTGGAGTAATAGGGTATACCTTCGCTTCTAACAGGATAATATTTTGATACCGGCTTTTACCTTTATAAAGGATTCTAGGCTTTCTTTGCAATAAGTGTTTCAGGGTTTTTAGATCCCATATATCACCCCGTAAATTAGTCATTGTCTTTTTTTGCAAATTATTTCACCTCACATGATCATTTCAATTTTTTCTCATTTTCTTAGCGCAATTTAAAATCAAGATATGCCATGGTTTTAGGAAAGTGTGGGCAGACCAGTCGTCAAAAAATCATACAGGAATAACGACAAATAACCCACCCTGGTCTGCACCAGGCGCGGGTTAATTTCGTTGCTTATTTATTTGCTGCTTCAGACCATTATTTTACAAATATCGTTTGTGAATTCTACCGGATCCTGGATCGGCAATCCTTCAATCAAAATGGCTTGATTGTACAACAGGTTCGTATATAAATTCAGCTTCTCCTTGTCTTTGGCAAAAGCATCCTTTAAGGACTGAAACACCTCATGATTGATGTTAATTTCCAACACCTTGTCCGCTTTTACATCCTGATTGTTAGGCATTGCTTTCAATATTTTTTCCATTTCGATCGTTACTTCACCTTCAGCAGAGAGGCATACAGGATGAGTTTTAAGTCTCTTGGACGCTCTAACATTCTTCACTTTGTTGTTCAGCAGGCTTTTCATATATTCAAAGAGGTCTTTGTTATCGCTCTCTTCTGCATCCGTTTGATTTTCATTGGCATCCGCTTCAATCCCCAAGTCGCCGCTCGATACGGATTTAAATTCTTTATCTTTATAGGTCATGAGCATCTTGATGGCGAACTCATCGATATCATCCGTGAAGTATAGGATTTCATATCCCTTATCGGATACCATCTCTGTTTGCGGGAGCTTCTCGATTCTCTCGATTGATTCTCCGGACGCATAATAAATATATTTCTGCTCTTCAGGCATTCTTGATACATATTCATCCAAGGTGACCAGTTTCTTTTCTTTGGAAGAGTTGAACATCAACAAGTCCTGCAGATCATCTTTATTTGTTCCGTAATCGCTGTACACCCCATACTTCAACTGTCTGCCGAAGGACTTATAAAATTGTTCGTATTTCTCTCTTTCTTCCTTCAATATACTTTGCAATGAGCTTTTGATTTTGTTCTTGATGTTTTTGGCAATTAGAGTCAATTGTCTGTCATGCTGCAGCATCTCTCTGGAAATGTTGAGGGATAAGTCTTCCGAATCCACCATTCCTTTGACGAAGCTGAAATAGTCGGGAAGCAGATCCGCACACTTATTCATGATCAAAACACCATTGGAATAGAGCTCTAATCCCTTCTCATATTCCTTCGTATAATAGTCGAACGGGGTATTCTCCGGAATAAAAAGAATGGCATGGTAGACCGCGGCGCCATCAGCACTAATGTGGATATGCTTGATCGGCTTATCGAATCCGTAACGCTTCTCCGCATAAAAATTCTCATAGTCTTCCGTCGTAAGCTCACTTTTATTTTTACGCCAAATCGGGATCAAACTGTTGACGGTTTGCTCTTCCTGATAATCCTCGAGTTCATTTTCGCTGTCTGCTTTAGGTCGTTTCCCCTTAACATCCATCTTGATCGGGTATCTGATAAAATCGGAATACTTCTTGATGATCGCTTTCAATCGATACTCTTCCAGGTACTCATCATATTGATCATCTTCGGTGTTCTCTTTAATTTTCAAAATAATTTCAGTACCCACCGAAGCTTTCTCGCAGGGCTCAATGATATATCCGTCTGCTCCCTTGGATTCCCATTTGAAAGCCTCATCGCTGCCCAGAGCCTTGCTGGTCACTGTAACTACATCCGCGACCATAAAAGCTGAATAGAATCCAACCCCAAATTGACCGATGATATTGCGGCCATCTTTGGATTCATTTTCTTTCTTGAATGCAAGCGAGCCACTATTGGCAATAATCCCCAGGTTACTTTCAAGATCCTCTTTGGTCATGCCAATGCCCGTATCGGTGATCGTCAGTGTTCGGCTTGCCTTATCAGCCGTTACCTTGATGTAAAAATCCTCTTGGTTAAACACCAATTGATCATCGGTTAACGCCTTGTAATAAATTTTGTCAATGGCATCACTGGCATTAGAAATGAGCTCTCTTAAAAATATTTCTTTCTGCGTATAAATGGAGTTAATCATCATTTCCAGTAATCTTTTCGATTCCGCTTTAAACTGCTTTTTTGCCATGAATAGGTGGTCCCCTTTCAAAAATATTCGTACGGGATTTAGCACTCAATTCAACAGAGTGCTAATTCTTATTTTTATACAAATATGGTTTGATGTCAATATGCTGCAGCAATTATAAAAGTGACGCCATAAGTTTTATCGTTTTCTAAATGCTCTTCTCTCAGCATATAGAACACATTTTACCAACAGTTCTGAAATATCCTTATCCCAGTGTATATATTTAACCCAATGATAACAATAATTTACTTAAATACATAATGCTCTTAACATTCCCCTAATGTTTAGAGCTTAAAATGAGACTATATTACAAATGAAGGAGACGCACATGGATACTGGAAGTCACTTACTGTTTGGAGCTACCTTAGCTGGTCTCGCGTATTTCGATCCTGCAGTTGCTGCACACCCTGAGCTTGCCCATGCCGTTCTCGCCGCAACCTTGCTTGGCTCTCATGCTCCGGACTTTGATACCATAACGCGTATTAAAGGCTATTCCAACTACATTCGGCACCATCGCGGCATCACGCATTCTTTGCCGGCATTGCTTGTTTGGCCAGCACTCATCAGCCTTCTTATGGGCTATTTATTTGGGGATATGAATCAGTTTGCACATCTTTATTTTTGGAGTTTCATAGCGGTAGTTTTCCATGTATTTCTCGATTTATTTAATGCTTACGGCGTACAAAGCTTTCGTCCGTTCAGCCAAAAGTGGTTCCATATGGATATACTTTCACTATACGAGCCTTTTCTATTTCTGATCCATGTCCTGGGTCTTGTCATTTGGATTTTCACCTCATATTCACCCTCCATAATATTCGGTGCCGTGTATGCAATTACGTTCGCTTATATAGCAGCTCGTACCTTCCATCATCACTTCGTTGTAAAACGCGTTCAATTCGAATTGAATCAAGAGGGAATCTGCCATGTAATTCCTGACTTACATTGGTTTCGCTGGCAGTTCGTTCTGGAAACCGATACCTTTTCCTATACTGGGAAAGTAAATTATCGCGATGTCACTGTGCATGATGTGTATCAGAAGGATAGCAATAACAAAGTGGTGCAAGCATCGATGAGAACGGATGGAGTACGGGCATTCCTGCATTTTGCTCAACGTGTTCATGTGAGCTTTACAGAAAAAAATGACGGCTACGAGGTGAAATGGAGAGACCTGCGGTTTTGTCATAATCGCAAGCTGCCATTCGGAGTTGACGTACAGTTAGATCAAAATTTGAATGTGATCGAAGACAAAATAGGCTGGAGTAAAAAAAGCTGGGACCCGCCATACGTGTGAGACAGACAGAGATTGCACGGACAACTCGCTCAATAGTGTAGTTAGGTAAACCATACAGAAGGCGAGAAAATCGCCTTGATCATCGTTGTCTTCACCTTGCGGGTGATGAGCCGGAAATTGGAAGCAAGGTTCATTAAATAACATGAAAACATTGCATTTCATACATTGTTATTTATTAGCGTCCTAGAGCTGCAATATGAGTCTTTTCTTTGATTTTCTCAGATTTGATTGTACTAAATACACTGTTCCTAAGGTTGCTACAGATGAGACTCATTTCAAGTGTACAAAATACAATATTCGTCCCGTCTCACCCGTCTCGAGCATGCTGCTATCCTCCTTCTTAACAAAACAGCAATCCCAATATTGAATCGGGATTGCTGTTTTCGTATAACGTTACTTGTTGTCTTGAATCGGCAGCATAAGCCGCTGGCGATTCTTATAGACCGCGATTTCCTTATACCCTGTAGCTCTCGCTAAATTCAGAGCATCGTCCAGATGCATGCCGATATCGTCAGGAAAGTGAGCGTCCGACGACAGTGTAATCGGCACATTTTGCTCGAATAATGTTTGCAGAAAGGATGGGCTGGGACACATTTCCTTGACCGGGTAACGATACAGCAATCCTGTGTTGATCTCGGAACCAATGCCGGCGGCACTCAGCGCGGAGGCGATTTCTCTATATTTGGGGAGCAGCTTATCTTCATCCGGCCTATAGCCGAATACCTTTAAATTATCCAAATGAGCGATAAAATCAAACAATCCGCTGGCAATTGCCTGCTTGACTGTCTCATAATGCTGATCATATAAACGGTCCAAATCGGCAGTTTGAAACCGATCCTGAACTTCTGGATTATCAAAGCCCCAGCCGTCCAAAAAATGCACGGAGCCTATGATATAGTCCCATTCAAAAGGAGCAAGCAGAGCCTGAAGCTGCTTTTCCCCGCCGACGAAATAATCGGCTTCTATGCCAATCGACAAATCATCCTCATTCTCAGCTATCTTGCGCATAGCCTTCACATAAGTTTCTATTGAATAAGTGCACACTTGATCGAGCCATTTTCGCTGCAATTGCCCCAGAGGCGAGTCATCCAGAAGCATAAAACGCTCATAGTACTCTTTACATTCAACAAAGCGGTACAAATGATCCACTATGCCAAAGCGCTGAATGCCCCGTTCACGGCCCTTTTGCAAATATCGCTGAACCCAATCCTCGTGAAAGCAGCCCTGCTCCATTCTCATTTGCAGCAATCGAAAAATTTTGTCCATCCAATCACGTGTGTGGGATTTCCCCGTAATCAAATCATCGTTCGTTGTGTTGACCAGAGCCCGTCCGGTACGCTGCAGCCACTGCAGGGAATAAGGCCCTTCTTCAAGATGAAAATGAAAATCTACCTTCACTGATGTACCTCCTGAAAATTTTCGAAGAGAACCTACTTCACCATTTTATGTTTAAAAGCCGGGATATCCATGTCTGTCATGCCGTTCACTAGCGGAATAGACAATAGCTTGCATACCAGCGGAGCCACAGCCAGCTGCGGAATGACATCCTCATGGTAGCCCGGTTCAAAGGAAGAGCCAATTAGATAGAAGGGAACCTCCCGCTCCGCCGCGCCTGTTCCGCCATGGCTGCCGTCCGCATTCATACCGTGATCGGAAGTGACAATAATCTCATAGTTCAATTCCATCCATAATGGCAGCAAAGAAGCCAAAATACTATCGACTTCAATCGCTTTGTCACGATACGCTTTGGACTCCCCACCGTGCTTATGCCCAATATCATCGATCCCCATAGGATGGATATACAAAAAGTGCGGATCATGATTGCGGCGTAAAATTTCTGCATCGGCAAATAAATGTGAATCCGGATAAGAATCTTCAAAATAAAAAGTGCCATGCTGAATAGGCTTGCCGGGATCGTGCTGCTGACGGTCTTCTATCCTGTCGAACGGCGCCCTATTGTAAAGCTCGCTCACCCAATAATAAGCTCCCGCCGCCGTCGTTAATCCGTGCTTGGTTGCTGCATGGAAGATACTTTGTCTGTTCGAAAGACGCACGATATGATTGGCGGTTATGCCATTTACAGAGCTCGGAGTCCCCGTCAGCAGCACCTCATAGAGCGGTCGGGACAGGCTGGGCAGCTCGGACTTCACTTTATAGCTCGCTGCTTTGGACACCTCAACCAAATGATTCAAATAGCCCATGGAACCACGGGCCACATCATAGCGCAATCCGTCGAGCACGATCATGATCACTTTGCTCATTTCATTTCACCTCTGTCCTCTATGTTCATCGAACAAGCATCAATCCAAAGCACTCCGCTTCGGTCAATCTCCTGAATCCATTCGCCTGGAACCTCTGTGCTTGAAATAATAATATCCGCCTGATGAAGCGGTATCGTCTGAGCAAATGTGGTGATCCCCAGCTTGGAATGATCGACAAGCACAATCACCTCTTGCGCCGCTTCTGCAAAGGCTCGCGAAACCGCAGCCTCATTGAAATCAAAATCGGTAATCCCGCTCGACAGCGAAATGCCGCCTACGGAAAGAAAGGCTTGATCCACATGGAACTGCGCCATCATTTGCAAGCAGAGCGTACCGCTGATTGAGCTCTGCTCCGGGTTGACTTCACCTCCCAGAATGATCACTTTCCCAGTAAATACACCCCGACTGATCGACTCAAGCAAGGTGGATGCGACTGGAATAGAATTAGTAAGAATCGTCAACCGCTTCTTACCCTGGATAGCCTGGGCCAGCTCCTGTGTGGTGGTCCCTACATCAATAACGATTGTGCTGCCGTCTTGAATGAGTTCGGCTGCGCGCAAGCCTATTGCCCTTTTCTCTTCGGGGTGAATACTTTGGCGGAGTGAGTAGGGCGCTTCATCATTAAGATAAGTTGGCTTAATGGCGCCGCCATACACACGCTTCAGCTTGCCTTCCTTCTCCAGCGCAAGCAAATCGCGGCGAATGGTTTCCGGGGACACCTCCAAATGATCGGAGAGCGGGATCACCATCACTTTACCATCCTTTTGCAGCCATTCCTTAATGACCTGTTTTCTCTCTTCAGCCAATACGGACATCGTTACGCACCACCATCATCAAGTACCCTGCAGGCTTCGCGGGGAATCCAAAGCTTAACCTCGCTGCCGGTTTCCAGTCCCGGACGTTCGCTGCCATTCAAGATATCGACGGTCAACGTTACATCCTGGACAAGCACGATGAAGCGCAGTACATTGCCAAGCAAAATGACTTCCTCAATGCGGCCAAAAGCCTCGAAGCCTTCGCCTTCAGCCCATCTTTGCTCCGATTCTCTGCGTGCCAAGCGGATGGCTTCCGGACGAATGGCCACGGAGCCGCCTCTTCGCTCCAGGTTCCCTGTCAACCGGCCCATCTCCTGGGCATTCATCACATTGTAGCTGCCAATAAAACGCGCAACAAACTCATTGCGCGGATTGGTATAGATTTCTTCCGGCGTTCCCATCTGAACGATTTGTCCTTGATGCATGACACAGACTCTATCTGAAATGATGAGTGCTTCTTCTTGATCATGCGTGACGAAAATCGTAGTCATGCCTAAATTTTTCTGGATCCGGCGAAGCTCCAAACGCAGGGATTTGCGGATTTTGGCATCGAGCGCGCTGAGCGGTTCATCCATGAGCATCAGCTTCGGCTGCACGGCAAGTGATCGGGCTAACGCAACCCGCTGCTGCTGGCCCCCTGACAATTCGTGAGGATAGGAATTAATTTTATCCTCAAGTCCTACGATGCTTAACATTTCTCTTACTCTATTCGCAATGTCGGCCTTACTATGCCGCTGCATTTGCAGGCCGAAAGCGACATTATCACCGACGCTCAAATTTGGAAATAAGCCATAGGACTGAAACACCATGCCGACCCCGCGGTCCTTGGGCAGACGCTGGGTAATCGGCTTTTCTTCCAGATAAATCTCGCCTTCCTCGAGCGTCGTGAGTCCCGATATGCAGCGAAGCAGCGTGCTTTTGCCGCATCCACTGGAGCCAAGCAGTGTCACCAGCTCCCCTTTTTCCACTCGCAGATTCAGCTCTTGAAGCACATTAGAGGCTCCAAATTTCTTCGATACATTCTCAATATGCAAATAGCTCATGCTAGGCTCCCTTCTTGGCAGTTTCCCATTCCACGGGATTGGCTCTGCCGAATAACCGCTTGCTCAAGCTGAGCAGCAATCCCGACAGCAGTAAAATGAACACGAAATAAGCAATCACAATGGCGCTGGCTAAATGCCCGCTTTCGCTGAGACGCCGGTATAAGTAAATCTGGATCGTTTCAAAATGCCCGCCGATCAGCAAATTGGTCAGCACGAACTCCCCGAACAGCACAGAGATCGATAACAGCGTTGAAACAAGAATGCCAGGCAAAATGTTAGGCACGATAATGCGGCGAAAGGCTGCCATTTTGCTTGCCCCCAGCAGCTCTGCAGCCTCCATCAGCTCCGAGGCGTTGACGGTTCGAATGCTGTTGCGAATGCCTTGATACATATAGGGCAGAATCGCCACGAAATAAGCGGCAATCAAGATCCAAATCGTACCGGAAATCGCGAAGGGTCCAGAGGAATAGAGCTTGATCAAGCCTACTGCGGCAACAACACCAGGAATCGCATACGGAATCAATGCGGTAAGATTCAGCCAGCGCTCCCATTTGGGGAAGTAGATCGTCACCACGAAGATGGTCGGCAGCATGACGAGTGCACTCAGTGCTACACTAACCAGGCAAACAAACAGAGTACGTCCAAGTGCATCCATAAAGCGGACATCACGAAACATATCGCCGAACCAATGCAGCGTCCATGACTCCGGCAGTAAAGTCGTCTGCCAGTTGCCAGCGATTGAATAGAGCAAGGTAGCCAGCAAAGGGATCAGCAAATAGATCATGGCCAGCCAAATAATAACTCGGGGAATGGCACGATTGCGTTTCACTGTAAATCCCTCCTTACCTTGCGCATCAAGCGGTCATTCAACCACATCGCCAGCACCATCGTACCGCCCAGCAATACGGCCAGCGCGCAGCCAAGCTGTGGGCGCGTCACGACATTGCCCGCCACAAGAGAGCCGATGCGGATCGCGAGCAAATTGTAATTGCCGCCGACTAGGGCATAGGCTGTTGCATAAGCTCCCATCGAGTTGGCAAACAGAATCGTGAACGTTCCGGCTATACCGGGAAGCAGCACGGGCAGCGCAATTCGTCTGGCAAACTGCCACATGTTTGCGCCAAGCAATGAAGCGGCTTCCCACCACTGCTCACGCATACCGTAGAGGGTAGGATAAAGCAGCAGCGCTCCGAGCGGAAGCTGAAAATACACATAAACAAAGGCGAGCCCAGTCCACGTATACAAATCAAAGCCTGCAAACAAGGACCATCCCCACGTCTTGAATAAAATCGTTAGAACACCGTTATTTCCTAGCAAAATAATATAAGCAAAGGCTAGCGGCAAACCTGCAAAGTTCGAGGTCATGTTGGAAATCATCAGCACAAAATTTCTCGTTCGTTCCGACGCCCTTGTGATCGCATAGGCCAGGAGCAGGGACATGATGATGCCTGCCACACTGGAATAAAGCGAAATCAACAGGCTGTTCCGAATCGCCTTTAGGTAGAAAGGATTCGTCAATGAAGTGAAATATTGCTGCATTGTAAATTGATCGCCTTTGTCCGATAAAAAGCTGTTGATCACTAAAGTTGCCGTGGGCAGCAGCTCAAATCCGACAATCAGGATGAAAAAAGGCAAAAGAACAGCAAGTAATAAGAGCTTCGAAGGTACTCTGTTTTTCATTGTTTACTCCTTAGTAAAACAGTTACCTTCTTGAGGAGAAGGTAACTGTTTGCTATTTGGTACTAATTGAGGTTAACCAATACTTTTTCTTGCCATAATTGCGGGAGGGTTTTCGAGGTAGCGTCCCAGATTTTGAAATCTTTAATCGGTTTGGCATTCTTGTACTGCTCGGTTGGAATCATCTTGCTGGCCACATCCGCAGGAAGCTTCACATCGTCGCGGATCGGTCTGGCGAATCCTTTGGCCAGGTTAATTTGTCCAGCATCGCTTAAAATATATTCTCTTGTGAGTTTAGCCGCATTAGGATGCGGAGCGTATTTGTTGATGATCGTTGCGTAACCGCCTATGACGCTGCCTTCTTTAGGAATGGCCACATCATAGTCTGCAGGGTTCAGCTTTTGACGGTAACCCAGGGCGTTGAAATCCCACACCAATGCGACTTCGATTTCACCCTTTTCAAAGTTAGCCACTTTCACGTCGGATAAGGAGATGCGTTTTTGCTTGGAAAGCTTCTCAAAGAAATCAATACCCGGTTGAATATTTTTCTCGTCTCCGCCGAAAGCGATGGCAGCAGCAAGAATAGCGTTTTGTGCCTGGGAGGCTTTGGCCACATCGCCAATAGCTACTTTGTAGGTTCCTTTTGCAATATCATCAAAGCTTTTCGGCGGGTTTTTCACCAGCTTGGTATTCGTAATGATGGCAATTGTTCCTTGGTAGCCAACCACCCATTGGCCGTCTTTATCTTTGGCCCAGTCGGGGATTTTATCCCATGTTGTAGTTTTGTAAGGCTGCGTCACATTCTTATCAACGGCAACGGAAGTAAACGCCATACCCACATCGCCGATATCGGCAGTAGGCTTATCCTTCTCCGTTTCGAACTTGGCAACTTCTTCAGCGCTCGACATGTCCGTATCAGTATGCTTCAGGTTGTATTTACTTGTGATTTCGGTCCAGGAATCCTTCCAATTTGCCCAATCATCCGGCATACCTACGCTGACTACGGAGCCTTCTTGCTTCGCTTTGGTTTGCAGGTCATCCACGGAAACGGTCCCGCTTGCGTTCGGACTGCTGCTCGCTGGGGCTTTGCTTTCTGTTGGGGCTTTACTAGCTGCCGTCATTCCTCCAGCCGTGTTGTCTTTCGTTCCGCAAGCTGCCAAGCTGCCCACCAAAGTGATGAATACAAGCAGCGAGGTGGTTCTTGTCCAAATCTTGTGCATGTTTCTTCCTCCTAAGAAGATGTTATTTGTTGTTTAATCTTGTTGTTTTCTTTCTGATTCAACTATATTGCTGAATTGTTTATCCCGTATCAACTAGATATTGAGGACTTGTAAATTTTTTTCCCCTAACCTCTCATGACGCAAAAAAGGCCAGCCGAATGATTCATTCGTCTGGCCTTCCCAATAATCGTTGAAACTATTTCAGCTTTTTACTTTTTTTGCGGTATTCCACATTTAAACTCAGGATTAAGGCACCTATGATCAAAATGACTAAAAGCCATCCGCTCATTTGAGCATCCAGACCGCCTTGAATTGCAAAATAAGTGATCAGAATAGAGAATAATAAACCAATCCCCATCCACCAGTCATCGAATATTAAGCCGATAATCGTTTTTAATGCTGCTATCATACATGTTCACCCACTGCTTTCTTAGTGGATTTGTCACGATTTTGTTGATTGTGCTTATTGGATAACAGACGAACACTAATGAATGAAACGAGCAGTAGACCTAAGCAAATGACCAGTATAGATACATCTGCATGCCACCAATTGACACCGATCCCTTCTCCGACCCAAAATATACCGAACCCGCTGAGCATCAAGCCAACCACAAATTTCATTGTATTTTCGGGAATGGTCGCAAGCGGCTTTCTCAGTAGGATCCCAGCCAATACCACCATAACCAATCCAATGATGCTCCCTGTAATCGACGATAGCAGAGAATGTGCAGCCAATCCGAAAGTAAGGACAATAAAGACTGCTTCAATGCCTTCTAACAATACGATGTTGAATGAAGTGACAAATCCAAACCAATCCATAGCATTATTCGATTTAGCGTGGCTGCGTTGACGATTCAATTCTTCCGTATAAGCTTTATCCTCTAAATGTAAGGCCTTTAAACCGGAATAACGCAGGATCGCTTTACGTAACCAACGCATACCGAAAAGTAACATCAAGATGCCGATACAAAGCTGGAATGCTCCCAGGTTGACCAAGTTCATGAGAGGCACTCCAAACAATGTAACCATAGCTGTCAAAACTAACAGCGCCACAGTCATCCCCGAAAGTGAGCTTTTCCATCCTCTTACAACGCCAACAGCCAATACTACGGTTAAGGCCTCAATAAACTCCACGGCGGTACCTAAAAAGCTGGCTACAATCACATAAATATTCATCTCATCACCTCTTCTAATACTAAAATACTATAAGCCATAAAATATAACAATCGTTATTTTGTGTCCAATGTTACATTTTGAAGTATAAAATAAAATACCCTCTGCAAATGAGGGTATAAGAATTCAAATATTACCTACTTGGCCTTTAAAGGCAGAGTTGTGTTAAGCATCGGATAGGGATGATCCTTCACTTCGGGAATGGTCTTTCCAATCAATTTCTCTATATCCTTGAGATACGGAATTTCTTCAATTTCGCAAAAGGAGATCGCAATCCCGCTCAATCCTGCTCTACCGGTACGGCCAATTCGATGTACATAGGTTTCTGGAATATTGGGGAGGTTGAAGTTGATTACATGAGAGAGTTCCTCAATATCAATTCCTCTTGCAGCGATATCCGTCGCTACCAACACTCGAGTTACGCCGCTCTTGAAATTGCTAAGTGCACTCTGGCGGGCGTTTTGAGATTTGTTTCCATGAATGGCCTGGGCGGAGATTTTCACCTTAGTCAATTCACGCACAACGCGGTCAGCGCCATGTTTGGTACGGGTAAACACCAGTGCGGAAGCAATGGATTTATCTTGTAAAAGGTGATTTAATTGATTTTGCTTGTTTGCCTTATCTACCAAATAAATAGATTGCTCAATCCTATCTGCTGTAGAAGACACCGGAGTGATTTCTATTTTCACCGGATTCACCAGAAGTGATTTGACCATTTTGGATATTTCCGGAGGCATCGTTGCCGAGAAGAACAGGGTTTGTCTTTTGCTGGGCATTTTTGCAATGATTTTCTTCACGTCATGAATAAAGCCCATATCGAGCATCCTGTCGGCTTCATCTAGCACTAATATTTGGACATATTGTAGATCTATATGCTTTTGATTCATTAGATCGAGGAGTCTGCCAGGAGTTGCTATAATTATATCCGCACCTTGATTTAGCGACCGCTCCTGCGCTTTTTGGGAAACGCCGCCAACGATAGCAGAACAACGCAAGTCGGTGTATTGACTATACGCCCCAATGTTATCAAAAATCTGAAGAGCAAGTTCTCTTGTCGGTGTTAAAATCAATGAGCGAATACTCCGCCCGGTATTGGGTTTACTTTGCTGCTGGCTTAATAGTTGGATGATCGGTACAGCAAATGCGGCCGTCTTCCCTGTTCCGGTTTGAGCGCAGCCAAGTAAATCTCTGCCGGCTAACACAGCTGGTATTGCTTGTTCCTGTATGGGTGTAGGCGTCGTATAGTTCTCTTTACTTAAAGCTTTTAGAATCGAAGGTATAATATTCAAGTCATTAAATGTCATTTTGTCTCCTTAATTTACACCATTTGTCGCAACAAATAAGGATAACACATATAAATGCAAAAAAGAAGCGAGATTTTTTCCCGCTCCATTCAACTCTAACAAAATGAAGTTCTAGCCTTAATTTGAAATAAATTTCAACTGATTTTTGTTATCGGATTTCAATATATACATACCTTGATCCGCCGCATGAAGTAAATCATCTAATGTTTGAGCCTCATTGGGATACGTGGCCGTTCCAATAGAAACAGAAATTGCTATATCTAGCTCTTGAGATGATAGCTTTAATTCGTTTTGGATAAGACTAATCGTCTTTGCTTTATTGCGATCATCAGAAAGAGGGGAAAGGATCAAAAATTCATCTCCTGCCCAACGGACAACTATGTCCCTTTTTTGTGAATGAAGTGTTAATACGTTTGCAATCCGTTGCAAAACCCGATCACCGATTTCATGCCCGCGGGTGTCATTGATTATTTTAAAGTCATCCACATCAATAAAATATACTATCAACTTCTCCTGTTTTCGATCCACTGAAGCAATGAGCTTAGGAAAGGTATACAGCAGGAATCTTCTGTTGTACAGGTTGGTCAGAACATCCCTCTCCGATAAAAACTTCAATTTATCATACTGTGTTCCCAGCAGCCAACTTGCAAACACCAGAATAACCCCAATTAACGGAAACTGAAGAGATGGATAATTATAATAAAGACTGCCATATGTTCTTATGGCAAGAATCAATATGACAACTACCGATATAATAACGATTCTTCCTGAATATTTCATCTAAGTTCTCCACTGCCAGTTTAGTTAAATGGCAAATTTACCGATTTGTTCACGCAAAGTTTGTGACATCCGGTTAAGTGCATTAGCCTGTTCCGCAAGCTCTTCCATATCGGATAATTGTGCCGAAGATGTCTCGGAAATGGATTGAAATTGATCAAATGAGATTTTGGTGATTTTGGCGATTTCCGAAATGGTCGCCGCGGCCTCTTCCGAGCTGGCAGCCATTTGTTCGGAAGCCGCAGATATATCCTGAATCTGATCCGCAATTTCCTGAGACGATTGAATAATGCGCTGGAACGATTCGCTTGATTCCTGTACAACGGTTCGTCCAATCTGAACGTCGTTAACTACATTGTCCATCGATTTAACAGATTGCAGGCTGGTCTCCTGGATTTGCTGAATCAAAGCCGTTATATCTTCGGCAGATAGAGCCGATTGCTCAGCCAATTTTCTGGTCTCGTTGGCTACGACAGTAAATCCGCGTCCATGCTCCCCAACCCTAGACGCTTCAATCGATGCGTTTAAGGCGAGCATATTTGTTTACGAAGCGATGCGTTTAATGACCCCGACAATCTGATGGATTTGCTGTGAAAATTCATGCAATCGTTGAACCGTTCCTGCAGTATGATTAACAGAATCTTGTATGGATTCCATCTGATGAATGACTTTACCTGCGGCCAGTCGGCCTTCCAAGGCGTTCTGTGAAGATTCGATTGAAGCATTGGAAGCGACGGATGAGGAATCAGCAATACGCTGAATGCCGATAGTCATATCATTCATTGCTCTGGAACCGTCTTCCGTGGCACTGATTTGCATTTCAGCGCCTTTTACCGTATCTTGCATCAATAAAGCCAGATATTGATTCGCTTTCGCTGTTTGATCGGCGATGGAAACGATCTTGTCCGAGGTTGCGTTTACCTGATCCGCTGTTTGCTTGCTGGAATATATGATTTGCTTGACGGCATCCACCATCGTATTAAATGATATAGCCGCGTCCTTCATTTCGTCTTTGGTATGGATCGGAATACGGGTCAACAAATTGCCTTTGGCTACTTCGGAGGCCGAACCGCTTATGGCTCTGATCGCATTCATAATTGATAAATAAAAAGCGGAAAAAACATATAATACGATGAGAAAGACGGCGAGCACAAAGCCTATCACGAAATACTTGATGTCCTCGTAATGATGCATTCTATCGATTAAAAGTTTGTCTAATTGGGAGGATTCCTTCTCATACAGGGAATGGTTGTCTTCCACTGCTGTCGTTGCACTTCGAGAATATCCGTCGTTACCTCCCTGAATGGAATTGGCGGAAACATATGTATGGTTAAGCTCATCCGTAAATTTAACAAAGGAAGTGTTAAGCTTTTGGAACGGATCTATTAATTCAGGCTTAAGCGACGGATTTTTATCGTAAATAACCTGGGCTCCATAATTGACAGCGTCAAAGGCGGTTTTTATGGTTGCCGTTTTATAGATCAGCATGGTTAGTTCTTCTTTACTGATCGATTTCCGGCTGTCAATCCCCTTGCCTAACTCTCTAAGCTGGCTGATTTCCTCCACTAATGCCGGCAGCCGGATCAGAGTAGCATCCATGAGATAATAGCTGTCCAAGTCCGGATCGAGTATCAGGTTTGATTTGTCTCCTACATGAGAGATGAGAGCTAAACAATCCGAAATGATCGCCGTATGTAAATCAAAGCTTGTCTTTTCATTTAAGCTTGCTGATTTCGATTTTAAATCAGACCATTTCCCCTTGATCTCGGGCCATGTCATTGAAGTGTCAAACTGATTATTCAGCTGTTGTTCCAGGGCATTCACTTGTTCCATGTCCTGATCAACCTTGCTTTGTACAGTTTTTATCTGATTTTTTGCCGCAGCATCACCGCTCAGGGCCAAATAGGAAACCCGCCGATCTTCCTGAAGGCTGGTCAACACTTTGTTGATTGCGTTGTTGTACTGTAAGCCTAAACGTTCCTTGTCGGCAACAATGATCCCCTTGTTCAATTCTACGATGAGAAAATAAAGAGTGACCGCTATAGGAAGTATGATCAACAATCCTACGACAACAAATTTTTTGGAGTATTTCAAGCTATTCAAAAAGACAAGGCAAGGATAAAAAATTTTTTGCATGAATAAGTCTAACCCCTCTCCAAACTGCAGTCATCGAGCGTTCAAAAAAATTGTCGGATTATGTAAAATCATCTTGTTACTATACCACAAAAAGCACTGTTTTTACAGAGTTTAGTGCATAAAATTCAGGTGTTGACTTGGAGTCGACTCCAGAGTTTAGAATATAGACAGAGAGGTGGTGATGAACAATGTATACAATCCGGCAAGTTGCCGAGCTTACAGGTTTTAGTCCCGATACCCTGAGATATTATGAAAAGATCGGTTTGTTAAAGTCTCCCCAAAGAGGATCCGGCGGGGTACGTACTTATAGCGACGACGACGTTCATCAAGTGACATCTGTAAATTGTCTAAAGAAAACCGGATTATCTTTAGATGATATTAAAGAGTTTATTCAGGAAGGGCAATGTTTTCACAATTCTTCATCCATGTTGGATCCGGACGATATTCAAACGATATCGAGTCGAAGCCAAATTCTTTCAGAGCATTTGAACACCATGGAGAATCAACGTCGAGAACTGGACGACATTATTAATCAAACTAGAGTGAAGTTAAATTATTACAATGACATTTTGAATGGGACTATAAAATTAGAAGAAGTGAAGGAGAATTCAAAATGAAAATTGCTTCTATTGGTTCAGGAAATATGGGTGGAACATTGGGGAGTGTGTGGGCTGCACACGGACATCAAGTGATGTTCGGCTCGCGCGACCCGCAAAGCGATAAATTGCGATCCTTGCTGCAAGCAGCCGGGATGAACGCTCAAGCAGGAACGGTGCAGGATGCAATTGCCTTTGGTGAGGTTATTCTTCTGGCCGTGCTACCTACCGAGGTTGAACGGGTCCTGGAAGAAGCGGGGGATCTAAATAATAAGATCCTCATCAATTGTACTAACCGCTATGATGGAAAATCGGCAGATATGGAAGTACTTCGATTAGCCCAAAATGCCCGTGTTGTCCGAGCTTTTAACACACTTCCCTGGGAAGTACTGGCGAACCCTCAATTTGGCTCAAGCAACGCAACTTCGTTTATGAGCGGAGATGATTCCGAGGCCAAGGATGTGGTCGCCCAGTTATCTCGTGATATCGGCCTTGATCCCGTGGACGTTGGCGGTTCAGCAAACATGGAGAAGATTGAAGCAGCTATGGGTACATTATGGGGCATACTTTCTCCCAAGTATGGTCGTGATTACAGTATGCGCATATTGAGACGAGAAACAGACAAATAGGTGCTGAACTAATCGGAACATATAGTTGAAAAAAGGCAGCTGCGGCTGCCTTTTATTCCCATCAGGATGAATTTACTTGGTGACAAGCCGCATGACCATGTCGACTTCTGGAATCCGATATTCGCCGCCCTCATTTGCATTCACAACCATGACACCCGAAAGAATCGATAAGTAGCTCGAGATCAACTCCCCCAAATCGCCTGCCACGATCTCGCCTGCTTGCTGACCTTCCGCAAATATAGGCATCAATAGATCGACATAAGCCTTCATGGAGTACTGGGAGAAAAGCTCTTTCACCTCACCCGGCACACCTTCCGATGTACGTGCTTGATAAATCAACAAGAAATAATACTTGCCCTCTTCCTTAAGGATAGCTTCGGTCAAAAGTCTAATTTTTTCAAGCGGGGAAATAGGCACATTCTGAAGACTTTTTGTAGTAGTATAGGATATTTCCATTGCTTCCTGCGCAAGGGCGATGAAAGCCTCATCTTTCGACTTGAAATAGTGGTAGAAAAGCCCCAGACTCACGCCCGCCTCCGCGGCGATCATGCTGATTTTCGTCCCGAGGATCCCCCGCTGAGCAAAGACCTTAAGTGCTGCTCTATTGATCTGTTCTTTTCGTTCATCTCGAATCTGGTGCAGTTGATCTTTATTTAAAGGCGACAATGGTGGTTCACTCCCATGTTTTTGTAGAAGCTTAACTTAGAAAATGTTGTTTTACTTGCTGTCCCACCACTGCAGGCGAATATTGATTATCTGGAGCAAAATGGCTTAAATTCGGGAGTACTATTGTCTTCGTGTTTGGCATGGTCTGATCCAGCACTCTCATCGTGTTTCGCTCTGACTCCGGACTTTTCCCGCCTGCAATTAATAGCGTATCTGCATAAATGGAGCTGTAATTACTAAATGTGGAATCCAGAAGTCCTATTTCTTTGTGCTCGTTCATGCTTTCTGGCAATAATCTTTCCTTGTGCTTCCAATGGTCTTTACGCAACATTATACGAAGGATTAGCTTCAAATACCATATAGGTATCAGCTTTATTGATTTTACTGGTCCTAAAGCTCTTACAAAAATAGCGAAAGCCCCGTAAGTGTCATTTTTATTAAGTGCTTTCTCATAGTTAGGCAGCCAAGTTGTCGGTATTGACCCCTCAATGGAAACACCGGGCTCATAGAGGGCTATTTTCGTAAAAAGGTTGTTCATTCTTGCCGTTTCCAAGGCAACAAGCCCTCCAAAGCTATGACCAAAGAGAAAGGCAGCTCCCGTTGCTTCTTGCACAACTGTAAGATCTTCACATTCTTTGCGGATGGAATACTCGTTTCCTTGGGGTCCGCTCATTCCTCGTCCTCGTCGATCGATCACATGAACAGTAAATGAGTCTGCTAATTCTTGTGCAAAATTTGTAAAATCATCAGAGCTGCTAAGCGCCCCATGAAGGACAATCACACCAGGTCCCTGCCCAGTACTTTTGTAGCCAATGACCGTACCATCCTTTGATATAACCGTTGAATGAGTAATTGAAGTTGCGATTTCCCTATGGGACATATGCATTCCACCTTAAATTTTATTATTGAACGAATCATTCAATCAAAAACATCGTATAAGATATTTTGCTATCTGTCAATCACATTTTAATCTTAGAACTTCAGAACAGTCCAAACCCTTAAGAAATTCTTATGGAATTTTTACAAAATTATTTAATCCGTCATGGTACCCTCATTTCAGACGCGAGTTCATGGTGCGATTTGACTGACGTGTGGAGGGTATTGGAAGATGAAGATGGGAAGATGGGGCGTCCTGCTGATTATCGCGGGGGTCGCAGGTTGCTTTTTTATGCAGCACGGCAATTCGGCTTCGAGTAAGCCGAAGGTGGACGCGCGCGCGGCGATTTTGATGGATTCGAATACGGCCGTCGTCTATTACGAATCCAATGCGGATGAACCCTTGGCCCCGGCCAGCATGTCCAAGATGATGACCGAACTGCTGATATTGGAGGATGTGCATTCCGGCAAACGAAAATGGACCGAATCCGTTAACATCAGCTCTTATGCCGCTAATGTTTCGGGTTCGAAGATCGGCATAAAACCCAAAGATACATTTACTTTGCGTGAATTGTTCGAGGCGATGGTTGTGCATTCCGCGAACGACGCTGCTATCGCTTTGGCCGAATATGTGAGCGAAAGTGAAAGCAAATTCGTGCTGCGTATGAATCAAGAGTCTAAAAGGATCGGATTATCGTCAAAAACCGTTTTTGCCAACTCGACGGGGTTGTCGGCTAGCGATATTATAGGATTTAAGACAGCTGCAGCCGTTGGAGACACAGTGATGACCGCGCGGGACATCGCCAAGCTGGCTTCGTATCTCGTTTCTTCCTACCCGGAAGTTTTAGACATCACCAGACTGCCGGAAGTGAAATTATCGCACAATAACATTACGCTGCAAGCGACGAATTTGATGCTGCCGGGAGAACGATATGCTTATTTCGGCAATGACGGCTTAAAGACAGGCTATACGGATGAAGCCGGATACTGTTTTACGGGAACGGCAATGCGGGACGGAAGGCGTTTGATCTCGGTTGTGATGGGTACTTCGGCTCCGGAAGCGCGCTTTAAAGAAACAGAGAAGCTTTTCGAATACGCTTTTGGCAAATGAGAGGAGATCCTGGGATGAAAACCATATTGGTCGTGGATGACGATAAGGAAATAGCCAATTTGATTTCGATTTATTTGCAAAATGAAGGCTTTCAAATTCTGCTGGCGCATGACGGGCACGAGGCGTTGAGGCTTCTGGAGGATAATCAAATCAGCCTGATCATTCTCGATATCATGATGCCGGGAATTGACGGGATGGAAGTATGCCGGAAAGTGCGGGAGAGCTCAGCTATTCCCATTCTCATGTGCAGTGCGAAAACGCAGGACATGGACAAAGTGCTCGGATTAATGACCGGCGCAGACGATTACATGATCAAACCCTTCAATCCTCTGGAATTGACCGCGAGAGTGAAATCGCTTATCCGCCGATCGTTTCAATACAATACGGAGCTTAAATTGGAAACGGACCAGACATTGAAAATACATTCGATCGAAATCAGCAAGATGAACCATAAAGTAAGCTCAGGCGGCCGGGATATTCAGCTTACAAGCAGGGAATTCGATATCCTTTATCTTTTGGCCTCTCATCCTGGAAGAGTATTCGGCGCGGAAGAGCTTTTTCAACTGGTCTGGCAGGAAAAATATTTCGTTTCCAATAATACAGTGATGGTACATATCAGCAACCTGCGCGACAAATTGGAAAAGGAGCTGGGCTACAAGCTAATCCAGACGGTATGGGGAGTAGGTTATAAAATTGATGCGTAATCCGTTTCAAGGAATTCGTTGGAAGATGGTTTGGCTGTTTTTCCTGAGTGCCTTATTGACAATAGGAACCATTTACCTGCTGCAGCAGATCGTGAGATCGCTTATATATACTTCCCCTGTTTTTGGTACCTACGCGCATTTGGTACAGCGGCTGAATTATTATGTGGGTTTTCCTGTTGTCCCAAGTGCCGCGGCAGTGATACTTTTTGTTTTCTATATCATGCTCGTCAGCTATGGCACCGTGCGCTATTTAGAGCAAATCACGGACGTGGTAAGAAGGATGTCCGGTGGAGATCTGGACAGGCACGTCCCCGTCCAATCGGACGATGAGCTGGGCAAATTGGCGGCTAATGTCAATCAAATGGCAGCACAGTTAAAAAAGTCAATGGAGGAAGAGCGGCTCGCTGTACAAGCCAAGAATGAATTGATCACGAATGTCTCCCATGATTTGCGTACGCCTCTTACCTCCATCATCGGATACTTGCGATTAATAGAAGAGGACCGTTATAAAGATGAAGTTGAGCTTAGGTATTATACCAACATCGTTTACGAGAAATCCCGAAGATTGGTGCGGATGGTGAACGATTTATTCGAGTACACGAAGATTAGCTATGGGGAGAACGTGCTGAAACGTTCAAATATCAATCTGAACGAGCTCATCGGTCAGCTCGCGGCGGATTTTTCCCCGCAATTGGCGGAGGCGGACATGGAAATCAGGCTGTCGTTTCAGCAGGAGAAAGTGATCATTGAGGCAGACGGCGACATGTTGATGCGAGCCTTGGAAAATCTTTTATCCAATGCAATTAAATACGGCAAACATGGAAGGCACATCGATGTGGATGTCCAACTGGCTACAGACAGCGTTCATATACGGATCATAAATTACGGACAGTCAATTCCGCTTGCCGATCTACCTCAGATTTTCGACCGATTCTACCGTGTGGAAAAGTCCCGTTCGGAGGAAACGGGCGGGTCTGGAATTGGGCTTGCCATCGTAAAGAGCATTATCGAGCTGCATCAAGGCTCGATCGCAGTCTCCAGCACCGAACGACAGACCGTGTTTGAAATCACGTTGCCCTTGATAACATAAACATGCAAGATGATCCGCTCTGAAGAAATTCAGGGCGGTTTTTAATTCCTTCGGATTTTCTTAAGGTTTCTTAAGAAATTTTTTCAAGAATCTAAATAAGCGGAAGCTAAGATAGGTACTAGCAAGAAGCTGCTAATTGAATCAGCCTATCTGAATGCGAAATGGGGAGAGCCTTTTGGAACAAGAGAAACTGTTGGAAGCATGGATTGAAGCGCACACAAAGTCTCTGCTGAATCTTGCCTTCACGTATGTGCGTGACTGGGCCGCTGCAGAAGACCGGGTGCAAGATGTATTTATTAAGGCCTTTCGGGCGAAGGACACATGGATATACATACGTGAGCCTTATTCCTGGCTTGCAAGAATCGTCATTAACGAATGTATATCATTTTATAGAAAAATGCGGCATGAAACTACATTAGATTCCCTGCCCGATCTGGTGCAGGAGAGCGCGGAGGACGTATATTTGAGGTCTGAAGCCCGCCGGGAAATTCATGACGCGGTGCGAGCCCTTCCGGCACGGATGTCCGGACCCATGACTCTTTTCTATTTCCGTGGTTTGTCCGTAGATCATGTCTCCAAGGTTCTTGCCGTCAAGGCCGTAACGGTGAGAACGAGACTGATGCGCGGCAGGCAGCGTTTACGCGATGAAATATACTCAAGAGCGCTTTACTAGTAAATACAAACTACGTTCAGGAATGGGAAAGCTATTGCGGGCTATTTTTTTGGATTCGAGTAGACCCGCACGTTCTCGTTTTCGTCAACGGTCGCTAATATCACATCGCGGATATTCGGGTAAGCAGGGGCTATCTTGTTTTCAAGCCATATTGGGTCTTTTCCGATTTCTTTAAGAAGCGACATATCGATTTTTCCTTCAAAGATGATCGGCCTTGTGAGGGTAAACGGTCGGGTCTCAAGCTTCATATCTGCGGGAGTAAGCGGTTGGTATGGAGTATTCATGAATACGGATATGGTTCCTCCTGGTTCCCATACTGCAAGGGATACTTTTTGTATATCCTCCACTTTTTGTTTTCGAAGCTCAGAAAATAAAAAATCAATAGAGATTCTTGCAATAGATAAGTTGTGAAATTGGATTTGTCCGTTTCTAATGAGATGGATCGGCGGCGGATCGAGATATCGTCTGAATAACGGCCATTTTAGGCTCAGCCACGTCGCTGAGACATATAACAGGATTAGAACAGTTGTGGTGATCATTGAGCCTTTTAAGCCCAATTTCTCATCTGAAAGTGGATGGGCTAATATATTGCCGAGGGTCAGAGCAATAATGAAATCGAGGAATCTTAATTGAGAGATGGAGCGCTGTCCCATCAGTTTGGCTGCAAGCAGTAAAAATACAAAGCTAACGATGCTTCTTAAGATCCATTCGAAGATTGTCAACGATTCACGACTTCCGAAAAAATCCAATCCCTTCACATCCCAAAAAAATCCGAATTAAAAAATAAGTTCCCCCATTATTAATGGAATTATTTCTTATTTCTCATTTTGCCTTCTGCTTTTTTATATTCTCAGCAGCTCTGAATTTTACTATCCTGCTAATTAATTCAAAGGCAATGGCTTATCTATAGGAAATTGAACGGACCCTTTTGCTCCTTTATATTCACTAGATTTCCATGCAACTCAAAAGTAGGCATTTGATAGCTTATCTTTTCCCTGCGTCGGTACTGACTCTTGTATGACTTTTCTTAACATTCTAAGTGTGTCCTGAACTTTAGGCGGAAATGTTAAAATATATTCATCGATAGATTCAAAAGTATTTTTATTACCTTCCATGATTAATCCTTCCTCCCGAAATATTCTTACCACATACTCCAAAGTTGCAATTTCATCTAATTATATAAAGAAAATTTTTCCATTCGTCGACAGTTATATCAAATCCATCTAGAAGCATCTCATGATTAACAAAGAAATTAAGATTCTTATCCATGCGGTTTCCGAGATCTTTTGGTATCTTGGCATAGGTACGCAGAGGAATCGAGACTGAGCGTGCAAATTTTAACATAGCTACTTGGTGGCCGAACCTGAAACCCGTCCTGTAAACGCCTGAGAAAAAACGCAGCCACTTCTTGCTATCGGGAAGCACCCGCAAAACAGGTGGTTCGTGTGCGACTATTGCCTTGATAATACATGCCCCGATTTCGCAACTACAAGTTCGCTCATCATAGAATTTCACCTTTATCTATGGATTTGTTAAAAATAACTATGCTTCCACATGAGTGGAATTGGAAAGATAATAATCAAAGAAAAAAACGGCATCTCTGCCGTTTCGTTTTCCGATTGCTATCTCTCATCGGCGCTCGGGCCGTAGGTGGAAGGAACCGGGACCTCAAGCAGTCGGAGATAAACCGTAAGCTGCCCCCGATGATGGTACCAATGATTGAGCATTAATGTACGCACCATTTCGATTCGGGGCACCTCATAGATCGTAATGCCTTCACGGGTGAGCTTCCATGGCTCCATCAGTCCGGTTTCTCCCCATGCGAGGAGCTTGTTTTCAGCCAAAAGCATGTATTTATCAAACGCGGAAAGGATCTCGTTCAACGATGTTGCCTCAGGGAGAGGAACTATCGGGACTTCGCGTGACCGTTCATCCAAAAACTCAGCCAGGCCTCCGGGTACGCCCGCGGTATGCAAAGCAAGCTGACCTAACGACATCGACTTTTGATGCGGCTTCCAGGAAAGCTTGTCTGTAGGCACCCTTTCGAGCACTCTCCGGGTCGATTCCGCTTCCCGTTTTAGCTCTGCGATCAAACTTTCTGAAAAATTCATATGGTCTCCTCCTATATGATGGATCACGCTAACAATATATCATTATAAATTCCAAGAAATTTCTTTTGGATTGCTAAGTTTAGAAAGTTTGAATCTAGCCGCCAGTTCGCCTTACCGTTGGATCGATATCTAAGGGTTAATGAGGATAAACTCACAAACAATAAGCTAAGCCTCATATTTTATAGAATAATCTTAATTTGACTTGCCATAGTGATCGAAAACTCAGTATTAGTGAACCCAACTTTTCCAATAGGGACATTTGGCTCACTGTAGCACGCTGGACAAAAGAATTGGGAAAAATAATGACTTTAGAGTCATTAAACCTGAGGTTAACCTTATTAAATATTAACGTGTAGGATAATATCCTGTTTTCAAAGCATAGGCCCAATTGGCGCCATCTTTTGGTAATAATTTAATTTATAGTTGATATTCCTTTGACAATGGATTAATAAAACCGAGGTACAGTAGAAGTATCAGATAAAGTCAAGGAATGTCAAGGGAGGGGTTCTATGCGGATTGCTCTATTTTCAGACACCTTTTGGCCTCAAGTAAATGGCGTTGCCTTAACGCTAAAAAGGTTTACCGAGCATCTCGAAAAACGTCACATATCCTTTCGCACGTTTGTCCCCAAAATCAACGAGGAGGATTTATTTACCAACAATATTCAATGTTTTGCCAGTCTTCCCTTGCTGATTTACCCTGAATGCCGAATCGCGCTGCCCAACTATTTTACCATCTACAAACAGCTTCAACAATTTCAACCGGACCTGATTCATATCGCCACCCCCTTCAATATCGGACTATGCGGTCTTTACTACGCGAGAAAGTATGGTGTTCCTCACGTAGCTTCTTACCATACCCATTTTGATCGCTATCTCCAATATTACCACCTTCAATTTGCCTCCTCCTTATTCTGGCGCTATATCCGCTGGTTCCACCAATCTTGCCTGGCTACCTTTGTTCCATCCCATGAAACAGCCGAAGAGATGAACCAGCAGGGAATACAAGGACTGGACCTGTGGAAACGCGGAATTGATTGCAACCTGTTTAATCCAGATAAAAAGAACAAGGCCATTCGTGAAAAGTATAACTTTAACGAACGTTACATGCTGCTATATGTAGGCCGGCTAGCGCCCGAAAAGGACCTGGATATCATGATTGACGTTATGAAAAGGATGCCTGATGCCCTTCGCAGCCAAATCCGCTGGTTCTTCGTGGGTGAAGGCCCTATGTTAAAACAGCTGCAAGCCGAGGCGCCTTCCAATGCAACTTTTACCGGATATCTTAGCGGGGAGCCGCTCGCCGAGCTGTATGCATCAGCGGACCTGTTCGTTTTCCCCTCAAGCACCGAAACTTTCGGCAATGTCGTATTGGAGTCCCTCGCATCGGGCACACCCGTCATCGGTGCCAGAGCCGGCGGAGTTCAGGAGATCATACAGAACGGCAAAACAGGACTGCTGTGTCCTCCCCGCGACCCGGATGCTTTCATTCGTGCCATTGTCAACATGCTGGAACGGCCTGAGAGGTTAACCGATTTCGGTCATGAAGGCAGGGCGTATGCTTCAACGCAATCTTGGGAAACCATTTTTGACGATCTCCTGCTCAAATACGAACGGATTCTGAGTTCTACAGCCTCAAGACGAAACACATTTTCCGCTTAATATTGAGGAGGATAAAACGATGAGAGTTGCAGTTATTGGAACAGGTTATGTCGGTTTAGTCACTGGAGCTGGATTGGCTCAATTAGGCCATTCTGTCATTTGTGCAGATATCTCTGCTGAGAAAATTGCTACTCTTACATCAGGAGGACTGCCGATTTGGGAGCTAGGTCTGTATGAACTCCTGCAAGAAGTGAAAGACCTTGATCAAATACGCTTTACTACCGATGTAGGATCTGCCATTCGTGAATCCGATATATTGATCATTTCCGTTGGTACTCCGTTTGGTCCTAAAGGCGAGGCCGATTTAACGCAATTCTGGTCTGTCATTAACCAAACTGCACTTCACATTCACAGCACCGAAGAGAAATTTATTGTGATCAAAAGTACTGTCCCTGTTGGCACAAGCGATCAGGTGGAACAGCAGATGCGCTCCCTTATTCCAGCCAATCCGAACATTAATATTATCCATAACCCCGAGTTTCTCCGGCAGGGTAACGCTATTCATGATTTTTTCCACCCTGACCGCATTGTGGCGGGATGCAATACCGAAAAAGCCCGAAATGTGATAACTGAACTGTACGAAGGTCTGTCCGCACCCATCCTGTTCAGCGACCGCCGCAGCTCGGAAATGATCAAATACGCATCCAATGCCTTCCTGGCCATGAAAATATCTTATATCAACATGATCGCTGATTTTTGCGAAGAAACGGACGCCCATGTCGATGTTGTCGCCAAGGGGATGGGGATGGATCGGAGGATCGGAGATTCTTTTCTTCAAGCCGGAATTGGATACGGCGGGTCTTGTTTCCCAAAGGATATAAAGGCGTTTCAAGATCTGGGGAACCGTCTGGGAGTCTCGATGCCGCTTCTGGATTCTACGGAAGCCATTAATCAAAACCGACCGCGCACTCTTCTATATAAATTGAGGCAAGTCTTGGGATCGCTGCGAGGAACCCGCATCGCGCTGCTCGGTCTTTGCTTTAAACCAATGACCGATGACATTCGGGAAGCGCCTTCGCTGACCATTAGCCGCATGTGTATGGAACACGGAGCAACCGTGCATGGCTACGACCCTCTTCTTAAACAATACCCTCTGCCTGGTGTAATCTTGCACCGTGATTTGTACGATGCGATAGATTCCTGCGATGCAATGATCATTTTGACGGAGTGGGAACAATTTCGCAATCTGGATTGGAGTAAGGTCAGTCGTAAGCTGCGCGGTCGATTGATTATCGACGGAAGAAACATGTTCGCATGGGAAGACATGCAGCTGACTTCCCAAGTGTATGATTTAACATACCTGTCCATTGGAAGACCTCCTATCTATGCAAAAACCGCATCACCTTCCGCATCGGCTCTATAATTGTAAAGAAAATGGAGTGCTGGTTGAGATCAGCACTCCATTTTTGCACCACAACAAAAAAACCATCCGCCGCGTGCGGATGGTGATTGACCTTCTCTTATCATTCACAAATATATTGAGATTAAATTTATATTAGTTCGCTTTCACCTTACCGACGATGGTCGATGTACCATATACCGCAATAGTGGAGGCAGCAGATTTACGCTGATTCATCTTGCTTTGGGAAGCTTGTCCTTTCTGTTGAACAGCGCCCACTTTTTTGGATGATTTCGTTCCGAACATATCCATCCCCTCCTTCTACTCATATTTTACTACAATTTCCACAAGCTTGTCCACATGGCCAAGCATCGTTGCCAGATAAGTACTTTGCTCAAACTCTGACCAATTTTCTTCAATTTTCACTCCCGATTTGGTGATAGCCACAAACAGCCCAAGTCGAAGCTTTCCAATGTTGCGGATCAGGATGACTGTTTCCGCATCCCCTCTGGGTCGCTGACGTTTGAATTCGATCCACTTGGTATGAGTGGTCAGCTTCTCCTCCAGCATGAATTTGGCTGCATCTTCATCCCAGCTTTTCTGCTGTGCGCTAAGACCAACCGTTTTACCAAACCCGAAATTGGTAAAAATCACACCCTTTTCGTCGTTTGGATCCGGACGGATGGCGATGGCTCGGAAATCCCCTGCGTTTAGTCCGTAAATCTCCCGCATCCGGTCGATAATCCGTTCGTATAATTGCTTTACGACAAGTCTCGTATCGGCCTCTTCCGTCTTTTCTTCCTCCAACGCTTGAATCGTGGCAGCCATTTCTTGATGAAAAAGTACCCTTGGCGGCATGACATACTCTTCTTGGACAAACCACTTGTACCGGAACCATCGAATCAGCGCAAAGATCAGATAAAACATCGAAACGTACGTCCAGAACCAGAAACTGAACAGAAACCATTTAGGCCAGTCTTTTGTCGGTGCTAAACCGACGACCCATTTGAATGGCTCGCTCAAATAAGGATTCAAGTCTGGCAACGCTTTGAAGAAAATCGTTTTCAATTGCCCAATTGCCCAAAGCCCCCAGACGTACGTCCATGTGTTTTTTGGCGCCTCTTTAGAAAGGCGTACCATCCGTTCCTTCGTAGTAATTGGTCATCCCCTTCTTTCCCTATGGGTAAAACATACCACTAAATTTACCATTTCTTCAAGCGTATAAATAAAAAAACGCCCTCTTGGGCGCTCATATCTTTTGCTTGCCGGTTAAAGTGGTCGTTCCCAAAACCGCTTTTTGAATCGGTTTGTCTAGCCGAATTTTAGATTCCTCATATCTTGTGCCATCCGGCAAGGACCTATCTCTTTGAGTCACCTCCAGTCGGCCAACTGCTTCTTTCTTTTTTCCGGACATCACAATACCACCTCCTCACATTCTATTCTGCGATAAAAGGGTTCAGTCTTAACCAACACCCAAAATTTTCTAAAATAACGCCAAGTGTAATGCTGATTGAATTCAGCACTCCACTTTTCTAATTTAAGCATGAAAAAACCCCCCGATGATGGGAGGTGAGTAGTCAATAACTTAAATGTTGCGAATTCGCTCTCAAAGAACGAAAATGAGCAGACCTATAGCAGGTGTCGGTAACAGCAGATTAGGCGGGTATCTTGAGATGCTTAAGGATGTCGAATAACGGTTTCTTCTCAAGAGCTTGCTGATACACGTAAACGATGATTTGCCCAAAATACGCCTGCCGAATTCGGTACACCACATCTCCAAGCGTGAGATGAATGTCGTTCTTCATCCAGTCCTGTCGCTGTGATTCTAAAAAGTTCTGCGTAAGAAACTGGATCGCCCAAAATCGCTGAATGCCTTCAAATGAGAGCAACTGATATTGGTCAAAACCTAGCAGTTCTTTGAAATAGCGATAGCCGGTTTCGATATTCCAGCGCACGTGATAATAGCGCTGGATCGTAACGAGATCCAGGCTCAAGTCCGTGCACAGAAGACAAACCTGAGGTTTGCTCGAATCGGCGTATTCATCTTTCCAAGATAGCAAAGCTTTGACATTTTCCATTTCGCTTAACGGACCTTCATATTCATAAATCCAGTACGTTCCCTGACTTTCCACCGTAACGGAGCGGAGGTCAGACTTGCGAAGGTACTGGACAGCGAAATCAGCCATAGAAATCGTTACGCCGCTGACGCAGATAAGCCGGTTCGTCTTTACAGCGGCGATGACATGAAATCCCTTGCGATTGCAGGCATTAATAACCTTTTCACTGGTATACCAGCTGTCCATGAGAACGTAAACCTGCTCATCCTGTGTAGCTGGGAATGCTTCGATCATTTCAAGGGCAAGATCGTTCTTACTTTTGAATGACAGGCGATGTTCATCGCAATACTCTTCACGGTAATAAGGACGGAAATCCCAGGCATAGGAATGGCCCTCGCTTACCACGTGAGAAGTGACAACGCAATGACACCAGACTGACTTTCCAGATTCGTGTGAGTATTGAAAGCTAAGAGCCTCCATTTTCTTCGTCGAGGTTTCCTTCTTACAGCAAGTGTCATCCACGATGAAAAATACAAGACGCCTTAAATCACCATTCTTCATACGCTTTGTCTGGATTTTCTCCATAATAAATTGCATTCGTCTGCGCTGCATACGATTGACGCACCAAGGCGCATGATTCAGAAAATTGGTGATGCTGCTCAGATGACAATCTTGTCTGGCAGCGTTTCGAATTTGCGTAATATTTTTACGTCCGGCACAAAGAATGATACCATGAACGAGCGTAAACAAGTGATTCCGTTGGGGTTTAGAAAACTCCAATTTGAGAGCTAAAATGAACTTGACGATAGGCAAGTAGAGGGATACCATGTTAGTGGGACATCTCCTTTTTATGGAAATTGTGGCGTCGTAACCAACAATTTCTTCTTTAAGGTCAGATGTCCTCCTTCCAATTAATCATTCGACGAAGCTTCTAAAATCCTGCCTTTAAAAGGGATTTGTCGACAACAAGATTTTTGCAACACTCAAGTCAATAACTTTAAATTCGGATATTTCGTTTACTTGATAAAAATTTTCATTAATTTATTTAAAAATGGATTAATGATAAAACCAGTAGGACTAATTGAATACCTTTTACCTGTATTTAGTTGGTTAATTTTTTCCATATCTTCACTAGTTAATTCAAAGTCGAATAGCTGACTATTTTCTTTAATTCTTTTTGGATTTGATGATTTTGGAATAATAATAATTCCCCGTTGTAGATGCCAACGTAAAATAACTTGAGCCACCGTTTTATGATGATGATGGGCAATTTTTTTTAATTCCGGATTTTCCAATAACGCTTTATTTCCTTGACCTAATGGTCCCCAGGCCTCATGCAGAATCTGGTGCTTAATGAGATAGTCATGCAAGTCATTTTGCGGAAACTCGGGATGAGTCTCAATCTGATTAATCATGGGTGGAATCTTGGAGTGTTTCATTAAGTCTTCAAGGTGCTGAATCTCAAAATTCGCAACTCCAATCACTTTGATTTTCCCTTCCATATATAACTCTTCCATAGCTTGCCATGTTTCCAGATAATAAGGCGAGGCAAAATGGATGAGGTACATATCAAGATACTCTACATTCAGCTTTTTGCAAGTTTGTTCAAAGGCTCTCTTGGCAGCTTCATAACCATGATCGGTATTCCATACTTTAGAAGTAATAAAAAATTCCTCTCGAGGTATCTGACTTTTTTGAATCTCTATTCCTAAAATCTTCTCATTTCCATAAATTTTAGCGGTATCAAAATGGCGATAACCAATCCGGATAGCCTCCCTAATCGCCGTTTCAAATTGTTCCTTTTTAGTTAGTTTGAACACCCCTAAACCTAATTGGGGGATTTTAACGCCATTACTCGCTTCAATTACCTTATCCTCTAAGCTCATTTGAAGACTCCCTTTCTTTTAAGGAAAGCTGCTTACTTTTCTAAATATACAATAACGCAGCTTCAATCAAAAATAAAGGAGACACCATCCACTTGCGCGGATTAATGTCTCCGATGATTCTATAACATTATTAACGGATGAAAAAGACGATGAAAGATATGATAGCTAACACCAGGATCGGGATCGTTTCTTTGAACGAGTCCTTGTTTCGAATGTGCACAATGATGCCGCCGATGGAAGTAATCCCAAGGATGAGCGAACCAACCGCCGTCCAGTTCTTATCCCAATAGCCTACAATTAATGCCGCTGCACCAACGAATTCAACGATACCCGTCACAACACGAAACCATTGCGGGTAGCCCCATTTCTTAAAATTCTCAACATGCATTTTGGAACCTGATAATTTGCCCACACCCGCCATCAAAAACATAAGAGCCAGTAAACTTTGCAAAACGATCGCTAAAATGGCCATCTCGATAATCCCCTTTAATATGAGTTAGTTACTGCTTGCAGATCATTCTGTGCTTTAATCAGGCACATTATATCTTAAAATAAAAATGCAGCCGTAACTGCAACTCCCTAAAGCACATTATAATCGTTTACTGGATGTTTGACTAGTATCCGGCTAAAAAAATATTACTTGAAAAATTCGACACGTTTCATTACATCCGTTATCGTATACTTCTGCAAATATTCAATCGTACGCTGCTCGGCTTCCTGGAGAATTCTTTCCAATTCCGCATCCATTTGTGCGCCAGCTTCACCAACTTCTCCACAATCAACGTCGGCCTCAGATTGAATAGCGACGTTATTCACAGCCGTGTAGATCTCGCCTAACGTAATTTGATCATGATGCTTCCGCAATATATAACCGCCCTCTCGTCCTCCCTTTGATTCAACAAGACCTGAGGATGTCAAGGTTTGCATCACTCTGCGCAAAAAAGTCGCATGCGAATCAACTTGACTGGCTATCATCGCGCTAGATAAAATACCGCCGTTACTAGCTAACCAAATTATGGCATGAACGGCTATTTTGAAACGAGGAGGACCGATGTTAACTCCACGATTTGCAGTGCTCATTGATGTTCACTCCTTTGTAAAAGCTTCATCTTATTCAGCGTGACTCAATAAGCACATTATAGAGCGCAAAATATTTATATACAAGTCGATTATCCTATTTCACAAAGTCAATTGGAAGAGGTTACAGGGACCTAGCAAGACGAAAGCCGAGATCATCAATTCGAAACGCAGGGTGACTGCGGCGGCGGCACGTCGACCCACAGCCCCTAGCCTCTTCCGCCCAGCTGCCACCGCGGAAAATTCTGTAGGAATCGTATACGTTCACATCGTATAAATCCCAACACCACTCCCAAATATTTCCTAACATATCATAGAGCCCCCATGCATTCGGCAGCTTTTTACCTGCCTCATGGACCATGCCCTCAGAGTTGCCATGATACCAAGCTATTTCATCAAGCTCGCCGTACCGATAACCAACCGTTCCTGCTTTACACGCATACTGCCATTCCGCTTCTGTTGGAAGACGATAGCCATCCGCATCCCAGTTACAGACGACTCTCTCACCATCATCAATTACCGAGTAATATTCCTTTAGACCCGTTAACTGAGAAAGCAAATTACAAAATGAGATCGCATCATTCCATGAGACATTCACAACCGGAACCTGAGATTCGTCATTAGGTCCAACTGTCTTTTGCACAATAGAGAAATATAACTCTTTCGTAACAGGAACCGGTGCAAGCAAAAAAGAATTCACCTGGACCGTCCATGTATTCTTTATTCGATCGTCTCTTAATTCAATTTCACCAGCAGGAATTTTCACCATTGGATACTCAGCATGACTACGCCGTGCTTTTGACACCTATCTTCCTCCCGTCCTCTACCTTAAATCGGTAAACCTTCTCACATAATCCGCACAAATGTATCGGTTATCTTTGCCATTTATTGGCGGAATGTTCGCTACTCTAAAGAAGCTTAGACCTACTACCATGGCTAGCAGCCCATATGCAGCGCTTTGGGAATCCTCTACAGACATATCCCCCATCTTATTACCGTAATCAAAAATCTTTGCTATGCCATGGAGATCAGCCATATAGCTCTTGGATACTACTTCCTGCAAATTGCGATCCAACACGGCTTTTGAGAAAAACTGCAGAAAGAGCCTTGCTTGATCCTCATGCGGGATAAACATCTTTTCAATTCCATCAAGCTGCGAAACATTAATCCTCTTCCCCGTGTCATCACGGTATGGCGGTAGTATATGTTTCAACGTAACGTCAATCATTTCCCCGGCTTTCATTGTGTTTTCAATTTCTGATTGTATCTTTAGACCATAGTAGGCCAAGAACGACTTGAAGGCTTCGATCGTCAGGTTATCCTTATTCTTAAAATAATAAGTGACAACTCCCTTGGAGCAGTCTGCATACTCAGCAACCTTATCCAGAGTCATGCCATCAATCCCGTGAATGCTAATGCAGGTTAATGTGGCGTTTATGACATCTGCTCGGCGCCTTGGTTCCATTCCTAATTTGGGCATTATTTCACCTTATCCAATATTTTTTTATACTGATCGGTCAGAATAAAAAAAGTGTACACAATGATTGCCCATGTTGTCAAATGAGGAGGCGTTCGCCCTGGAACAGTTTACCATACAAAAAAACCACGCCTTTATTGGTGTGGTTGGTTGGTTTCATATGAATGTTAGTCCAAAGGCTAATGAGGATAAACTCACTAATAATAAGCCAAGTCTCAGTATTTTCAGCATCATCTTAGAATGAATTGAAATAGTGAACGAAAACTCAGTACTAGTGAACCAAACTTCTCCAATAAGTACATTTGGTTTACTGTAGCATGCTGCACAAAATAATTGGGTGAAAATAGTGACTTTGGAGTCATTAAACTTGAGTTTAACCTTATTAAATATTAATGGTTATACGTATTGGAAATCGCTTCGCCTGAGACTTTGTGATAAATACCCAAGGTACTGCTTACCATCTTATCGTTAGACCATTTGTCCCTACCCCATCTGCTGCTATTCATCTCGATATGACGACGCAGTGTCCGGTCTGCCAGAATCTGCCGTATACTTCGATAAAGAGGCTTGAATTTGCGTGCGGGCACAAGCATTCCCGTTTCCCTGTGCTCAATCATTTCCGGAATTCCTCCGAGATTCGATGTTTTCTCTTGGCGTTGTCTTATATCATTTTGTCTTAGGTTGTAGTTCACTCATATAGAACCTCCCCAATTAATCAAATGGCTTACCCGTCAATTTTTGGATAATGTTGCAAAACTTTTCCCATTCGTTTGGATATGCATTACTCCCTGACTTTTCTATAATTCTATCATCGAGTTCTATCTTCAGACTCCAATGTGTTCCATCAAGTATATTAAGATTGTTATAATTTTTTTCCCAATTTAATATTCTGCAATTGTTAATGCCATAAATAAATGTATTCATACTTTCTGTATCTGCTTGCTTTACATATTCTGATACCTTATAAAGCCCTTCGCTCCAAATAACTTTTCCATTCAAGAGGTCGACTTCTACATTATAGCTTGAACCAAAATATCCCCAAACAGATGCTTCAATCCGCTTAATGTTTTCGTAATCCATCTAACAAATTTCCCCTCC
The DNA here is from genome assembly GCF_900104695.1 of Paenibacillus sp. GP183. Lineage (NCBI taxonomy): Bacteria > Bacillati > Bacillota > Bacilli > Caryophanales > Paenibacillaceae > Paenibacillus > Paenibacillus sp. GP183. Next base: position 2,534,343 of record NZ_FNSW01000001.1, read on the forward strand.
GACGCTCTTTTGCTTTTTATTACTTGCCTTCTCAACATGTTCATTTCTAATTTTCGGATCCATAATATTCGCTTTGACTAACAAATTGTAAATATGAATAATATCTTCATTTTTTAAAAAAGGTTCAGGATTTTCGGCTGATAAACGAATAAGCTTCCTACTAATAAACTCAGTTAACTCAACATCATAAATGATTAGTTCATTAGAGGATATCTGTCTCAACTCTGGATCAATACTAAATCGGCACCTCATCGTAAATGAAATCATAGAGATGAAGTTTAACTTCTTATAAGATTGAGTAATACTTTCAATCGCCTTCATATGACCATAATTCTGCCTTAGTGGATTAAACATTGTAAACCTATTATTGACCAGCCAATTCTTGTCGTCTCTCTTTCCTTTAATCTCGCCGCTGTAATTTTTAGTTTCAATAACAAATAATCCATATGGTGAAATAACCAGATGATCGATCTGAGAATAACCCGTTCTTGATTTCGGATTTGATACGAGAAGGTCGCTCAGATACTTACAATCCTTCGGCAATTGATCGAGTTGAATATTAATTTTATATTCACCCAATTCGCCGATACGTGTAGATTCAACTTTTTTAGGTTGTTTGGATGATTTTTGGGGAGATGATGTGGGGGCAATTGGGGGTTTTTTTAACATCGCGAGTATTTTTTTGAACATCATTAGCCTCCAGCTAATCATAGAATGATGTAAACTTATTCCACAATCTAACTGGAAATCCCTTTTTCCGACACTAATTTCCATAGTCTCGATTTCGCTTGGTTGTTCTCACATGGATTCATTAATTGGCGATGCCAGAGTGTTCTCTGCTCTCGTCTCTATAAATAAAGTCAGGACTATCAAGCAAAGAACGCCTACAAGAACAAAGCTTGTAAAAAATGCCCCTGTAAATCGACCCACTTCCATAAAAAAACCCATGACAAGACTGGGAATCAAAGGCTCTCCATAAGCTTTCCACCAATCGAGAGTGAAATTTTCCAAATAAAAAAACCAGATCATGCTGATTGCAGACATTGCCCATCCGCCCGTATAAATCCATACCGCTAATACAGGATTGCTGGCGGCAATAAGAGGAACAAGGGTAATCACAAAAATACCCGCCACGATCATAACCCAGAAATTCGCTTTGGTTTTGCCAATCCCCGCCAAGATATTACCGCCTAATCGGCCAACTGACGAGAAGAAGACCCCTAATGCCAACAACCGGATATAAGCCGCCGAGTCTCCACTTGTATAGCTGTCACCAAATAAAAATCCATTAATTTGATTAGGAAATAAACAAATCACAACGGTTAGAGGATACAATATCAAGTTGTTATAACGAATACACAATGTACCCCGCCGTTTGCATTCCATGAGATCCCGAGAGCTCGCCGCAACAAAAGGAAAGGTGACAATCATAAACGCCCATGTGATAATCCCGATAAAACCCGTTATGCGGATAGCGTTGGATACATGCCCAACGGCAATGACGGAGCTTGTGCCAATAATCATGACCAAAAAAGGCTGTTGAAAAGCCTTGGCGATATTTCCAGCCCAAAGGGGGATTCCATACTGCAGCATCTTCCCTAACTCAGGAATAGAAACGCTTCCTCGCCACTTGGGATGATGCACTCTTTCCACTTTCCAAGAAATGAATAGAGCTGCTAAGATAGCACCGACCCCCATCCATATGGATACTCCCCACAGGAAGCCTTCATCACCTGCAGGCCATAATACTCCTATTACAGTACCCGCTGTGGAGAATGTCGTTGCAGTAACCATAAAAAATGCCTGCGTGCCAAAATTACGATTACCGGAAAAGGAGGACACCCCGATATTAATGATCGAATTGAACACTAACATAATCGAGCTTAGGATTAAAGCGCCTTTTAGAGAGGGTAACGCATAGGTTCGAGCTAATAACGGGGCCAATACAGCAAGCAGGATACTGATTATCACTCCAAAAAATACGCTGCCCAGCATGGCCAAACGAAACTTATTTTCAATCGCATCCTTCGGGTTAGTAGAAAAAGTATAAACCAAGGAAGAGTTGAATCCCAAATTAAGAAAAAGGGTAACCATGCCGAAAACCTGCAGTAAAAGATTCACTTCACCAAATTGGATGGGATCATTCAATAGGCGCGCCACTACGATGCTTCCCACCGTTTGCAGCAGTTGATTAATAAAGAGACCGAGTACGATAATAGAGAAACTACGCATGAGAAAACGTTGATTGTCATTAAAATGCATTTTATTTTTCGTCATACGGCATCACCTCTGCACCAAAACCACTATTTTGATATAAAGCAGTACTCTCTACGCCATTCAATAGTCTCTCCGGGATCAACTTTAATTTTTATAAACAATTCTGGACTTACTACATGTGACCGTCCCCAAAGAGCGAATCTAACCAAAGGCATATTTACGCTTTCTTTTATTGCGACACCACTTGGTTCATGTGTTAATACCCAAGAAGGATTACTTAATTCAGGACAATCCTCCCGAAAATAGAAGGCTTCATGTGGTTCCGACAACCAACGAAGAGTATCACCGCTTAGCTTAAATATCTTAGGAAGCGAGGATGAAACCTGAAATGGCAATTGTAATCGGTATGCCGGTCCTAGTGTTGACCCATTAATATTAACAAAATTGTGGTTATATTCGTCGGTTTCTAGCGTTTTACTACCAATATTGATCAGTTGATAATCTATTCTCAACATATTTTCTTCAATAGAAATTGTTTTTTTCAATCGGGCTTCGTAACCCCGACAGGCCAGTGAGTCCGATTCAAACGTAATGCTGTAATTAGTTTGCGTGATTTCAATTGGGAATGGGTTAACCGAATAATTCCTAAAGAAGTTATATTCCGCTTCATCGGGCTTGCTTAGTAAACCAACACCGAGCTTGGGGAAAGTTTCTCCGGGAAGACAGTCGTGGTATCCAATCGGCTGATTCATGCCAAACTCATTACAGAGCCCAAAACCACCCGTTCCCTCACCAGAAATCAATGATTCAGCGGATGTGAAAGTGTGTTCACCATCCAACGTCACTTTCGTGATCCATCCGCTCCAATCAAATCTGGAACCCTGATATATTTCACCAGGGCGCGCCACTTCAACATTTATACGCCTATTGCTCAGAGTGATAGTGCGTTTTGACATGATGGATCAATCTCCCCTTAGTTTTGTCTTATTATACCATGTATTTCAATCCATCTACCGCGATTACCGTGAGGCAGCCCTAAGACCGCAGCCTAGAAGAGAGGATGTTTTTCTCCTCGCGGTACTTCATAACCGTACGCCTTGAGATTTGAATGCCTTCTTTAACCAGAAGGTCAGTAATTTGTTGGTCAGACAGCGGGTGTCTTTTATCCTCCAGATCCACAAGCCTTTTTATTGTTGATTTAATGCTTTCGGCAGAAGCATTCTCCCCTTCCACTGTCGACACACCGGATGGAAAGAAGTACTTTAGCTCGCACATGCCCTGTGGTGTTTGAATGAATTTACTTTGCACAGCACGGCTGATTGTAGATTCATGAAGGTCCAATTGTACGGCAATCGATTTCAGATTCAGCGGTTTCAAAAAAGAAACCCCGTGTTCCAGATATGCTTTCTGTTCCATCATGATGATTTCGATAACACGTCTAAGCGTCGTTCTCCTTTGTTCTAAACTCTTTAACAATTGCTGGGCATCCTGAGTGTGATTACGCAAATATAGCGATCCGTCACCAGACATATTCCCTGATAAATAGGAGATGTATTCCTCATTAACCGCAACCTTTGGCAGATAGGCATCCGTGATTACTAACACATAATCTCCCTGCTCCTTACGAATGATGGCGTCGGGGTGCCTGTAATTTTGTGGTAGATGGTCAAAAGCCAGCCCCGGGCGAGGATTTAAAGTGCGTACATAATCGAGTGTGACACGTAATGTATCCTCAGAAATATGCAGCTGAGCAGCCAGACGTTTTAATTTGCCGCAGGCAAGCTCCTGTAGATAGTTCTCAATGATGATCTCGGCCCATGGATCCGGGTTACTATCTCGGCAGATTTGCAGCAGTAGGCACTCTCTTAAATCACGAGCACCGATACCGGCCGGTTCCAAATTCTGAAGGTGCGACAGTGCCTCCAGGACTTCATCCTCGGTTGCACCGCATGCATGTGAAACTACTTCAAGCGGAACGTCCAAATACCCCGCCTCGTTGAGATTGCCTGCCAAATATTTAGCAATCGCATAGGTGCTTTTGGCAAGATTTCTAAGTCGAAGCTGAGATATCAACATTGTTTCGATCGTATCCTCAGGCTTTCTTATATTGTTTAATAAGCGATCTTTTGTGTCTACCCACGCGGATTTAGGAAATGTGCCTCCAAATCGAGTGGAAGGCCATTCTATGTCAAGCAGCGGATTTTCCACTGCTTTTATTTGCAAAAAGTCAGCGAGCTCCTCTGAAGAAAATTGCAGGATAAAGAGGGATTGCCTGAGCTCAGGTGTTAGATTCAATTGGGTAGTTTGTGTATTGGCTGTTGTAAGATTAATGTACAATTGGATGACACCCCCCCAAGAATAAGTTTATTCCAGGTTGCTGTGGAATGAAAGGGAATTTCAAAAGCAGACAGCCGCTGCCCCTAAGGAGCAACGGCAATCCTAGCTTCATTTAGCGGAATGATGACGTTTTTTAACTAAAAAACCGCCGTGAAATAAATTAGGTTCATACGATACAACGAATGCTTGCGGGTCGATAGCCAATATTTCCTGATAAAGCTGATGCTGCTCTTTTCGATGCAAGACAACGGAGATAATCCACCTGGAACCTTCCTTGCCTTCACCCTGCCATACAGTGACCCCGTAGCCTTTGGACCTCAGATCATCCGTCATATGTCCGAATTCGGCATTTGTCACCGCTTGTATAGTTACAAAACCAAGTGCCAACCGCTCCTCAATCTTAGTTCCAAGGAGAATGCCCAGCCCGTAGCTTAAGCAATAGACAATTAAATTGACAGGCTCATGCAAATGATCAAGAACTATTTTGAATCCGATGACGTAAATACCGATTTCCACCGCACTCATTAAAGCAGCAATATAGCGAAATCCCTTTACCATCAGTATGAAGCGAATCGTCAGCAGCGAAACATAAGTGACCTGCAGGGCGAGAATAAAGAGCAATGTGGTCATCGGGATAAAATAGTCTGGGCAAACTGCTCCAGCTCACTAACGGAAGAGCTGCGACAGTTGTTATTTCGCATCGGAGCATTTTCCTCAGACTGCATAATGTCGGCGAACCGCATCGCATCCGTTTGACTCAGGCCTTCACTTTGGAGTGAAAGCTTGAGACCGCTTTGTTCCACAAGCTCACGGTATCTGGATGCGCCTGCTTGAGCCAAGGCCAAGATGTTCTGCCCCTGGTCTGCAACGCCGAGGGCTCGGGCAATGTCGGCGTGAACCGGAACATTAGCCTCGATGTTCCAGTCGTAAGTTTCATAAAGCGCGATAGCTACAGCGCGTCCGTGGTGGACACGGCCTAGCGTACCTAGCGCATGGCCGATACAATGGGCGATACCCGTGCCGCCCTGCTCGATTGCCATGCCGGCGAGCATAGCGCCGAGGCTAAGATCGCCGCGCGCCTGAAGGTTGGCGGGTTCTTTCACGGCAATGAGCAGCGATTGCCCCAGCAAGCGAATCGCTTCGAAGCTGAACGCACTTATCATCGAATTGCTGCGTTTGCCAGCCACGGCCTCTATCGCGTGCACGATCGCATCGAGTCCGGTTGCTGCCGTCAAATGCGGAGGCAATGCTATCGTCAGGGTGGGGTCGAGCACTGCCAGATCCGGACCCATATCTGCGTCCCAGCCCCATACTTTGCGCTTCTCCGTTGTAGAGAATACCACGGTGCTGGTCACTTCTGCTCCGGTTCCGGACGTTGTCGGAATCATGATCGAAGCGATCCGCTTAGGCTCAAACGGATTGGCCATCAATGCATAATGCTCAGCTGGATGCTCAGCTCCCGCTACGAGTGCAGCCATCTTCGCCACATCCATCGCCGAACCGCCGCCGAGTCCAATCACACAGTCTGCACCTGTTTGTCGGATAATGGCGGCTGCTTGGTCTATGGATGTACTTGAGGGATCGCTCTGCACATCGCTGAACAGATGCGCTTCGATACCTCCATCGCGCAGAGCCTGCAAAATGGGCTCTGGCACTCCGAGTTGTACCAACCCCGGGTCGGTAACAAGAACTGTCCTGACCCCTCTGCATAACCTCTTAACATCTTCTGCAATTTGTTTGGAGCGACCTTCGCCAAACGCTACTTTCGTGATTGCTTGAAATTCAAATCCATTCATGATGAGTTCCCTCCAAATTCGATAACCGTCCGTCCGACATTCACCGACGAATGATCATGGAAGCTTTCAAATGCATGATTAACCTCATCCAAGCCAATGCGGGAAAGCACCAATTCATTAAGCTCCAGCTTGCCGTCCAAATACAATTGGGCAATGATCGGGAAGTCGCGGAATGGATGCACATCTCCATAGAAGCTTCCTTTTAAGATTTTACCGATGCGATGGAAGCCGCCTGCAGGAAGCATCAGTTCCTTCTTCGGATTGAACGCCCCGATAACAACGGTCGTTCCACCTTTGCGTGTGCCCTGCCATGCCGAAGATGCGGCATTCGTATTTCCAGTACAGTCGATTGCATAATGGACACCGAATCCACCGGTTAGCTCCTTGAGTGCCTCGACGGCGTTGACCTCACCGACATTCACCGTGTGCGTGGCGCCAAACTTTTTGGCGATTTCGAGATTTTGCTCCTTCAAATCGCAGGCGATGATTTTGGAAGCCCCTGCTATTCGGGCTGCTTGAATGGCGTTTACACCAACGCCGCCAATGCCAAAAACGGCCACCGTTGAGCCGGGCGTCACTTCTGCTGCACGGACAACGGCTCCATAACCGGTGGCTACGCCGCATCCGATTAAGGATGCCTGCGCAAACGGCATTTCATCAGGCAGTTTGATGCAGCTCATCTCCGGGACTACTGTATACTCAGCGAAGGTAGACAATAGCGAGTTATGGTATACTTTGCGGCCATCTTTGCTAAGCCGTGACGTTCCATCCAGAAGTGTGCCTTCAAACATAGGGCCAAAGGCGGATTCACATAGATTCACCTTGCCCGTCTGGCAAAACTCACATGTGCCGCAAAAGGGTACCCAGCTTAGAGCCACCTTGTCTCCCGGTTTAACCGTTTTGACGTTTGGACCTACCTCCATAACAATACCTGCACCTTCATGGCCCAAAACAGTGGGGATGGGCGTCGTTTCATCAAAGAGGGCATTATAATCGCTGTGACAAACGCCGGTCGCTTCAATCTTAACCAGTACCTCGTTTGCCTGGGGAGCGGCAAGATCCACTTCCGTAACGATCAGAGGTTTACCGATTTCAATCATTACGGCAGCTTTCATTTTCATAAATTGTTCCTCCTCAGAGTTTTGCTTTAGCAAAACTGACTTCGTAAGCATTCTCTTAGAGTTTTGCTTTAGCAAAACTGACTTCGTAAGCTCTTTTTTAATGAGCAATCCAAATTGCTTTTGTTTTTGTATAAGAGCTCAAGGAATGGATGGCGTATTCCTTGCCCCAGCCGCTTTGCTTAAAGCCGCCGAAGGGGCTCGAATAATCGTAACAGCCATATCGATTAACGAAAACTTGACCGGCGTCCAGCCTCTTGGCTACTCGATGGGCCCTAGCCACATCGTTCGTCCAAAGGCCTGCTGCCAATCCGTAAACGGAGTCATTGGCGAGTCGAACCGCTTCTTCTTCCGTGTCAAAAGGGATGACAACAAGTACGGGTCCAAAAATTTCCTCTTGTGCCACGATCATGTCATTCGTCACATCAGCCAGAATTGTTGGCCTTACAAAATAGCCCTGTTCATTATTGCCTTGAACGTCGCGATAACCTCCCGCTGCAATGCGGGCTCCCTGCTCCACGCCTTTTTGGATATATCCTAGGATGCTTTCCATATGCGACTTGGACACTTGCGGGCCTTGATCGACGTCCGGATCAAACGGGTCACCCAAACGGTAGCTCTCTGCGTACTCAGCAAGCTTATTGACGACCGATTCATAAACGGACTGTTCCACGAACAGCCTTGTCGGTGCGGAGCACTTCTCCCCTTTATGAGTGAACAAGCCGTAGAAGGATCGCTCGATGGCTGCGTCCAAATTGGGCGCATCAGCAAATATGATGTTTGGCGACTTCCCGCCAAGCTCCAGCGTCACCGGCTTTAAATTGGAATCGGCCGAATCATGAACAAGCTGCTTACCCACTCCGGTGCTGCCGGTAAAAGAAACCTTGTCCACGCCCATATGGCGAGTAATATAAGAACCGATCCGGCCCTCACCGAGGATCAGATTGATGGTCCCCTTCGGGAGCAGACCCGAATCATGAATGATTTCAAATAATCGGATGATCGAATAACTCGTTGAGCTCGAAGGCTTGAATACGACTGTATTGCCCATAGACAGCGCTGGTGCCAGCTTCCAGACTCCCATCACAATCGGGAAGTTCCACGGTACGATTTGACCGCAGACGCCGATCGGATCCTTCGTTGTAAAACTGGTGAAATTGCCCTCTACCGGATTGACCTCACCGTACAATTTATCGACCCAGCCTCCATAATACTCGAAGAGCTCGGCTGCTTCCGTCACATCATCGATATAAGATTCTTTGTACAATTTTCCGTTATCCAAGGACTCCAATGTAGCCAGTTCCGTATGGTGCTCGCGGATGAGCGCGGCGATTTGCCACATCACACGACCCCGCTCTTTGCGGGACATGGTCTTCCACTCGCCTTCCTCAAACGCTTGTCGGGCGGCAGCAACAGCTGCATTCACATCTTCTTCATTTGCTCCAATGAAGGTCCCCAGCACCTGCCCGTTTACAGGATTGATGGAGCTTAGAATCGAGCCTCCGCCTTTCGTCCATTCCCCGCCGATGTAAAGGGATTTCGTTGTCTTCAACCACTCTTGGGCCCATTCCAATTGGGCCGGATGGATCTTACTCATGCTTCTCACTCCTCCCAATCTTTTCTCTGATTTGCTCCGGTCCCCATTGTTTCAGCCACAAAGAGACCTGTTCATACCCATATGTTTCCTTCAAATCGACAATAAACGGAATGGAGCTGTCCGCATACTGCCTGCAGATATCTTCATTTACGGTAATGCCAGACAAACATCTGGATTCAAAATGATCAACCGTTCGTGTGAGCATCTGCAAATTATCCATCAGCAAAGTGCCCATCAAACCGTCGGCCAGATTCAAATGCACTTCGCCAAGCTCAACAGCCGCTTGGATGGTGTAATCGTTGCCATTGATCAACAATCCGCACTGGATGACGGTTTCCGGAATAACCGGATTCACTTTGCCGGGAAAAAAGGAAGATCCAGCCTGCACAGCCGGAAGCACCAACTCGGAAAGACCAGCTTCCGGTCCCGAGGCTAACAGCCGTAAATCCTTGGCCAGCTTAACTAGCACAGCCGAAGTAAGTCGAACCTCAGAAGACAGGCGCCCCAAGTCGTCCGGGTACTGCGCCGCATCAAAAAGATCCGGTCGAAGCTGCAAGGGAAGTCCCGCAACCTCCGTCAAAATTGGAATAACAGCCTCGCGGTATTCCCTGCTTGCTCCAACACCTGAGCCGATCACGGTGCCTCCCAAATTGATGCGGTGAATGCTGTGTACCGCCTGAACTACGTGTTCCATGCGGCGATTTAGAGCAGAAGCTGCAGCCCGAAATACCACTCCCGCCGATACCCGCATGCCATCCTGCCAGCATGTTCGCGCGATCGTCGGCACAAGCTCCAGCTCATCCGCTTTTAGCTCCAATGTCCGGATAATCCGAAGCAATCCTTGCTCCAACGACTTTGCCGTTTCAATCAGCGCAATACGAATTGCTGAATGGCACACATCTGCCGTAGACTGAGAAGCATTCACATGTTCTGTTGGATGCACATGATCCCCCGCCAAGGTGGCAACCACTTCATTGATGTTCATATTGATACCTATGCTGCCGCCCCCATGGAAAGCGTCAACAGGAAATTGTTCCAAGTATTTTCCTGCGATTAATTCATCGCAAGCAGTTATAATCGAGTCGCAGACGAACTCATCGATCACACCGGCCTTTGCATTGGCGAGTGCCGCTGCCTTCTTTACTGCAGCAAGAGAACGGATGTAGACCGGATACTGCGACAGGCTGTGACCGGAAAAACTCATATTTACAACGGTACGAGCCGTTTGCACCCCATACAGGGCGTTATCCGGAAGCTCCAGTATGCCGAATATATCTTCAACTTTTCGCATAGTTACGTCCGTGCTCTTCCATTTGATCCAGAATGGTTTCAATGTTGATAATTCCGACCCGGCAGTTCATCTGATTAACCACAATCAGCTCCTTGCTTCTTGTTTCCACCAATCGTGTAAACACGTCTTTCACCGATTCAGTCAGATGCACGACAGGATTAGTACTGACAAAAGCCCCTTTATCCTCGTCTCTAACCACTATAATGTCGCTGATTTTCAACAGGTTCATACGGCGGTAGATATCGCGGTCACCCACCAACTGGCTGACAAAATCGTTCGCCGGGTTCGTAATGATGGCATAAGGAGTATCGTATTGGACAATTTTCCCGCTTTGCATAACAACAATTTGGTCTGCAAGACGGAACGCCTCATCAACGTCATGGGTAACAAAAAGAATTGTTTTCTTGGTCCGCCGCTGAATGCTCAGCAGTTCATCCTGCAGGCTCAAGCGGGTAATGGCATCAATCGCCCCGAAGGGTTCATCCATAAGCAGAATATTGGGATCGGCCGCGAGTGCACGCGCAATACCGACTCTTTGCTGCTGTCCGCCTGACAGCTGACTGGGAAGTCGCTTACGAAAAGACTTGGGATCTAGACGCACCATTTCAAGAAGCTCATCAATCCGGTCTGAAATCACTTTTTCATTCCATTCCAGAAGGCGCGGCACGACGGCAATATTATCTTCGATACGCATATGTGGAAACAGCCCATTTTGCTGGATGACGTAACCAATCCGACGGCGCAATATCTCCGGCTGCATGTTGGAAATGTCAATGCCATCGATCTCAATTGTCCCCGATGTTGGATCATACAATCGATTGGTCATCTTAAGCAAAGTTGTTTTACCGCAGCCCGAAGGACCCAGGAAAACGATAAGCTCGCCTTCCTTGATCGATAAGCTCACCTTGTCTACAGCTGGAACCGGAACACCTGGGTACTGCTTGAGGACATGCTTGTATTCAATGCTCATCTGCGGCTCACCTCACTAGAAATTCAGATTCACATATTTGTATTCCAGGAAATCATCGACACCGTGTTGGCCGCCTTCGCGACCCATTCCGCTTTGCTTGATGCCTCCGAATGGGGCTTGAACATAGCCAAGTGCGGATTCATTAATACCGATCATGCCATACTCCAGAGCATCGGCGACCCGCATCGTCCGCGCCAGATTTGTTGAATAAAAGTAAGAGGCCAAACCATAGGGTGTTTTGTTGGCGAGCTCGATCGCTTCTTCTTCAGTTTCAAAAGTAATAAAAGGAGCCACAGGCCCAAATGTTTCATCATTAAAAATTTGCATGTCCGTAGTAACATCCGCCAGCACCGTGGGAGCAAAAAAGCTGCCTTTGCCAAAATCCCCTTCTGTTAAAGGGTGCCCTCCGTAAACAAGCGTCGCTCCTTTATCCAATGCGTCCCGCACATGCTCCTGGACCTTGGCCACCGCCTGTGCATGAATAAGCGGACCCATTTGTACACCAGGCTCCATCCCGTTGCCGATACGCAGCTTTTTGATGTGAGCCGTGAACTTTTCGATAAATGCTTTTTTAACTGATGCCTGCACCAGGATACGGTTTGCGCAGATACAGGTTTGTCCTCCGTTTTGAAACTTGTTGTACATCAATCCCTCAACCGCTGCATCGAGATCAGCATCATCAAAAACGATATACGGCGCGTGGCCGCCAAGCTCCAAAGATACCTTTTTCAACTGTTTGGCTGATTGCTCAAGCAAGAATTTCCCGACCTGTGTGGAGCCTGTAAAGCTGATTTTACGAACTTTTTCATTGTCCAAAAACTCGCGCCCAATGGCTTTCGCATCACCGAGAACCAAGTTGACGACTCCTTTGGGCAAGCCAATTTGATCAAATAGTTCAAACAATGCAATAGCCGAAAGCGGTGTGTCTGGTGCAGGCTTGATGATTGTCGTGCAGCCTGCGGCCAATGCCGGAGCCAGCTTGCGGGTAATCATTGAAGTTGGAAAGTTCCACGGCGTAATAGCTGCGACAACACCAATGGGCTGCCTCTGAACAAGTATCTTTTGTGTCGTGCGTGAGGACGGAATGATCTCACCGTTGATCCTCTTCGCTTCTTCGGAATACCAAAGCAGAAACTCCGCGCCCCAAAGCACTTCACCCTTGGCTTCTTCGAGCGGTTTCCCTTGCTCCAGCGTCATGATTTCCGCCAAACGGTCGGCACTCGCCACAACGGCGTCGTACATTTTGCGCAGCCAGACCGAACGCACTTCTGCTGCTGTTGTGGACCAGATAGGAAAAGCTCGGTATGCCGCTTCTACAGCAAGCCGCGCATCTTCCTGTCCGCCATGGGCAACTTCCGTCAGTACTTCTCCCGTTGCCGGATTATAGACAGGAGAGAGGAGGCCGGATTCGGCCTCCGTCCACTCTCCATCCAGGTAAAGCTTTGTTTGTATCGATAGCATAGAGCCCTCCATGTTATTTGATGAGTTTATTGTCTTTGAGGAATGCTTTGGCTACATCCTTGATTTCTTTTTTATCCGGACCGTCTACCTGCCAGTTCATTTTTTGAACGGCTTCGTCGGTGAGCAGCTTGGATAATGCATTCAGGCGATCTTTAATGGCTGGAGTTTTCGTCAACGCATCTGATCTAATCAGCGGAGCAACGTGATATATCGGGAAGAAGCCGATGTCATCCTTGAGCAGCTTGAGGCCCATACCTGCAATTTGTCCGTCTGTGCCTACCGATACGGTTACGTCTGATTGCCCATCTTTCAATGGATTATAACGAAGACTGTAATCGATTTGGAATTGCTTTTTGAATTTGAAGCCGCCCTTATCCTTATAAGCTTTCTGCAGACCCGGTAAAGAATCATCACGTACGTCAAATTCTTGCGGGTAGGAAAGGGTCATCTCACTGCTGTGTGCAGCCAAGTCTGAAATGGTTTCCAGCTTTAGTTTGGTTGCTGTATCCATCTTGGTGGCAAAGCCATAAGTGGCATTTTCCGGAGCCGAATCCAGCCATTCCAGATTCCATTGCTTGAAACCGTCTTTTAAAGTCTGCTCAACCTTCTTCTGATCTTTCTCTACTGGCTGCTTCAGCATTACCGTCAAACCTGTTCCGGTATATTCCGGGTAAATGTCCAAATCGCCCTTCTTCAAAGCTTCAAAGGTAGGTGCCGTACCGCCGAGACTCAGCTTGCGCGTTACCTTCATACCCATGTCCTCGAAAATGTCCGCATACATTTCACCAATCAGATGGTTTTCCGTGTTATCTTTGGATCCAACCGTTAGCGATGCACTCGATTTCCCCGAAGATGCTACGCTGCCGCACCCTGCCAAAACTACTGCTGCTGAAATTGCAAAAACAGATAATGCGAAAAAACGTTTTTTCATGTGAAAATATCCCCTTTTCATTGGATTAAGATATATCAATCGCCCTTAAGGCAAGATTGAACATGGATCAGTTATAGCTCAGTCGTTTTTGAATATAAGCGAATATGAATTCGCTCATAATGGCTAATATAGCTACCGGTACTGCGCCTATGAGCAGGTAGCTTTTGGACATCATGCTGACACCATTGATGATGTAGCTGCCCAGACCTTGGCCGCCGATCAATACGGCTAATGTCGCACTGGATATCACCTCAACGGAAGCGGTTCGAACACCCGCCAGCATGACCGGCAGCGCCAACGGAAACTCCACCTTGAGCACCATCTGCAGCGGCGTCATACCCATTCCTTTCGCCGCCTCCTTAATGCCGGCATCAATTTCCCGAAATGCAACATAGGTGTTGATGATAATAGGCGGACAAGCCAGTACGGTTAAGGCAAGCAAGGCAGGTTTAAACCCAACCCCCAAGATCGGCATGGCCAAAGCCAGGATGGCCAAGCTTGGCACAACACGGAACATGTTAATGCCGTTAATGATGTAGTTGGCTATAGCAAGCCTCCGTGAGATCCAGATACCTAAAGGCACGCACAAGATTAGGGCAACACCGATGGCAGCGAGGCTAAGCTGTATGTGGCTGAATAAGTTGCTCCAAAAGACAGGTGCATTCGCATGAAAATACGTTTGAATTTCATTCCAAACCAATGGGGATCACCTCCTAAGAGTTTTCCGAAGGAAAACTTTCTTCGTAAGCATGAGCTGGCATTACGCTATTTTTGGACGAAGCAGCCATTCTATAAAACGGAACAAGACATCCGCTGCAACAGCCAAAATGGTGATTGCAATCGTTCCCGCGATAATTTTACCGGTATGCTGGTGATTTAAGCCTTGGAAAATCAATGTACCCAGTCCACCGCCGCCGATCCACGCTGCAATAGTTCCAATGGAGATTATGGAAACGGTTGCAATTCGAATTCCTGCCAGGATGACAGGAACGGATAACGGCAGCTCGATCTTCCAGACGATTTGCCATTTTCCCATGCCCATGCCCTTGGCTGCTTCCAGCATCAGGGGGTCAATTCCTTGAATGGCTGCGACAATATTTCGCACCAAGATCATCTGCGCGTAGGCGACAAGCCCTATCATAGCAGTCTTCACGCCTAGGCCTGTATATGGAATCAGCGTCGCATAAAGCGCCATACTGGGAATCGTATAAATGATGCCCAGTACACCTGTAATTGGGGTGTAGAGCTGCCGGTAATTGGCTACCAAAAATCCGATTGGTACCGCGAACAACAAGGCAATTCCGAGAGAAGTAAACGTAAGCATCACGTGCTGTCCAAACAACGCTCCTACATCACTGAGGTTATTGAACAAGTAGCTCATCAGCTTTCACCTACATACACATGCTTATAAGCGTATCGATCAAGCGCTTCTTCATCGAGTTCAATACCCAGTCCAGGCGCATTTGAGAGCTTCAGATACCCATCGGAATCGACCTCTAATTTGTTAGCCATCACGAAGTCTCGGCGATCGGCTGTCCAAGAAGGCGGATCATAAGGGAATTCGAGATACGGACATAGGCTGACGGCTGCGGCCAAATGAAGATTCGCCAGAACGCCGATGCCATTTGTCCACGTGTGAGGGCTGAACCAGGCGCCGTCGGCCTGAACAAGATCGGCGATCTTCTTCGTGTAGGTGATGCCGCCGGATAGGGCTGCATCCGGCTGGTACACATCAAGCGCCCCAAGGCGGTTCAGCTCGACGAAATCATGCATGCGGCGGTTCATCTCTCCGCCAGCGATACGGATGCCCGTCATCTCGCGAAGCTTGGCCAGACCGCGGAAATCGTGATGCGGCAGCGGCTCCTCGAGCCAGAACACGCCTAGCTGCTCCAATTCCTTAGCCACTTGATAGGCTTTCTTTAAGTCCCATGTACCTTCTGTGTCCCAGGGCATTTTCCAGCCTTGGTTGGCATCGATCATAATTTCAATCCGGTCTCCAACCGCTTTGCGCACTTGCTCGACAACTTTAATGTCATCACGAACATCTTCATGATGAAAGCGGATCTTCATCGCTTTATAACCCATCCCGATAAACATCTGAGCTCTTTCTGCGCGTACGGCCGGTTCAACGATTTCGCCATTGGAGGCGTATGCAAGAAGTTTGTTATTACGACCTCCCAACAGCTTGTAAACAGGCTGCCCGGCTGCTTTGCCCATCAAGTCCCACAAAGCGAGATCAAGACTCCAGCACCGTCCATAATGAAAATCGATATTATATATTACTTGCGCATGCCGTTCAATTTCAAATGGATCTTTGCCGATAAATAAATGCTCATGCCCTTCAAAACCAGTCATTAAATCTCCGGAACCGATTCCCGTAATCCCTTCGTCGGTATGAACCTTAACAATGGTGGATGCGAATTTCTTTCTCGGGTTAGGATCCCATGCCGCCTTAAATGGCGGATCCAGGGGAAGTAGATAATGTTTGATATCAATTGCTGTAATTTTCATCTCTTCACCTCTTTTGGCTTATAGTTATTTATAAAGCAATAATCGTGCCAATTGATAAAAGGCAATGAAATCAACAAATATCTCTCCACGTATTTTAAAAAAGAAAGCGATTGCACAAAATATTTACGGTAAATTGTAAAACTACTGCGCAATTCCCTTCACTAAATTAGCTAAAAAAAAGAACAAGGCGTCAGCCGTGTTCTCTTATCTTTTTAAAATATGCTTTTGCAACATAGTTGTTTATTATTGTACAGAAACCGTAATGACGTTGGAATTGCCTGCACGGCTTCCGCCTGTGACCGCCAGCATGAACTGGTAAGTGCCAGTATTCAGGTCGGTTACAGTCGCTGACGTAGAAGCTTCGGTCAATGCTTCAGTCTTCGAAGGTACCCATTTTTTACCATTATCACTTGACTGCATCAACACTATGGAGGTAGCACCGATTGGTTTTCCGAAAGTCAAACTAGCGGTGGTACTTGTGATTTTTGACGATTTTAAGTCGATAATTGGAGCTGACAGTACTTCTGGAGACTCACCATTATAAGTGCCTTCTTTGACTCGAAGCTTGAATTGGTAAACTGTGCCTGGAAGCAGTCCTGTTATTGTAGCGGTCGTTGAAGCGGCGGTTAGTTTCCCAGTATTTGCAGTTCGCCACGTTAAGCCGCCGTCTATGGAACTAACGACCTCTACTTGGGTGGCACCCGTGGGTGCAGTGAAGCTAAAGCTTGCCGTGTCGGGTGTTTTTGCAGTTTGAACAAAGTCAAGAATGCCGCCTTGTCCTGTGACTCGTTTATGAAGCTCAATTCCACTTAATCCATAGTTTTTGAAGCCCTTCCAGCCGGATCCGGTTGCGCCCCACTCGTTGAGTGCCTGCTCGTTTCCAATAGGTTTAGGCACATCTAGAAAAGCCTGCTTTGTCGTATCATTTTTGAGATATAAGTCAAGGAATGCGGTTACAAAGTGCTCGTTGATATTGTTGGTGTGTGCATTTTCCCAAACCGGTTCATAGTAGAACATATAGTCACGCCAGGTTTGCCAAGCTATTTTCTGTTCTTCTGGACTTTCCGGTCTGACGGGGCTGTTGGTATAAACATTTGTATAGGTAATCCACGGCTTGATACTGCTGCCAACCTCGTGGTCACCGTTCTGATAGACTAACATGTATCGGTCGGCATTTCTGGTGCCTTCGAACATTCGCTTAACATTGTTGAACGGAGCTGTTTGGTCTGCAGTTCCTGTGATAAACAGTGTCGGCAGGGTTAAGCCTAGCAAACTCTGATTATCGAAAACCTCTTCTGAAGAGCCTGCCCAAGGTGAAATAGCAACAACGGATTTGATACGCGGGTCAAGAGTCTTTGCGTAATTCGGATACGTACGTTTTCGGTCATCGCCAAATGATCCCGGAATTTTGACAAAGGAAGGATTAAGTCCTACGCCTGTCAGATTAAGTACCCCATATCCACCCATGGAGTAACCGACTACCGCAGTACGATCCACATTGACAATGCCGCTTAGAAAGCTTGATGATGTATTGCCCATTCTTTCCATTGTGTCTATGGCAAACCGGTCGTCTAACGGTCTGTTTAATAAGGTTTCAACCGAATTGTTATCCAGCTTTGTTGAGCCTGTATGTTCGATACTTACAACCACATAGCCTTTGGAGGCGAGGTTTTCCCCAAGGTAGGACAGCAGTAATCTTGAACCTCCCGCACCGTGCGACAATACCACCAGCGGAAATTTGCCGCCAGAAATATCGGGTGATGCCTCTCTTAATGCCCGGCCTGTACGTTCAAACGGAACATTGGGTCTCGTAGGATCAGGATACATTCCGGTCGTATCATAATAGGTAGTAACCTCCTTTTTGCCTTCAGGTATGATTGCTGGATACCAAACCTCCATTTTGAGAGGTCTGTTGTAAATGGGTTTCGGATTGGATGCTTTGTCAAATTTGCGAATATCAATCTGATCCAGATTAATGGTATTGATAGTCCGCACGCCTACACCATACTTGCCTCTATAAGCCAACTCAGGTGCATCGGTTCTTGGATCACCGAACATAAAGTTAGGCCCATAAATGGAGGAATTGAGGTATCCATTTGCCTGTGGGACGAAGTTTTGTATGGCAGGTGTATCTTTGAAACCGGTCATACTGTTGGCTGTATGGCTAAGATCCTTTTTACCATCATAAACAGGAATTAAAGGCTTTACCGCATCTGAATGGTACAGTTCCAGACCTGCATTGGTCCAAGGTTGAAAACCCTTCCAATTAGGGCTGGCAAGTCCATACAGTGAATTGATTGTCGATATGGGATAAGGTACATTCAAGTAGTCCCGTTTTGCTTTGTCACCCTTCATGTAAAGGTCAAGGAAAGCTGTCACAAAATGCTGATTGATATTGTTCATGTGCTGCTGATCCCACGTTGGCTCATTATAATAGATGAACTCTCTCCACTTTTGCCATTCGTCTTGAAGCTGAGGAGGAACAGCAGAACGGGTTGTGCTATTAACATAGACGTCTGAATAAGTCGTATATGGCGGTGGGTTAACGGGGATTTCATGGTTCCCGTTTTGATAAACAAGGAAATAACGATCAGAGTTTACAAAATTATTGTATTTGGTTTTTATAGTATTAAAATTTGCTGTATCATCCATAGTGCCTGCAACGGTTAATGAGGGTATAGTCAGCTTTGCTTCATTTTCCGGCTTCGATTCGCCATAAGGTGCGAAGGCTACCAAGGCTTTAACTCTTGGGTCAGAAGAAATGGTATCATCAATTCCTGCTGCTCTAAGTACCCCTTGCCCGCCGAAAGAGTATCCAATAAGAGCCGTATGGGATGCATCAACAACACCATTTAAGAAGCTGCCTGGTTCCTTGCCTGCGGCCTCCAAACAATCAATGACAAAAACATCATCTCGCGGGCGTTGATCCGCCATGTTTCTTTGATCGAACTTGGTATTTCCTGTATGCTCAATTGCAACGACAACATATCCCTTAGAAGCAAGGTTCTCCGTTAAGTTGGTCATCATTGTTCTTGTGCCAGGAAATCCATGAGAAACGATTACCAGCGGCAACTTGCCAGCAGATGAATCCGGTGCGGCATTACGCAGCGCTCGGCCGACAAAGGTAAAGGGTTTTACCGGTCTGTTAGGGTCACTGCTAATTCCAGTAAAGTCTGTATACCATGTCATTTCCTTCATGCCACTGGGAATAACTGCAGGATACCATATTTCAAGTGGAAGCGGTCTCTGACCTTGTGCAGGGTCTGTTACCGTGATGGTACGTACTCCCACACCAAATTTGCCTCTATGTGCTAATTCCGGAGCATCTGTACGCGGATCGCCGACAACAAAGTCAGGTCCATACTCCATCGAATTTGAAAATTGACCTTGATTGTTCTTTGCTCTGACATTAACTGTACAGATATTAGACAAGGTTCCATCATCAGAATAGGCCAAAATGATGGCTGTTCCAATCGACATTGCTGTCACCAAACCACTTCTGGATACCGTTGCAACACGTGTATCGGAAGAATACCAGTAGATGTTTTGGCTTTCTGTACCGGCTGTTTTAATTGCCGGCATCAAGGTCTCTACTTGGTCTACGGGTAAGTTCAAAGACGGTGTAATAGCAATTTCGCTAAACGATACCGAGGTATTTTCTTTATTGGAATCTCCTACGGGTTTAACGGTTTGACCGGCAATGCTTGCCCCGTTTACTACGCTCTGAGCGATGATTGTTTGAGAAGGCGTTTGCTCCGTTTTAATCCCTTCGGCGTTCACTTCAAGCTTTCTTATCGAACCCAATCCTGTGATTTCTGTCCGTGCGTTGGTCCTGATACCGCCTATAGTGGATCCGTTAGCGACAGCAATCGTTGTTGTGCCGGCGCCGGGTTGTACCAACACATGATCTATGGTTCCGCCTGATAACCGAAGAGAAACTTGGGTAAAAATACCAATATTGTTAACATTTCCTATAACATTCAAGGAAGTGTTCGACCCGGTGTCTGAAGAAACGGTGACGTCTCCAAAACCTGTGCCATCTAAAATAGCGTCTGTTTTCAATTCGATGAAAGGAACTTTACTGTTGTCGGAGGCAGTTATATGTACCTTGTTGATAACGGTTAATTTACCATTAACACTGGAATTAATAAGCTTAATGGAGCTCTCGCCACCGCCGCGCACAACAATGCGCCCACTAACAGTGACACCCTCAAGGGTGACTACTCCTGTACCGACCCCATCACCAATAATCAGGTCACCGGCTATAGTCATATTCTTAAGAACAGTTCCAGGCGCGGTGATCATTATATTTCCTGTGGGTGCAGAAGAAGATGTCGTGGCTGTTTTATAATAAGCTGCTACAAGTTTGTCAATGATAACGGCCAATTCACCTAGCGTTATTTTATCTTTAGGATAGATCTTGTCGTTTGAACCGATAATGTAGCCAGCTGCTGTAAGGGCAGCCATGCCGGGTTCAGCCCACTCATCGATAGCTGTTGAATCACTGAATTTTTTTAGTGGAGATATATCGGTTGTGTGTAAGCTGAACGCACGTGCAAGAATTGTGAAAGCTTCTTCACGGGTAATAGCATCCATCGGACGTATTTTTCCATTTTCACCATTTATGACGCCCATTTTCAGAGCTTTCGCGATGTCTGATGCATATGGACTCCCCTTCGGCACATCCGAATAATCCGTCAGATCAGCGGATTCTGAGGCACTGAATATACGATTCATTACAGCGGACATTTCGGCGCGACTTACTTCCCTAGTTGAATCCATTGCTGTAAGGCCTTCTTGAAAGACACCGTTTTCAACTGCTTTTTTCATGGAATCCTTGAACCAATCTCCCGTTGTATCGGAGTTCCCCATTGCAAAACCGGGGAGAGACAACGATAAGATCATTACAATTGACAGTACAACTGCTATTAGTGTTTTGACGAACCCAGCTTCAAAAAAGTGACCAGTTTTCTTTTCAGGCATTCATCTTACCTCCTTCATCTTGTTTAGTATGTACAAACGTTCATTACGCTCGCTTTGTGACAGTCCCCCATTCGTTCACCTACTCGAGTACGCTTGTAGTATAAACATTGCGAACTTTCAAAACCACCCCGACGATTTCGCCATTGGAAGCGTATACAAGAAATTTGTTATTACGACCTCCCAACAGCTTGTAAACAGGCTGCCCGCTGCTTTGCCCAGGATGCGAATTTCTTTCTTGGGTTAGGATCCCACGCCGCCTTAAATGGCGGATCCAGGGGAAGCAGATAATGTTTGATATCAATAGCTGTAATTTTCATCTCTTCACCTCATTTGGCTTATAGTTATTTATAAAGCAATAATCGTGCCAATTGATAAGAGGCAATGAAATCAACAAATATCTCTCCACGTATTTTAAAAAGAAAGCGATTGCACAAAATATTTACGGTAAATTGTAAAACTACTGCGCAATTTCCTTCACTAAATTAGCAAAAAAAAAACTACGACAGCATAATCAACTAACTGTTCAATAAATTCCATTTATGCTCTAAGTCGTTGAGGTAGCCTTCGGTATTGCGATTAAACTTTTTACGTAATATGACACAGGTTAAACGCTGGTCCCACTGTGCTTTCCGTGCTTTATAACGACTAAAGGAAACGGAACGCAGTCGTGAAATCACATGCTCTTGACGAAGCGCATCGTTCACCAATACGATCATTTCACCATTGCGTACGATGTAGCTGTTCCAGTTACGAAGTCCTGTAATTCGACGGTGACTAGCCTTCGTCTGTCGAAAGAATTGCTCCAAGTCATTATTTGTTCTTGGAATGTAATAATGATCATAACAAGTGAATAGACCTCTCCAAAACCCTTTGGAAAAGTTGAGTAAATTGTTAACCATGAGTTCGTCATTCTCAAGCGTGTAGGTTTGTTTTACCCAATTCAGTAACATTGATAGCTCCCATTCAACCGTCTCGCTAGTTTTATCTTCACCAGGGGTAAGGATAATGGCGATATAATCCATCGGTTTCATTAGCCGCGATACGGCTTCATAAACAGGATTCATTTCATCTATTTTGCTGAATATTCTGATAATATTTTGAAGCAAACTAGGCTCTTTTTTTACTCAAGCATCTTTGTAAAGAAGCCTGAATCGCTTGTGCACGTTCATAAATCATTAATCCAGGAAGCTCCAATGGTGGATCTCCGTCTTCTAGGAGCAAGGCTCGGACAGCTGCCACATATCCCTTGGCAATCTGCGCTTCGGTAATTTCAGCAGTTTCCGAATCTGGCTGTTCCGTTTTCCCCGTCTCGGATGCTTGGATCTCAGCCTGTTCTATTTTTCGTTCGATGTCCCGAATCCCGCGCATGCTTTTTTTGAGTTCCATTTTTAATTTACGATCGGCTTCGATAATGGGTTTGGCTATGTCCTTCAGATAATGGTACTGACAGTATTGGTAAGGCACATCCGGTAACAAGGTCTCAAATGCCAGCCGAATGGATTTTTGCCCGTCACTTACAATACCTACAATTGGATAGCCCAACTCCATGATGGGTTCAATGAGCGTCTTCAGCTCTTCTGCCGTTCCGCTCTTCATGTTTTGTGCAGCGAGTACCGTGCCGCTGAATACTTCGCGTAGGACATATAGAGTTTCATTCCCTTTCTCAGGCTGAACGCCATCCATCGATAAGATGACGCCGCCATTTTGTTCGGTAGTCTCTGCAAGTACTTTGTTTACATGATCATCCAAACTCGCAGAAAGCAACGTCTGATAGCGTTCGTACAAATTTTGAGCATGCCTTTCACTCGTTGGAATACCTCGTTCATTCAACGCATCAGCAACTTCTTTAACTGTTCGATGCTGCTTAAAGCGCAGTTCTCCAACGAGAGCAAGCACATCATATCCATATGAGGAATGCTTCATGCTAAGCATCTCAGCTTCAGCAGATTTATACGCAACTCCTGTATGTGTACAATCTAGATTTTTGCAAGCATAAGCCATACTCCATGCATGGATGATTCCGTTTGTTGTGACAATCTTTTTCTCCCATGCTGTATGGGTTCTCCGCAATTTTGACTCACAGTGCGGACATTTTTTAAACTCAGGTCTGAAGTAAACTCTGGGCGCAGCACCCAATCTATTTTTCTCAAGCATTAAGGTCATCTCCTACAATAAATTCTGACCTTTATACTTTCGATAAAAGATTGGAAATTCCTGCTAGTCAATCTTGCTGTCGTAGAAAAAAAACAAGGCGTCAGCCTCGTTCTCTTATCTTTTTAAAATATGCTTTTGCAATAAAAACTCCCGTGCGGTTTGGGTAACATCCTTATGCTGGATATCGACCTTATACATCAAATCCCTCATATTGTCATTATTGATGACTTCCGCAATCGGTCCGATGATATCGCTGATTTCTTTATTAGATTCGAGTGTTTTCTTTAAAATAACCGGAGCTGCATGATAGGGCGCAAACAAATGGCGGTCATCCTCAACAATCACCAGATGGTGATCCTTAATTCGGGAATCCGAAGCGAGCCCGACCGCAACTTCAACACGTGATTCCTTGACGGCTTGCGGCAGCAGGCTTGTGTCCATAGCAACCATTTGAGTTTTGGGAATGACGAAATTATAAATATCCTGAAGTCGTTTAATGCCGTCTTCTCTTTGCTGGTATTCATCATTGGTGGCAAATTTCATGGATGGACGTTTTTCCTTGAAAACGCGGGTTAGATCCGATATGGTGCGTATCCCCAATTGATGAGCCAGATCCTCCCGCATAAGCAGTGCCCAGCTGCTGTTAAATTCACTCCTTGGCAGCCAAATTATGCCTTTGCTCGCATCCGCTGCCGAAACTGCACGGTACACTTCATCCGGATCAAAAATAGGTGTCTGCTTCTGATAGTACTCCCTGGCCGTCGTTGTATATTCCCAGTAAAGGTCGATAACCCCAGCTTCCATGGCGGATCGAACCGCATCGCTATCGAGTGTTACCATCTCATTCACAGGGTATCCGTGCTCTCGCAGCACCAGTGAAGTCATCTTCAATAGCAAATATTGCTCTGTCATCGACTTGGATCCAACCGTTATTTTCGTTTTATTCAGCGGAAGCGGTTGATTCAGATCGCTTGGCTTTTCCAATGTTCCCGAGGAACATGACGTTAGCAGTATCATGATGAACCCAATGAATATCCAAGTCCATTTACGTTTCATCATCGTTTGATCTTCTTCATTTTGTGAATTAATGTGTTTCGGGAGATACCAAGCAGATCTGCGGCCTTAGTCTGATTTCCTTTGGAACGAATCAGAGCATCCTCGATCATTTTTTCCTCAACCTCCTCGAGAACATCCTGCAGCTTGCCTGCAGGCGTTTCTAGTGGTTTACGATCCGCTTGCACGGACAAGTTATTGGGGAGATCTCCGATATGTAAATGCCCCGTATTTTTAAGAATATGCATTCTTTCAAGCACATTGAATAGCTCACGAATGTTCCCCTGCCATGGAAGGGATTCGAATGCTTTCTTAAGCTCCTCGCTGGCGGTAACGGATTTACCGTATTTCATATTGAGATCCTGCAGCTTTTGCCCGACAAGCACGGCAATGTCTTCCTTGCGCTGACGCAATGGAGGGATCACAATTTCCACCAGATTTAGGCGGTAGTATAAATCCTCACGGAATTTCCCAACACGGACGAATTCCCCAATATTCCGATTCGTTGCTGCAATGATGCGGACATCCACATAGCGCTCCTGATGGCTGCCCAGCCTTATGATCCGCTTTTCCTCAATCACGTGCAGCAGCTTCGCCTGCGTAGCCAGAGACATCTCGCCAATTTCATCAAGGAAAATGGTCCCCTGATTGGCCGCTTCGAATTTACCAATGCGTGTATCGGCAGCACCGGTGAAGGCACCCTTCTCGTAGCCGAACAATTCACTCTCGATCAAATTCTCCGGAATTGCCGCGCAATTCAGCGAGATAAACGGATGCTCAGACCGGTGGCTCTCTTGATGTATCCACTTTGCCAATGCTGTTTTCCCGACACCGCTTTCTCCAAGCAGCAGGATGCTTGCTTCCGTTTGGTTGACCCGCTCCAGCATCTCTCGAATCTGCTTCATCTGATCGCTCACGAAAGATATCGTACCTACGACTTCATCCGTTCCCGTTAAAGGCAGTGCGGTTTCGATTTTCTCGGCGAGCAGCTTTAATTCTATGGGTTTGTTTAGATAATCAACGGCGCCCAGCTTCATGGCCATCACTGCATTTTCTACATTCCCATATGCCGTAAGCATGAATATCAGCAACGAAGGATGTCCTTGTTTAATGGCCTGAAGTACATCCAATCCGGTCATATCCGTCAACATATAGTCCAAAATAACCGCATCATAAGCCGTCCGTTCGCTCAATCCGATTGCCGTCTTCCCATCATAGGCGGTATCTACTTTATATCCGCGTCGTTCCAGCTTTATCGCAATGTTGCGGCAAAGCTTTACTTCATCATCCACTACCATTATTCGGTATGTCATGCTGCCACCCCCTATCGCCCCGTTGGAAATTTGCAAATTACGGTCGTCCCTTCGTGAAGCACGCTTTCGATCTGGATTTCTCCCCCATGCTCACGGATGATTTCACTTGCAATCGTCAAACCTATTCCCGTACCCTGTTCCTTAGTGGAAAAAAACGGATTGAACAACCACTGCATATCGCTCTGGGAAATCCCTTCACCGGAATCTTCAATTCTGACCTCCAGATAAGGATCTTTCCCAAATATACTAATGGTCAAAACACCGCCGCCCGGCATGGCATCAATGCTGTTCAGAAAGAGATTGAGAAACAATTGAATCAACTTGTTGTATTTTCCCAAAATCAAAGGCAGCGGAGACACATATTTCTTATTCACCACTACCTTTGATTCATTAAATTTGATGCGCAATAGATGCAGAACACGATCGACAAGCTGATCAATTTCTATGGGGTTATCGTGCTCATCCTTTGCTTTGGCGAACGATAAGAATTGATTTACAATACCGCTCATTCGCGCAACCTCTTCGTCAATATCTGCCACCAGCGTGCGAACCAATGCGGGATCCTGCTGCTCTTCCATCATTTCATCCCGCAATAATTCTGAACTGCTGGCAAGTACGGCAAGCGGATTTTTTAACTCGTGTGCCACACCTGCCGTTATTTGACCCATCTGAGCAAGCTTTTCGCTCTGATTGAAGTGCTCTTCCAGCAGCTTGATTTGGGTCACATCCTGCAAAACAGCGAGAACTCCGTTTTGGAAGGGGGCCGTCACGATGCGAACTATATTCCTTTCTCCTCTTGAGCCAAGGATGGTAAGCACCGTTTCCCCTTGCAGCGATGAAATATCAGACAGCTCGGGAATGACGGCTATTTGCATTTTTGCGTGGTCGTTCCAGCTGATTTGAAACAATTGATAAAACTTTTCATTTGCATGTGTAACCAAGCCTTCATGATTGATGGTAACGAGCGCATAGGGGATTCCTTCAATCACGTCGCGAAGAAACCTCTCCTTGAAATCAAGCTCGCGTGTAAGTGCCTTCATTGTTCCAGTCAGCTCGCTCAGTTCATCTTTGGCTTCAATTCGGTCCGCCTGAACTGCTTCCAGCGTATGCTCCTGTCTGTATTTCTTGGCAAAACGGGTTAGATGAATGATCGGGTATAGCAAATCCCTCATTCCAAATAAAATAAGAAATAAAGTCAGCATGAAAATGGAAAAAAAACTGATGGTCAAAGCCATACCGAGCGTCTTGACCGGTTTAAAGGCAATCTCTTTGGGTATCCCCAATGCAAGTCCCCAATTATCCCTGATTTGCTGATAAGCGACGATGCTTTCTTGACCTTGATAAGAACTTGAGATGAGACCCGAATCGCCAATCATTAAACGTTGTCCAATAGCATCATGACCGAAATCTTTTCCAAGAATGGCAACATCGGAGGATGCTATGACTTGGCCGTTCAAATCGAGCAGATAGCTGAACCCCTCTCGTGTCGCGCTCATCGTACGCAGCATCTCCGACAAATAATCCCGGCTAAGTTCAGCCACCAGAGCTCCATGAAAGGTCCTGTCTTTATAATACACCGGCACTGCGATCGTCACTGTTGTTTCCTGGCGATTATTCTGAAGCAGCCCCGAAACCATGTAAGTATAGCTCCAGCGCACATGCTCAAGTCCCGGATAAGCATAGGTTACCGCTTGCATTTTTGGTGAAAAAGGCGCCTCAAACCTCATTTGCGAGCCGTTGTCCACATAATAAATGGAGTGAATCATAGAGCTTTTGGCAATCGTTTGCTTGGCGTTCTCGTACATCGTTATTTCATCCGTCGGCAATGCGAGATTCTGGCCGGCAATAAGCTGGAGCTGCAGCACAACGTTAGTGATTTCAGCATTCAAGCGTTTCACAATGGAATCCGCCCCAATTAAATTGTCTCGGGCAATCTGCCCTTCCATTACATTCTGTGCATAGCTCACAATCAAACGATATATGACAATTGTGGGTATGATCAGGACCAGCGAAAAAATCACTAAATATTTGCGGGTCAGCCTACTTGTAAACGCTTGCATCAAGAAGGCCATCATCTCTATCACCTCTCTTATGACAAAATCATCATATTCGAAGCTTTCTTAATCGTCAACTGGAAAGAGTTTACCATGCCTCTTATGCCGATAAGGAGGATGGATGTGTACGGGGGCGAGTCCGTGAAAATACTCCTGCTGTTTAAGAAGGTCGGGGATATCTCGAACTTTACCTATCGGAAGGACCTCAACATGGCGATCGTTTTGAATCATGTGTCATTGAACTATTCGTACTTTAGCCAGGCCTTCAAGGAATACACCAGCCAAAGCTTCGTTAACTAGCCTTTCCCTTGTCACTACTTTTGTTTAAGCTTAGCTTTACTCTTCATTTGTTACATAGTATGTAGCTGATTGTTCCGCAGCAATTGGTTGTTCTGAATATGGTATATAAACTAACTTACTCTTTCTAATCATTCTCTGAATAAGATACTTCTTCAAATCAGGGTCCATGCAATAAACGTAGCACCCCTTCATTCCTCGTGTCATTAATGTCCGATAGGTATTTTTAATGATTTGGTCAGCAATTCGAAGTGCCTCATCCTTGTTCTTCTTATAAAGCGATTTAAACCCTGTAAGTGATTTGTCAGTTTTTGCACGATTAAATGGGTCTGTCATGATTCGGCCATTCTCATAACGTAAATCTTCGCCTATAATGACACCAACATAATCGAATTCAAGCCCTTGAGATGTGTGAATGCAACCTGCTTGCTCTACTGATTCGGGATCAATGGCCCAAGTAGTTGTATTATTTAAATTCCAACTCATGAAAAAATCATGATCTGAAATGGAGATATCGTAAACATTGTTGTTTCCTTTTCCTTCTGTCTTCCAATCCCAGCAATACCCTGCAACAATTCTATATAAGTTGAACTAGACACTTTCCTTTTCTAATTGAAAGGATTTCTACCCATCAACCGTCGAATAAGTGAAGACCACTTAATGGACGGGTGATGACGATGGAAGCAGTTAAGTTACAGGAAGTTGAGAAACGGTTAAAACAAGAAAAGAACCGTCGAATGTTCGAGCGATACCAGACAGTTCGCTTACATTTACTGGGGCATGACAAGCAGCAAATTGCCACAATCATCGGGAGGTCGGAGCGTACGGTAAGAACGTATTTACAGCAATATCACGAATCCGGTTTAGATGGATTACAGATGAATTTCTCCCCTGGTCGCCGTGAGCGAATTACTAAAGAGCAGCAAGTGAAGCTTAAGAAGACAATCATAGAATCACTTCCTCATGAGGTTGGATTTACGGCAAAATTCAACTGGACGCTTCAACTGATCGGCGAGTATATCAAACGTGAGTTTGGCGAAAGTTACTCCATCCGGGGTGTGTCCAAGTTGATGCACCGTCTTGATATGAGCTATACCAAACCAACCTATACCTTAGCGGCAGCTGACGAAGAGAAGCAAAAAGAGTTTGTCGAAACAACCTTCCCAAGGTTAAAAAAATTACGAGAATGGCGAAATTGATCATTTATTGTTTGAAGATGAAGCCATGATCCGTGATTATCAAGCTCTTCAACGCACCTGGTTTGCTAAAGGCAAACAGCGAATCATAAAAACCACAGGCAAACATCGAGGCGTAAAGCTGTTTTCTACAGTTGATTACGGCACAGGCCAAATCGTATGGCAGGAAGATGAGGAATATACAGCTGAAAAGTTTCTGGTGTTTCTGCATCGAGTCGTTGATGCTTACCCCAAAGGCAAAATAACAATGGTATTGGACAATGCTCGAGCTCACCACGCAAAATTGCTTGAACCATTTTTTAAGGAGCAGCAAGGTCGGCTTAAACTTGTTTTTCTTCCTCCGTACAGCCCAGAACTTAATATCGTCGAGGGATTATGGAAATGGTTAAAGTCGGATGTGATTAATAATGTCTTCTATCACACCGTCGTCGAAATACGAGGAAACGTACATTCCTTCATGGAACAAATCATGAAAGATCCCTTAAACATCATCGATCGTCTATGCATTAGGATGGAATCAGGGGAGCTACCGGAAAACCAATAGTTCAACTTATATAGCTTTATTATTTATCTTATTTTTTTCAAATATTTGATTTCGAAGCTCATTAGGATCATCAAATATCTTGAAATCATATTCGAAATCGAATCCATCATAATTCGCAGTCTCACGTATGCCTATAACATCATCCAACCAAGCTAGATATCCATCCGAACCGTTGCAACGAAATTGTGATTCTAGCTCCATTTCAACAACTTCTGCATCAAACAACATCGCATAATGTTTAATCTGTTCTTTATTTCCAATATCATGCATCGAGATCTTCTGATACTCATCAATAAAGAATACTGAGAACTTTGATGCATATATGATTTCTTTCATTTGGTTTTCACCTTTATTTTTAAATAAACCCGATTTTTCATTTAATCGATGAGCCTCATCAACAATTAAAACATCAAACTCATTTTTCAACGCCTCATAAAAGACACCTGAACCCTTAAATAAATTATTAATATATGATTTTTTATAGTTTTTTTGTAATTTTTTTGTATAGACCTCTCTGGGAGCACTGTTTTTGGTTACATACTGGCAAACTAACTCTTTTGCGGTAAGTTGTACCAACAAATTAATTCCCAAAACTGATTTCCCAGTTCCAGGTCCACCCTCAACAATCAAAACTTGTTTTTTTCCACCATTTTGAGCCTTCTTTGCCATTGAAAGAGCGGTTTCATACACCACTTTTTGCTCGTCAATCATGATAAACTCTTCATTTCCGTCCAGCATTTTCATTAAAGCATCCTGCAAAGATTTTGAAGGTCTGATTTTCCCATGTTCAATAAGATAGAGTGATTTTTTTTGATCTGACTTCTTAATATATAAATGAATGAATCCCCTGAGCTTTAGAACATCGCCTTTAGTGAAGACGGGAGCTTTAGTTATGTAATTATTGTATAAATTATTTGTAAGAGGATCATTCTCCGTATGCATATAATTATGTAAATAAGCGCAGGGGCGCAACGAGATCTGATCATTCTGGACAGATTCGTTGTACTCAGAAATTAATTTCGCATATGACCAAGCTTGATAAGAGGGATGAGCCGTCTTAACAAGTCTTTTCCCAATAAAAGTGCGAACCATTCCATCCTCATCTTCTACCAGATCAAGCTTGTCCCATTGTTTCAGTTCAATAATAACTATTGAGTATTGGCCATTCTCATCTAGCCCGGATATGATAAAATCAATTCGTCTTGAATTTGCAGGCACTTTATATTCGATTGCAACAGAGATATCATCAGGTATCTGAGTTGTATTAAGAACTTTGTACATATAGTTCATAGAATTATTCCATGAATTAATTTCGCTTTTTGATGTACCGCCAATTTTCTCAACAAATGCCTGATGGATCTTCATGGCGATACTATCCTCAGTTACATGGTTCATAAATTCTTCTTTTGTGGCTTCATAGATGATCATCGAGATCAGACCCCAATCTTCAATTCTCTGAGTACTTCCTTGAACTTCCCTTGTATTTTTCTACAGAATACTTTGCCTCGTTAATCTTTAATTTATTAAGAATTATTGTCTCTACGTCGATCTCTAAATCATTTGCCATCATCAAGGCATAAATCAAGACATCAGCTAATTCGTTTTTAATCTCGTCCATATTTTCAATCAAAGCCGTTTTACTATCTTTCCATTGAAAGTTCTCAAGTAGTTCACTAGCTTCCAAAGATAAAGAAATTGCTAAGTCTTTAGGGTTATGGAACTGCTTCCAATCTCGTGCATCTCGGAACTCTATAATTGACTTGATTATGGCTTCCATGAACATCCTCCTACAACTAAATTAAACTCTTACATTTCAGTTAAGCCCTCAAAATTTCTGAACAATTCTATAGGTAAGAAAATAAGCTGATCCTTCGTTAGTTTATTGATCAATTGCTTGTACAAGCCTTGTTTCTTGTAGCACCTCGTCTGCATTTTTCATTTCACCAGATACCTTCCCGGTCCTCTAAACACTTCCCTAATATGCCATTCGAGAAAATTATCTTTGGGCTGATAAAGCGGATGGATCGGATACCGAATTCGCTTCCCATGGAACCGCATCAGCCACTCTTCGAAGCCGACAGTCCCATGCGCTTGCTCTGTAACGAGCAGCTCCCGTTCATCCGTGATTGTAAATACGCCGCGATCGAACAGTTTATGGTGCAGCGAGCATAACGCAATACCATTCTCTTCTATATCCGGTCCGCCTGCCTGATGCCATTGAATATGTGCCGCGTCGATGCCGACCAGATTATTGCCAAGCCTGACGTTGAAACCGCACACTGCACAGCTATATTCATAGGCCCGAAGAATGCGGTCTCTGAAGTTTGGATTACGGCGCATTTTTTGCTGGGAGGCAAATGAAAGACCAACCTCCTCAATAATATCCTGGTGAATCGTATCCGGAAAATGCTCATGAAGCAATTGCTCTGCAAGCTCCTGAATGAGCTGATCGTTATTCGATAATAGCGACAGGACTTCTGGAGTAAAACCACCTGCTACATCTTCCGCAACTAACTGTTTATCTGAGAACTTTCTTTTATCTAAGGCGTTGCTTAGTATCCATATCCCTTCTGTACTCAGCCGTACGAATGGCTCTTCCGGATGATAGGATTTTCTCACCGGACCGAATTCGATAAGCAGTCTCTTCAATTTTTCCCGCACTTGTTTATAGGGTAGAACCGTATCTCCCCGTTGAAGCTGAGCTAGGGCATAAAGGATCAATAGCGGCTTGTGTGGTGCTCGCTGCCCATTCTTTTTCCAGATGGTAAGATTTGTGAAGATCTCCTTCAGCTCGCTTGAAATCATATTGAGTAAGCCTCCAGTGTTCTCCACGTTACGACAATCTTTATATATTCTCGATAGCGCAGGAATTCTTTCCTTCTATTCCATGTGGAAGCAAATAGAAGAGCGATGCCATTTAAGGCATCGCTCAGATTGTCCATTCTGCTCGATTGGCCGGTATGTGAAAGCTATCTATACATAAAAGGTTAAAGGTTTTGGTTTTGATGAAATATCTATCACTGAGGAACAACAAGATCAGATTGCTCCATTGATTGAGAAACCATCAGAATTGTGATTCTCGATTTTCATTAATTATTTCTTTTAGCACTGATACTCTATGCTAGATATACATTCTCATTGTGCCATCTTAAAAACTGTGTGGATGGTCTTTCATTATGCTGTTCAGGAATCTCGGCTAGTCTCTTCCCATGAAATGCATAATACTCTTTACCGTTTCCATAATCCTCTTTAATTCTCTTACTTACTTCAATTTGGAGTTCTTCATTGATTGTTATATAGCCTCGATCAAATAACGTATGCATATCTTTCCTCAATAGCAAGCCATTAATGGTCAAATGTGGACCGTTTTGAGAATACGGTTTGATATGTGCAGCTTCCAAGACTGGCAAGGTTTTTTCTCCTGTTATTGCACAGCGGCGATGATAAGCTTCAGTCACTATAACCTTGAATGTGCCCTGACCTATTCTCGGATAAATAATTTGTCCCGAACCATAACGATTCGACTCGCCGATTTCCATTATGGACTCAGAATCTTTATATGACAATCGATTAAGCCTTTCATGAACATTTCCATATAGGGCAAGCCCGAGCTCTGTATCAGTGTCATACGTTTTACCTTGTACAATATTGGGCTTCCAGTCTACTGGCACAGGAATCCAATCACGTTTTTCAAAGAAAAATGGCAGTGCAAGTATGATGCAACCAATCGTTGGATCAGGCTCCGAGCGAAAATCACTCTTTCTGTATTTATGAATGCCATTTCTAAAACCTATATAATCAGCCATTCCATTTTTAATTCCGAAAGCTTCCCATGCCAGAGATACTGGTAAGAATGAATGTCTGACAAAAAAACCTCCACCGACAATAAAGTTATGTGGACTGTGTAGTTTAAACAAAAACAGATCATTCGTCTGTATGGCTTTAAACGTTTGTTTGCCACCTGGTTGCCAGAAGTTCACTTCATCCGGTTGTATATTCGACAAGTGATGAAACCAACTATGATCTGTAACTCCGATATAGAATTTCAAGCAACATCACTCCGATAATCCTATCATTTATAGTCCTTTAGACTTATTCCACAATCCAACTGGAAATTCCTTTATTCGACAGATTATTTCCATCATTATACACAACAGCAGAGACACTAATCTGTCAGCAAGCGTATGTTCACATGAAAAAACCTCCCAATTGAGAGGAGATTAGTAATTATTTTTCCTGAATAAATTATAAAGTTTTTATTGAATTAAAAATTTCTTCTACAAACATCGCATTTCTTGACTTTGGAAAATTCTAATGCCTCTAATAAATCAGATGTAAAAAAATATTGACCAGTTCCTCTTTGATTTTGTGTCACCTTCACTTTAAAATTAGATACTTCTAATGTTCTACAATTATTGATATGTACTTTATTGCCATTTGCCGAATCGGTGAATTTTGTAATTTCCCATTATAGATTTTACCTAAAAACTCATTCTGAATATTTTTTTGAAACTTATTTAATCGATCCATTGTTTCAAATGAATATGAATGAATCTGTCTCAATACTTCATTTATTTCAGGATCTGTTCTTCCAACTTTATCTGAATGCCAACTAATAAGAATATTTAATCGCAAAATAGTTTCTCCACCTAAACCGTAGAAAAAATCAACTTCTTCCTCAAACTTTTTAAGCACAATCTCTCTTTGTTTGAATTTGGCCATTAATAAAAAAGTGGTACTGTGTTGATCTTCTCTGCATTTCTCCAAATACTTATGTAATGATTCTAACGAAATTTTTCTGCGAGAAATAATTTGTATATCCCACCAATGCCCATTAATTCTCTGTAATTCTGTTTCACTAAGTTTAACGCTTCGATCATTTCGTCAGCTGCCTTTAAATTTAAGTCCCTAAGTATCAACCTACTCTAACTAGCCTATTTGATATTGCAAGAGCATTGAAAATGAAGCCATCAGATTTGGTTCACCTTGTGGAAATAGAGTTTGACAACCAAGAACCATTAGACCAACACAAAAAGACGCTCAGGATTAATCCTGAAGCGTCAGTTTTCATTGTATGCACAATCCTGCACTCATAGATATAATAAACATTTCATTATAGGCATCAAAAACTTAACCTGCAAATATATTCAATATCTCCTTACCATACTTCTCAACCTTTATTTTCCCGAATCCTTTAACTTCTAGCAGTTCTTCTTCTGATATGGGGTGTCTAGCTATGATTTCTTCCATCTCACTATTATTGAAGATGTAATATGCCTTAACATTTTCTTCCCTTGACGTTTTAAGCCTAAAAGCAGTCAGTTCTTCTCTTAGTTGTGCTTCGTCTTTTCTTTGAATTTGACTGTCATTACTTGAAAGTTGATACTTCGCTACAAAATCCATATCTATTGGAGTATTTAACTTAACAAGCAAATTAGCAATATCATTCATTTCCTTTTCCGCTAGATCATATGTATTTACCTTATCATTTTGGTATTTTTCCAGTGTAGATTTAAGTTGGTCATACTTAATAATACATCTATCAATCTCAGCTGGACATTTATATTTTTTGATTATAGTTTTGGGATTAGCCATAACTACTAAGGACAGTATGGGCATGTTATTGATTTTCAACTCTTTAGAAAGAACATGTCTGAGTATGTCAACGTGCCTTTTGTTTTGAGTAACAGGGCTATAGATGCCTTCTTTATAATCTTTTCCATATTTATTCTTCATTGTTCTTACGAAATTACCATCTGAGTCAATGGATATATTACCGCTTAATTTCTTCGTTTCCAATATACAAGCAAACTTGTTCGAAATCACAACAAAATCAAGTTGAGCAACATAATCACCATATTCCAACCTAACATCATGAAGGCAAAGTATAGGTAAGAATGAATTTTTCAATTCAAAGTAGACATTATTCTCGCCGTCAATTCCGTATTTAAGGAGTTTTATATCCTTCTCAATGTTGTCCTTCGGTTCGACTTCGACTACTTGGCTGTAAAGTTCATTCAGGGCTATGAGTTGATGATTATCCTTAGTGAAGTCTTTTACGAATGTTGGGCTTAGAATAGTTTTCTTCCCAAAAATCTTGTTTAAGATGGACATTACGTAACTCTCCTGACTTTTTTGTTAATTTATACACTAAGCTTGCATCAAACCTGACATGAAAATATTGTTCTCATTAATTCCTATTTATGGAATAAATTGATGTTATTTCGTGGATAAAAAACAAAAAAGCCCTTATTGTTGAATTGACGGCGTGTTATCCATCATTTCTCCAATAAGGAGCTTAACCATGGATAACGTTAAAGATATTCGCGTCATTTGTCAATGCCTACGTACTCTCAATGTTTCAGGTTATCGTTCTGTACTCGACGATCATCGAACCCAAAAGTTGTTTTCAGGTACGGCTATCGAGCTTCATGTGATCGCTCAATTGCTGCAGCTCCCTACGTATGATGTCATTACCGAACAATTGCGTGCGCATCCGCAATTGCAACAAGCGATCGGCCTGGAGTCCATCAGCAGCGCACAGCTTTCTCGCAAAACGAATAGCTTATGCACCCAAACCCTACAGCAGATCTTCTTTCAACTCATCAGCCAAATCGACCAGAAAACGAAGTCGGGGGCTGGAATTACGCCGAACATTGGGCGTCTGCATATCATCGATGCTACGGACATTTCCCTTCCCGCTTTATTAGGCAGTTGGGCTCGCTGTGGGTCGCGAAAAACAGGGGTTCGTCTTCATGTTCGTGTGGTTGTTGCAGATCCTGACACCGTATTCCCGGATAAGGTCATTGCTTCTACGGTCAATGTACGGGAAAATAAGGTCGTGCTAGATATGGTTGTGGAAGATGATGTCACCTATGTCATGGATCGGGGTTATGAAAGCCTCCCTAATTTCCAAACCTGGATAACGGACAATAAGCTTTTCGTGGTGCGTGTGCGGGATCGAACACATCTATATCCCATTAGCGGTAGTGAACGTAAGAGTGTGGCAAGCGTTGGGCCACTCCGGCTGCTTCAGGATGTGGATGTACTTACAAACAAGACCACAACTCCATTACGTCTGGTTGAATTTGAGGATGACAAGGGCCGCCGCTACCGGTTAATAACAAGTCGATGGGATTTAACTGCAAATGAGATTGCCTACATTTACAAGAATCGCTGGAAAATTGAGCTTTTCTTTAAATGGATGAAACAGCATTTGAAGCTAGTGAACCTGCATGGCTGCCAACCTGATTCAGTGTGGAACCAACTCTTTTTGTCCCTGATTGCTTTTGCTGTGAGTATGCTTGTAAAGCTAGCTTTGCAAACAGGAAAAAGTCAGTGGAACCTTTTACAACTGCTGCGAACGTACATGTACCACCCGTGGAAGGTGTTTAAGCAGGAGCTGAATCGACCACCCACGCGCCAGTCAAAAGGAAGACAAAAAGTGGACACGGCGGGAAGAGCCAAGCAAGAGTCGCAACGAATGATCTTACTTTAGGCCAAGATAAATGAATATTCCATTTTATGGAAATACGCGCTGTCTTAACTCCACTTTCCTTTTTTAGCTGTTACGGAAATTGAGTTACTGTAAAATTATTACTATTAAGTATTTTTTAATCAAAAACAAGCAAGTTAAGTGGTTAATGTGAAGTTTGATGCAAGCTTAGTGTAATTTATATCGTTATTCATTAGTTGGAATAATTGGCTTATTAGATAGACGAATTATACCATAGTTTACACTCACTATTGTTGCCTAAGAACCTTAAAAAAAACTACGACGGCACAATCAACAAACTACCACTTGATCCCATTGATTCTCCAGTTGTTGCAGAAAATTGTGGGGATTGCGATTAAACCGTCTTCGTTGAACGCTTTCGGATAGTCGTTCGCTCCATTGTGCTTTGCGCATTGTATAGGTTTCATAGCTCACGGTTCGTAAACGGGCGACGACGTGCTTCTGACGAAGCGCATCATCAACAAGTACAATCATTTCTCCGTTACGTATGATGTAACTATTCCAATTCCGAAGACCTGTGATCCGACGATGGCAAGATTTCGTCCGCCGAAAAAATTGCTCCAGATCGTTGTTCGTTCGCGGGAGGTAATAGTGGTCGTAGCAGGTAAACAACCCTTTCCAGAACCCGCGAGAGTAGCGGATCACATTGTCGACCATGGGAGCATCGGTCTCGTCGGAATACGTCTGTTTGAGCCAGTTCAGCACATGAGTCATTTCCCATTCAGCCGTTTCGCTGGTCTTGTCTACTTCCGGCTCCAACGCCGCCGCTATATGTGAAATCGGCTTTGCCCAGCGACATACGGTTTCATAAAGGACCCCAAGTTCGTCTAGTTTACTGAAAATTCTGACCATACCCTGAAGAAGATGAGGCTCTTTTTTTAGTCAAGCATCGCTGTAGCGACGCCTGTATGGCCTGGGCTCGTTCATAGATCAGCATACCGGGCAAATCAAGTGGTGGTTCGCCATCTTCCAGGAGTAAAGCGCGCACTGCAGCGGCATAACCCTTTGCCACCTGGGCCTCCTTGTACGAGGGCGCTTCTGGTGCATCGCTCAATGCAAGGGGACTCGCTTTTGCGCTTGCCTGTGCTTCCGTGATTGCTTTTTTCTCGGCTTGCTCGATTTTTCGCTCTATATCCCGCAGGCCGCGCATGCTCTTTTTCAGTTCCATTTTGAGTTTGCGATCGGCATCCACAACAGGCTTTGCGATGTCTTTCAGATAATGGTATTGGCAGTACTGATACGGTACATCAGGCAAGAGCGATTCGAAAGCCTGCCGGATGGAAACCTGCCCGTCGCTGACAATCCCTACGATGGGATAACCCAGTTCAATAATCGGATCGATAAGTGTCCGTAATTCGGCGGCGGCTCCGCTCTTCATGTTCTGAGCCGCTAGAATCGTGCCGCTAAATACTTCTCGGATGACGTATAACATCTCGTTTCCTTTTTCGGGTTGGACGCCATCCATGGAAAGGATGATGCCGCCATTCTGTGCTGTGGTTTCCGCCAAGATTTGTTTGACGTAATCGTCAAGGCTTGCAGCTAGCAGTGTTTGATACCGTTCATATAAGGTTTGTGCGTATCTTTCACTCGTCACTATACCGCGCTCATTTAGCGTATCCGCAATCTCCTTGCAGGTGCGATGCTGTTTGAAGCGCAGTTCGCCGACGAGACAGAGCACATCGTAACTGTATGAGGAGTGCTTCATACTCAGCGCTTCCGCTTCAGCCGATTTGTACGTGACACCAGCGTGCGGACAGTCTATGTTGGGACAGGCATAAGCCATGCTCCAAGCGTGAATGACGCCGCTGAGTGTTGAAATTTTCTTGTTCCATGCAGTGTGGGAACGCTTTAATCTGATCCCGCAATGCGGGCAGTTTTTCATTTCGGGTCTGAAGTAAATTTTCGGCGCGGCGCCGAGGCGATTTTTCGAAAGCAAAAGGGTCAACTCCTAGAGAAATTGTTGTCCCTTATGTATTCGACAAAAGAAAGGAAAATCCTGTTTGTTAATTGTGCTATCGTAGAAAAAAAATACATCCTATTGAAAATGAGCATTTTGCATTAACCTATGCCCTTGATACGCAAGGATTTTCAGGCATAAAAAAGGGACTTCACCCCAACTTGGAGAAGTTTTCAAATGACCAAACTAGAAAACCCAAGGGAGTGAAGTCACTTTGTATATTCTCCAAGAAAGTCTATTTTCCTTCGATGAACTGCTAAAAATGCAATCAAAAGATCGATTACCTTTCTTTTTTAGTGTTCTTGATTTAAGACCTTACGCCAAGAAATATTCACCCCGAGGCGCTGAGGGCCACTGTAGAGAAGGCATTTTACGTGCACTCTTAACTGCACCGCTTGAGCACATCCATACGTT
This sequence comes from Paenibacillus sp. GP183, assembly GCF_900104695.1. Taxonomy (NCBI): domain Bacteria; kingdom Bacillati; phylum Bacillota; class Bacilli; order Caryophanales; family Paenibacillaceae; genus Paenibacillus; species Paenibacillus sp. GP183. The sequence goes on from NZ_FNSW01000001.1 coordinate 2,574,053, forward strand.
TACCACCTTACATCACCGCTTGGACACGGATCTTCGGTTTCGCTATCAGTGCGGACTACCGCTCGACCGCGAAGCTCCGTCTATCTCCACGTTAAGCCGAGTCTTCGCCGAGTTGACCGAGAAAAACTTGGCCAAGCAGCTTTTTGAGGATTTGGTCAAACGCTGTCAGCAAGAAGGCATCATCGACGGCAGCCACGTCGCGATCGATAGCGCCGCCATTCATGCTTACGAGAAGAAGCAGCCCTAGCGCAAAAGCGAGCAAAATCGGCCATTCGAACTGGGGCGCAAAGTTCGACGCCTTCGGCAACAAAATCACTTGGTTCGGTTACAAGCTTCATCTGGCTGTTGACACTAAAAGTGAGCTTCCAATAGCTCTGGAAGTCACACCAGCGCATGTGAATGACGGGGAAATGGCGCCGGGTCTGATTGAGAAAGTAGCCACTAAATCAAACACGCGATTTTTTATGCTAGATGCGGGCTATGACCAAATGAAAGTTTACGAAGCCGCACGGAACGTGAAAGCACAGGCCATTATTCCCCTCAACCCTCGAGGAGAGAAATAACCTCCTGCTGGGATGACAACAAACGGAACGCCTTGCTGCTCGATGGGATTCGCGATGACCTACTGGGGTGTTGATGCCGATTACTTGAAGCTTCGTTGTCCGCACGCCACGGGCAAAGTGGATTGTCCACTAGGCATGGCCGCTTGTTCGTCTTACAACTATGGCATGGTCGTCAAAGTAGATGCAAAGGACGACCTCAATAATGATTTCTTTATTGATATTGACTTGAGATTGTAATTTATCTAGATTCAACCTCAAGGCAAAACCATTTTTTGTTATTTTTTTATTATCATTTAGAATAAAGAAAAAAGCTACCCTAGTTACGGATAGCTAAAAATTCAAGCACCTATTTCATTTGATCCAAAATAAATTTAATTTCTGGATTTAACTTCAATGCTCTTAAGATGACTGTTAAAGACTCAGCTCTCGTAGAAAATTCATTAGGTGCAAAAATTGAATTATCTCGACCCTCAATCAATCCCACTTCAGCCGAGGCTTTAATCTGTTGAACATTCCAAGTTCCTGTAACGTCTCCGAAGGTAACATTGTTTAACTTTTGTGTTGTGCTTAAGTCAATTATTCTAGAAAGAATTACAATGATTTCTGCGCGTGTAATACTATTGTCTGGTTTAAAACTTCCATCTTCGTAACCATTTATTATTCCGTGTGAAGCAAGTGCTTGAATTTCATCTTTAGCCCAATGACCTTTTACATCAGAAAGACTTAACGTATTTGAACTACCTTCAATATTAAAAATCTTAGAGATAATCGTCGCAAACTCTGCACGCGTAATTTTAGCATCAGGATGGAAACTGCCATCCTCATAACCTGATACAACTCCAAGTTTCACAAACACATTTATATTTTGACTTCCCCAATGAGTTTTAATATCAGTGAAAGCAGCTGATGATTCTTTTGCTGTGAGGAGATTTCCTTTTAATGAATTTATAACTTTCACAGTATCAACATTTTTTGTAAAGACATTTTTGGTTGTTGGCTTCGTAGGCTCGGTATTTACTGGCTTTCCTTCGGTAGGTATTTCTACAGCTGGAGTTCTACTTGATATATCTCCACTACCTGATGAATGGTCTGATGATGAAGATGAAGTGTTTGTATAACTCAAAACTGATACAGTTGTTACTCCGCTTACCTGACCATTTACATCAATTGCAATTATGCTTAATTTAGTTCCAACAGACTGTTTATTAATTTTTATTGAAAATGTCCCTTTATCATCTGCTTTACCTGATGTAATCACAGTAGAACTTATTGAAATCTGCACATGAGCGTTTGGAGTTGTTATTCCATTTAAATCTGTATCATTGCTTTTGACTTCATTAACAATAGGAAAATTAATGCTTATGGGATTAGGGTTAGGAGTAATATTAGTTGCCCCTAATCCTAGTGCATAGAAATCATTTGATCCCCATGACCATAATGTTCCATCACTTCTTATTCCAAAGGAACAATCACTACCAGCGGCTGCTTCTTTCCATTTATTACTATCAATCAGTAGTGGGGTACTCGTACTTTCTCTATTACCAATACCTAATTGTCCAGAATCGTTTCGCCCAATTACCCAAAGAGTACCGTCTCTTTTTATCAATAAAACATGTTTATTACCCGCTGAAATTTTCATCCAATCTGAATCAGTACCGATACGTTGTGGTGCATTTATTGTTTTTATTGGCATACTAGGAAGATAACTATTTAGTAAGTCATCACCCCAAAACCATAAGCTACTATCTTTTTTTATCCCCACACTATAAGAAGAAACTGCAACAATTTGATCCCAATCACTATCATTTCCAATTCTTTTCATATCAATATTATTTAGGGTATTACTTGGATAGTTATTCCCACCTACCCAAAGTGATCCATCTTTTTTAGTAGCCAGTACGAATACATTTCCAACCGATATTTTTTCCCAATCACTATCTATTCCAATTTGAATTGGTTCCTTAATTATCTTCCAAGGGTACCTGGAACCAAAAAAGCTTCCGTTTGAATCAGTTCCCCAAAACCATAATGTACCGTCTTTCTTCAATCCAAAAGTACTAGCATAGTTACTACTAACCGCTTTCCAATCTTGACTAGTACCGATCAACTTTGGCTCGTAAATAGTATTATTTGTTCCATCACCTAATTGATAATCTGAATTAATTCCCCAATCGTATAGAGCATTGTCTTTATTAATTACATAATTTGAATACCAACCAGCTTGAATGTATGTAACATTTGAAACTGTACTTATCTTCCCAGGTGAATATTTTGTGTTCCACGTACCATCACCAAGGTATCCAAAATTTTGCCCCCATGCCCATAAATCCCCGTAGGTGTCTGTTGCAACAGTGTGTTCTCCTGATGAAGAAACCTGTGTCCAGTTATTTTTATTTCCTGTTTGAACTGGAATCAACTTATCAGTCTGAGTTCCATTCCCTAATTGTCCATATTTATTATAGCCCCATGACCATAGAGTACCATCTGTTTTCAAGCCAATTGTGTATCCTACTCCTGTTTGTACATTCATCCAATCTGTATCATTTCCAACTTGTTTAAAAATAGTTCCGTCATCAAAATTTGCCCTGTACCATTATCTCTACCCAATGTCCATAAAGTTCCATCTACTTTAACTCCCACAGTATGCATTGAAGTCGATAAACTTTTGAAATTCATGCTATCAGCAATTTTTTTTGGAGAGAGAGCATTTATATTATTACTGTTAGCACCCCACTTCCAGATGCTATTATCTTTTTTTTGTGCGATTGAGAATGCAGACCCTGCTGATATTTTTACCCAGTCATTGTCAGTTCCAACTTGAACTAGTGTTTTACTACTATTATTAGTACCTATACCTAATTCGCCATTACCGTTATTTCCCCATGACCATAATGTTCCATCTGGTTTTAGGACAAGTAAATGGTTACTACCTGCTGATAAATCTGACCATACATTGTTATCAATTTTCTTAAATAATGGTACATCATTAGAGTTTCTTATTTGACTCAACCACATAGTACCGTCTTTCTTTAATGCAATCGAAAAATTTTCTCCTGTATCAACTTTAATCCAATCATTGTCTGTGCCAATTTTTACAGGTGTCTCTTGATCAATCGTATTGCCTGTACCAAGTGTCCATATGTATTGTTACCCCATGCCCAAAGTGTTCCATCTTTTTTTATAGCCATAGAGTAATTTGAACCTGCGGAAATCTTATACCAGTCGGTAGCTGTTCCGATTTGCACTGGAAGGGTCTTATTTATATTTGTTCCATCGCCCAATTCTCCATGTCCATTACTTCCCCATGCAATTAACATCCCACTTTCTGTAATAGCCAATACGTGTGATGCACCTGCGGATATTTCAACGACTTTATTAATCAATTGTTTGGGTGCCTCTCCAGCAAAGCTCAAATTAGGGACAGATAAAAGCGTTAATACTACAATTAGAAAAATAGTTACATGTTTCTTCATTCTAGTCTCCTCAAGTGATGTATTTTAATTATTGGTAACTAGTTCATTATAGCTAAATTGGAAGGGAGTTACTATTGATATTTGTCGTTTTTTATCACATATGTCTAGTTCTAGAAGTGCTACCACCATTCCTGAAAAATGAGTTGCCGAAAAAGGTTAAAACTATTCCCCCTCCCTGTTTCAGATAAAACTATGATTTCATATAGCGTTCAGCACGCCTAGAATGCATGGAACGCTCATTTCACACTCTTAAATGCATTTGCTTAACGAAGCCCATCTAAGAGCCTTATACGCTGTCTGGTGATGGGTGATATACAATCCGCTTACCTATCTTTATTTTTTTGAATGTATGTTCTTACATTAAATCGTACATTCATTCCAGTAGTAGCAGACATTTTCTTAGTTATGTGATTTATTGGTTACATCTATAAAAATCGTACATTCAAAATGTTGATTTTACTGGAGGATAGCAAGCTATAATCAAATTAAAGACGTAAAACCGATTCGCTCCAAGGATAAAATAGAAGACCTCAAATGGGCACTACGCCGCCACTGTTCGGAACGTGATTACATCCTGTTTTTGCTTGGGATTAACACGAGTTTACGCGTAGGAGATATTGTAAAGCTAAAGGTCAAGGACATTCGACGTAAGACGCGGATCGTGGTAAAGGAAGGTAAGACAGGGAAGCCAAGGGAGATCAAACTGGGGAACACCTATGATGAGCTGAACGCGTACCTTGATACCGTAGACAGTGAATGGGTGTTTCCGTCCAGAAAGAGTGATGGAGCGATTACACCAACCCAATCGTCCCCTTTAATTTGAAAGAGAATTTTCTTTATACCACTTTCTAAGCTGATTAATATTAGCCTGATGATAGCGGCTATGGTCAGCCATATGCCATAATCCCCAGCGAATGGTTGCCTGCTTTTCGTTTTCATGTCCAAAAGTGACAACTTTATCAAGATCAGCATCTGTTAATTGTGTACATGTATCTTTCAACATTGTTAGTACACCTTAATAGTCAGACATAAGTGTGTTCAAAGACTTCCCTTTGATCATCGGAAGCCTATTATTTGCATCTATCATGGGGCCATATTGCTCTTTTAAAGAATGAGGAAGTGGTTGTCCTTTTATTCTATAAACCCAATTAAGATCAACATACATGATATGTTTGATTAACTAAGCGGTACTATTAAAGTTGTTATTTGGACCCTTATAATCTACTTCTTCTTGCGACATGCCATCAGTGATTAATTGTAGTCGTTGGCTGTTTTCTTTCACAGCGGAATATAATATTCCCACAATTGGTGACATATTTGCTTCACCTTGTAAATCGTAAAACATCTTAGCTTTTCCTCCTTTAAATGTATGACCTTCAATATTAGTTTATAGTTCAGAAATTCATTGTTAAAGCACTCCACATGTGTCGTATGCGGGTTCGTCCGTGGGTATGATAGAAACTGTTCCAGTCCGTTGAAGCCTTGATTTAACTGGGTTTTTGATGATCCCATTCTGTTCTTATAGGCTCATTTAGAGCGGTTGGTGATACGTTTTAACACCAACTCAGCACCAATTAGCACAAGTATATCACCAATTTTTTTGCTGAAAGATTTTCAAACATTAAGGTACTGCCTATGACACGCCTGTATTCTTAGGAATAGGGTAGGGAACGGTCCGTTCATCTCTACCCTATACCAGCCATTTCTTTATTTATTCATTAATTGGCGAATCACCGTCTGCATGATACCACCATTGCGATAGTATTCGATATCTACCACACTATCAAGACGGACGATCACTTCAAAATCAAAGCAGCTTCCATCTTCACGGGTAGCCCGAATCGTAATCGTTTGCCCCGGGTTGATCTCATTGCATAAGCCTATTGTTTTGAATGTTTCAGTTCCATTGAGACCAAGAGAGGAAGTGTTCGTTCCTTCTACAAATTGTAAAGGGAGTACGCCCATTCCCACCAAATTACTTCGGTGAATTCGCTCAAAGCTTTCTGCGATAACCGCTTTAACTCCAAGCAGGTAAGTGCCTTTTGCTGCCCAGTCCCTGGAGCTTCCCGTACCATATTCTTTGCCCGCAATCACGACAAGTGGAGTACCGATCTCTTGATACTTCATAGCTGCATCGTAGATTGACATGATTTCACCTGTCGGCAAGTACTTGGTTACGCCTCCCTCCGATCCGGCAACCAATTGATTACGGATGCGGATGTTGGCAAAGGCACCTCGCATCATCACTTTATGGTTACCGCGGCGGGAAGGATAAGAATTGAAATCTTCAGGTTTGACTCCGTTGGTTTGCAAGTACAATCCGGCAGGACTATCGGCCTTGATAGCGCCCGATGGAGAAAGGTGATCGGTTGTTACTGTGTCTCCCAAGAGCGCCAAAGTGCGAGTACCTTTAATTTCTTGAATTTCTGTAGTTTGCTCATTAAGATTTCTCAGGAATGGTGGTTCTTGTATATAATAGGAGTTTTCATCCCACTGATAAAGCATACTTTCAGGTGCAACGATTTGATTCCACTGTTCATTCGCCTCATACACCACTTCATAACGCTTGCGAAACAATTCTGGTCGAACCGCATTGCCCAAACAGTGTTGAATTTCTCCTGAAGATGGCCAGATATCTTTTAAGTACACGGGTTGTTCATTTTGATCGTATCCAATTGGATCATTGGTCAAATCGATATCAACCGTACCCGCTAAAGCATAGGCGATCACAAGCGGTGGAGAAGCAAGGTAATTCAATTTCACTTGTGGGTGTACGCGTCCTTCAAAGTTCCGGTTTCCTGAAAGCACGGCAGCTACTGTAAAATCCTGGTCGTTGATAGCTTTGCTCACCTCAGGAGGAAGCGGTCCTGAGTTACCGATGCATGTCGCACAACCATAACCAGCAATATGGAACCCTAGAGCTTCAAGATAACCAAGTAGCCCAGATTCTCTTAAATAGTCGGTCACAACCCGTGAACCGGGTGTGAGCGAACTCTTCACATAAGCCGGCTTTTTTAGTCCTTTTTCCACCGCGTTTTTAGCTACAAGTCCTGCGGTGATCAACACAGCAGGATTGGAAGTATTCGTACAGCTCGTAATCGCGGCGAGAACCACCGATCCGTTCTTAATGACCATTTGTTCTCCGTTAGCCTGTTCAATCAAGACTGATTTTTTTAAATGCTCCTCGGACAACCCATAGCCGCCTTTATCGAACGGTGTTCTAATCGCCTCATTGAAAATCTGCTTCATCGCTGTCAACTCAATACGATCTTGTGGACGTTTGGGCCCGGCAAGGCAGGAAACAACCGTGGATAGGTCAAGCTCAACTACCTCCGGATAGTAAGGGTCCGGACTATCACTCTCCCTGAACATGTCTTGGGCTTTATAGTACGCTTCAACGAGAGCGACTTGCTCCTGATCGCGGCCAATTAATCTTAAATAATTCAACGTTTCCTGGTCTATAGGGAAAAAGCCCATGGTTGCCCCGTATTCAGGCGCCATATTGGCAATGGTCCCACGGTCAGCCAAACTCAGTGTCCCTACACCAGGTCCGAAGAATTCTACAAACTTACCGACAACACCCTTCTTGCGAAGGATGTTGGTTACTGTTAGAGCAAGGTCCGTTGCGGTTGTCCCTTCAGGAATCGAACCGGTTAGTCTAAACCCAACCACATCAGGAATAACGAAATACAAAGGTTGTCCCAGCATGGCTGCCTCTGCCTCGATTCCGCCGACCCCCCAAGCCACCACGCCAAGTCCATTGATCATGGTCGTATGGGAATCCGTTCCTACAAGAGAATCGGGATAGATAATGGTATCTCCATCCACATTCTTTCTAGCCGCAACAGACGCCAAATACTCCATATTGATTTGGTGCATAATGCCAGTTGCCGGTGGAACCACCCGGAAATTATCAAAAGACTTTTGCGCCCACCGAAAAAAACGAAAACGCTCCATGTTCCGCTCAAAATTGATCTTTTCGTTAATTCCATCGCATCTGGCCTCCCGTAATAATCTACTGTAACAGAGTGGTCCACCACCAGATCTACCGGGATAAGCGGATTCACTTTTGAAATATCCCCTCCCATTCGCTGCATCGTCTCGCGCATCGCCGCCAAATCCACTATCGCAGGAAGCCCGGTGGTGTCATGGAGAAGAATGCGTGCCGGTTTGAAAGGAACTTCTTGGTTCGGATCGCGTTCCACCGTCCAATTTGCAAGCTTGGTAATGTGTTCTTTCGTAATGGCAATACCGTCAAATTCACGGACAGCTGCTTCCAGAAGGACTTTGATGGAATAAGGAAGCCTTGAAACATATCCAATTCCCTCTTCCTCCAAAGCTTTGATTCGATAAAAATCATATTCTTTTTGATTTACGGTAAAAGTTGATCGTGTCCTGTATATACCTTTTAATATTTTGTCTTTCATAGGTCCATTACCACCCCGTTGACTTTGGTAAACTCCACTGTGTCTAGTTTCATTTCATTGCAAAATGAAGTATTCAAGCCATTTTTGAACATATAGTTCACGATGCAAAAGAAACCCAACCTATTCTGTGAAAACAAACGAAAATCCGGTTATTCCTTCGTCGAGGGGCCGGATTTTCGTTTGTTTTTCTGTTATTATGAAACTATATTGATAATGCAATCCACCGCATAAGGTATGAAAGATACTCTAGGAGTTTCCTCACATTTCATCTTGGCGTTGTTATATGCAGCATTAATGGATGCTGACGGAATAAAGAACATCTTTTTTAATTCCAATGGATCAATTTTGTCTGTCAAAAAATACACATCATGCGTTTGTAGCACACGAGCATACATATACGCCTTGGAAGAATGATTTATACTGTTGAAGCCTTCTCTTTTGAAACAATTAATAACCTCTTGTGGATCACGAGATTCAATGAGCAATTGAGCAAAACTCCCAATCCCGCCAGCACATTCTGCGACAAGTATGATGGAGCCTCCTGCCTTTGTAATCATTTCAGCAGTAGCTAAAGCTTTTTGTGCCTGATGCATATCAAAGTCCTTAGGATAGCCTCCTGGAGAAACGATCGTAATATCAAATTTCCCTTGGATTTGTATTTCCCATGCTTTTTTACAATCGGCGACGCCTTTCTCATGAGCCTCCACTAGATCGCCGGCAACAACGGTCGTAATATCGCCGTCACTGTTTTTGACGACATTCACAATAAAGTCTACTCCCACTTTTCGAGCGGCTTCCACAGCCTCCTCGTGAAACGTGTTGTTTTCCAATTTACCCATCACGGGATGTTCGGATCGAATCGGTAGGGAATGATGTTGTTCTAAACTTTTTACTCCTGCTACCCCAGGAACGATACTTTTTCGACCGCCGCTGAAGCCAGCTGACTGGTGGGGAGTAATGATACCCGTGAGAATCGTAAGATCAGATTCTACCACTAATCGGTTAACTACAACGGCCAAACCGCGAGTTGTTTTCCCCAAATCGATCAGTTGATCTGGATCCGACGCATTATGGTTTATTATCATGAACCGTTTGTAAGCCTCTTCACCCACCATGCTGATGAGTTCCTCTTCCGTATTTGTTCTATGATTGCCGGTCGCCACAAGCAAAGTTATCTCCGAGTCTCGAATCCCTGCCTCATTCAGTTCTCGACTAATTTCTTCAACGAGTAATTGGGTCGGAGACGGACGTGTTATATCATTAATGACGATCACTGCGTTCCTTTTACCGATAGCGAGCTCGCAAAGCTTAGCTGAGCCGATCGGATTTTCCATAGCTGCTCTGACAATTGCTCTTTTGTCAGGTGCTTTTTCTATTTTTTCGGCAATTAACTTTTCTACAGGTACATCCAGTTCAAATTCTATGAATTCTTTCCCATAGGGAACTTTATGTTTCATCTAATAAGTCACTTCCGATTTTTGAAGAATAGGTATTTGAAAGGTAAAACAGTTAAGCATGTTTGGTAAGACTTTCACTCTCTTGAAGAGTTTGTTTTTGTTTTTTTTCTAATCGTATAAATAATGTCATAATGAAAGATATAAACAACAGAGCACTTAAGAAAATTAAACCTCCCTTCGTACTGCCTGTTATACCTTTAATTAATCCCAATGCATAGGGTCCAACGAATCCTCCTAAATTCCCAAAGGAATTGATCGAGGCTATAGCTACGGCCGCAGAGGACTGAGCTAAAAACAACGGTGGCAATGCCCAGAATGGAGACTTAAAGGCGTATAAACCCGTGAGAGAAATGGTGATGAAAGCCATCGCCAGATAAAGATTGGTCGTCATTCCAGCCAATATCATACCAATCGCTGAAACAACAAGTGGTATGGCCGAGTGTAAACGTCTTTCATTCTTACGGTCCGATCGACGTGACCAATAAATCATGCCAATCGTAGAGACGATATAAGGAACCGTGGCAATCAATCCAACCTGGGTATTTGTTAAAACTTTAGAAAATCCCTTAATAATCTGTGGCATCCAGTACCCCACACCCAGGTTACCGGTTTGATACACAAATTGAATAAAGCAAAGGTACAACACTTTAGGGTCGCATAACACTTTCAGCGTACTTAGATGTTTCACATTTTTAATTGATTTTTTCTCTTGTTCTAGCTCCGTTAACAACCAATTCTTCTCTTCACTTGTCAGCCACTTCGCCTTTTCCGGACGTTCGGTCAAGTAGAAGTACGTCATGATTCCTAAAATAACGGAGGGTAACCCTTCCAGAATCAGCATCCATCTCCATCCATTGATGCCCATAAAATGTATATGATCCATAATCCACGTACTAAGTGGCGCTCCAATCACATAGGACACAGGGATGGCTGCGGTAAACATCGCAACCGTGGTTGCTCGCTCTTTAGACCTGAACCAATTAGTGTAATAAAAAAGAATTCCCGGGTAAAATCCAGCTTCGGCTACGCCCAGTAAAAATCTCAAAATATACATATGCGTAGTGTTTTGAGCAAATCCTGTGAGGGTTGCTAATATCCCCCAGCTCACAAGTATTCTAGCAATCCATACTCTCGCCCCGAATTTTTGCATCAACACGTTACTTGGTACCTCAAAAAGAAAATAACCAATAAAGAAAATACCGGAAACAATCCCGAATACCTCACTGGTAAGAGCAAGATCCTTATTCATCTGCAATGCCGCATATCCGATATTGGCCCGGTCCAAATAGGAAACAATATACAGAAGAAAGGTAAATGGGATAATTCTCATTTTAACTTTTCGAATCGTTTGCTTTTCTAATGTTAGCGCATTCAAGTTCATGTCTACCCCTCATTATTATTATTTTGGAAACGCATTCAATGCTTTGAAAAGATGAAAATATGAAAAAAAGCCCCTAACACAAAAAAAGAATAATGTATACATTTTTTGTTATACCAAACCAAAAATCAGGCAATCGACATTCGTGTTGGATCGTTATATGATGATGGATACGAACTACTTTTTTAGAAATAGCGGTTTATTCAAAACATGTAAAAGTACATCGGAATCGAGATAATCTACATAATGTAAAATTAATGCTTCCACAGTCTGCGGCATAATCTTTGATAATCCTGTATGAGTAACGATGAGATGTTGAATTTCCAACGGAAGATCATGTTCTATTGCTTTTTGAACAGGATAGAAACCGTGTTGCATCAATTTTCCATATCTAGTTTTCATTCCCTCTTTGGTATATTCGAAACACTTACCAATATCATGAAGCAATGCAGAAGTGATTAATATATCTCGATCCACGTTAATCTGATGAATGCTTTGAATCACGTCTGCACAAGCAATGGCTTGGAGAGTGACACTTCGGGAGTGTTGTAAATTGCTATACTCTACGACATCACCACTTTTAGGAACATCCTCAAGATTTTCCCACCCACTAGCGCTATATGCTTCTTCCCAAATCGAAATGACAGCTTTTTTATAGTGTTCGTTTTGTATTAGCTGTAACTCCGGTAATGCTTTGATGATTAATTCTCTTAAGATATTTCCCTGCATGTAACGTTTCCCCTACTCTCTATTGTTTCTGCAATACTAATTTTTCTAACTCCTTAACTAGACTATCTCCGTATTGATCGGTTGATAGACTACCTCCTAAATCTGGAGTCTTAAGATTTTGTTTAAAAGCTTCTTCCACGGCCTTTTGTATTAATAATGCTGCATCAAGAGCGCTTTGATCGTTATTTCTTATTCCTAGCCACTCCAACATCATTTTTGCTGATAAAATTTCGGCAACGGGATTCGCTATATTTTTACCGGCGATGTCCGGTGCAGAACCATGGGTAGCCTGCGCAATCATAAAATGATCACCAAGATTTAGACCTGGTGCTAATCCAAGCCCTCCAACCAAACCAGCTGCTTGATCCGATAAAATATCCCCAAACATATTTGTCGTTACTACTACATCAAATACCTCTGGCTTTTGTACTAAATACAAGGCAAACGCGTCCACATGATAATCACGGATGGATACATCTTTATATTCAGAGCCGACACTTTTGCAGCTATCATAAAATAATCCGCATCCTTTTCTTAGCACATTCATTTTATGCACCAATGTCACGGATTTTCTGCGAGTGTTTGCTAATTCGAAACCAACTTTAGCTAAACGTTCACTAGCTTTTCGAGTAACTACTCTTAACGAAAGCACGGTGTCAGGATCCGGCATAAACTCACCTGAACCGAAATACAGATTCCGATCAGAATACATACCTTCCGTATTTTCTCTTACAATCACAAGATCTACATTTTCATATCTTGTATTTACACCTACATAATTCTTAGCGGGACGAATATTAGCATATAAATCAAATTTCTTTCTCAAAGCACCGCTTGGATTTATCATATTAGGATCGGTTGTTTCATAAATGTGTGTCGTTACAGGTCCCAATATTCCTGCGTGGCAGTTTTTTAAACCTTCAATCGTTTCATTCGGTAAAGTCGACCCTTTGCTTTCATATCCAGCTAATCCCACAGGAAAATATCTAAATTCAAGATGAAGCCCTTCCACGATCGAATGAACAGCATTTAGCACTTTGATCGTTTCTCTAACGATCTCTGGGCCTATTCCGTCACCTTCCATTACTGCAATCTTATAATTTCCCAAAGCTAATCCTGCCTCCTATTTCTATCATCATAGTAAAATCAGATTTTCTGACAATTCTGTTTGCCCAATATGACTTAACAGAGTATTTCTAGCGATTTCAAGATGCTTCTGAATAAGATTACTTGCTAATTCTGCATTTTTTGCTAATGCAGCTTTTAATATTTCATCATGCTCTTCTATCGCCTTATATGATCGCCCGGGAATAGAAAGAGTAGACAGTCTGATGAGACTGCCGACCTGATGCAATTGATCAATCATTGCAAAAAGTCGATCATTATCTCCCCCTGACATAAGCATGCTATGGAATTCCTTATTTAATAAATCCACTTCTCTCCAATCACTTTGTTCTGTCGCTTCTCTTATTCTTGTTTGAATGTCGTGAAGTTGACTTAATTCAATTTCAGTTAAATGCGGAACGGATGTTGCAGTTGCTAAACTCTCTAGGTGAATGCGTAATTCAAATACATTAATAACATCTTTTCGAGTCAAAATCTTAACTCTAGACCCTTTTTGTGGAATACTCTCAATTAAACCTTCTACTTCTAAATTTCGAATCGCTTCACGTAATGGAGTTCTACTAACACCCAATTTTTCGGACAGTTCCTTTTCAAGTAGCTTTTTCCCCGGCTTTAAACTTCCGGATAATATTTCCTCTCTCAAAATGGCGGCTATCCGATCTTTAGCGAGTAGAAAATTTACTTTCTCCATACAGTATTATTCAACCACCTTGTATACTTTTTATATAAAGAATAATGTATACATTTTTAATTGTCAATATTTTTGGTTAGCATAATTCGACAAATGTTCTCTTTTTCTTACTTTTGAACGCTGATTTCGACGGCTATATTATTACAATTTAGCAACATGTTGATTGACGTAATGCAACAGGAAATGTGACATCCAATCATTTCATTGACTAAAAACTTTCCAGCCAATTTGAATAATTAAAATGCCGGTAATTACTAACAGGAAGCGTTTGGCTGTTGTCTGCCGGATTTTGGGCAAAATAACCAGCGCTATTTGTGTACCCACAACAGAAGCAATTCCCATGGTAATAGCAAAAAACCAATTGATATAACCTGCCCACTCGAAGACCACAAAGCTGCCTAAAGCGCTTCCCAACACGAGCATGCGGGACCGCTGAACCGCTTCTATATATGCTTTACCAGCCTTAATCCAGAATATCATAATCAATGTTGCCGAACCTGGACCGAAGGCGCCATCATAGACTGATATAAACGTATTAATGAACTTATCGACTAACGGCTTCCGTTCCTCCACAGGCTTGACAGATACTGCGGTCCCCTTTCCTAATATGGTTACCATGAAGGCAAACAGAAGCAACACAAAAGCAACTATATTCATGATCCGCGTGGACAAATGGGTCGTAATAGCCGCTCCACAGCTACCGCCGGCAAGTCCCAAGAAGATTGTAATGCATAATTCTCGTACGCTCATATTTTTATGCTTAAGCACAAATGGAATTCCCGATAAAGAAGAAACAAACCCGCTAAATTTATTGATACCGATAGCCGACTGAATGGGCAGGCCAATCATAAGTAGACTCGGTAATGTCAGCAGTCCGCCTCCTCCAGCAAGGGTTCCCAGTATGGAGGCTACCAAACCAATAACGAATAAAATGATGAGCTGTTCTAAGCTGAACATTATTTTTCTCCCTTCGATACAACTTTATCTGCTTTCACTCGAGTCTATCTGTTCTGTAAATGGTTTATTTAAATTTTATGCCTCAATTCTTAAATCCTCTTCCCCAAAGAAATAGCTTGTCCACAATGAATAAACCCTTGCTAAATAACCCCCCGCCATGCACCGTTTTATCGTTCCTTGCGTAAATAAACTCTTGCTGCAGATCGGTCATTTCCCCCATTTTTGATTCGGGCCTATCTGGCACAGCTTTATTAGTGAATGAATAATATCGTGATAGAAAATCGGGGGAAAGGAAAGGCTTGAGGGATAAGGGGTTGTCCCTTGCTACACTCTTCGACAACTAGTGTCAATAATGGAATATGCTCCATTATATAAGCCCTTTCCCACTAAGTTGAATTATCAATAATCCCACTTATTATAACTTATTTTACAGGAAAATAGATCATATGAAAATAAAAGTATACAAATTCCGACATCTCTTTCTTCAGTTACATTGTATGCCAAGATTTCACTATGACTGGGATATTAGAGCATTTAGTTATATCGGCATTAATGGAACTTGAATGTATAAATTTAAGAATAAACTCCAACGCTTTTCTGCTTTTTATCACTTGCCTTCTCAACATGTTCAATTCTAATTTTCGGATCCATAATATTCGCTTTGACCAACAAATTGTAAATTTGAATAATCTCTTCATTTTTTAAAAAAGGTTCAGGATTTTCGGTTGATAAACGAATCAGTTTCCTACTAATAAATTCAGTTAACTCAACATCATAAATGACTAGTTCATTAGAGGAAATTTGTCTCAACTCAGGATCAATACTAAAGCGGCACCTCATCGTAAATGAAATCATAGAGATGAAGTTTAACTTCTTATATGACTGCGTGATACTTTCAATAGCCTTCACATGACCATAATTCTGCCTTAGTGGATTAAATATTTTAAACCTATTATTTACGAGCCAATTCTTGTCATCTTTCTTTCCTTTAATCTCGCCGCTGTAATTTTTAGTTTCAATTACAAATAATCCATACGGTGAGATAACCAGATGATCTATCTGAGAATAGCCCGTTCTTGATTTCGAATTTGATACGAGAAGATCACTCAGAAATTTACAATCCTTCGGCAATTGATCAAGTTGAATATTAATTTTATACTCACCCAATTCACCGATACGTGTTGGTTCAACTTTTTTACGTTGCTTGGGTAGTATTGAGGGTATAGACGTGGGGGAATTGGGGATTTTTTAAATATCGCGAGAATTTTTCTGAACATTATTAGCCTCCAGCTAGTCATTGAATGACGTAAACTTATTCCACAATCAAACGGGAAATCCCTTTTTCCGACACTAATTCCCACAATTATACACCACACCACCGACACCAATATGTCAGCAAGCTTAGGTACGAAAAAAAGAACCTCCTCTTGGAAGTTCCTCGTATGCGGGTTCGACACCGAGTTTGATCCAATCTGTTGAAGTCGGCTGAAGTCTTAATTTTACTGGGGTTTTGTCGTTCCCATTGTGTTCGCTTAGGCTCGATTTGTGTGGTTGGGGATATAGTTTATCCCCATTTTATCCCCAATATTATGATGCCTGGACACTCGTTCATCGCTAGTATTAGACTAATACACTGATTTCTTCATTTACAGGACAGAATATTGTAACTTCATTACGTTCATCATTTGCCTCTTTTGAGAGCGAGTATGTCCAGAAAGGGAAAATGTTTGGATAACGCCCGCATGGAAAGTTTCTTTGGACACTTCAAGTCCGAATGTCTCCGCCTTCATTCCTTCCATTCTGAGGACATAAGATTCTTTTACTATGAAAGATTCCAGGCGAATTTAAGCAACCTTAGTCCGGTGGAATACCGAACTAAGGTTGCTTAGAGAAGACTCTGTTTTTAATACTGTCTACTTGACAGGGGTAAGTTCAATGTGCGGGCTCCGTTTTTGTCTACCTATCCCTGCTTTATTTAATACCCAGTCTCTCATAAACCTTATCCAAATTATTTACTGCTTGAGTTTTCACATCTTTATACAGATTTTCTCCATAGCTATCCACAGAAACGAGCAGCGGTCCGAAGTTTTTGACTCGCAGCTTCCAAATCGCCTCCGGCATTAAATCTTCCCACCACACATCTTCTATTTCTTCAATTTGTGTGGTTTCAAGTGCGGCAGCTCCACCGACGATCGAGAAGTAAACGCCCCCAATATCGACACAGGCTTGCGCCCCGGGCTCCAGCATACCCCCTTTTCCGGTAATCGCTTTCACACCGAACCGTTCAAACAATCCTCTTACGAAGCGATCCATACGCGTACTTGTCGTTGTTCCGATACATACCTTTTCATACTTTCCATTATCCAGTTTCTTGACCCCTGGAGCTGTATGGATGCATACGGCTCCTCTCAGTTGCGGGATCAAATCGTCCGGGGGATCTATTTTATGGTCAAAAATGCGAATCAGATTGGCATCGCGAATTCCGAAGATGTGGCCGTCGACCGTAACAGTGTCTCCCGTACGTAGCTTCTTTAAGAAATCGTCCGTCATGGGCGTTTGTAAATAATGATGTGCCATGGAAATCTCCCTTCTTTAATAACCGATTACAACCGATTTTCCATCTTCAAAGGTGGCTCTTATCCGGCGTGCAGGCCAGCACATCATATTGACGGCAACCGGATTCATCGTAATATGCGTATCAGCCGTTTCAATATGAACCGCGAGCGCCGTAACAGCTCCTCCCAATCCGTTTGGACCAATTCCAGTCAGGTTGATCGCATCCAGCAGTTCTTCTTCAAGGGCTGCAATAGTCGGATCGGGGTTAGGCTTACCTATCTCTCTAGCCGCTGCTTTTTTGGCCAATGCTGTACAAAGGTCTGCCGTACCACCCATTCCCACCCCTACTAAGGTTGGTGGACATGGATTCGCTCCTGAATTGATTACGCAGTCAATAATAAACTTTTTCGCACCGCTAAGCCCTTCAGCCGGATATAACATTTTGAGATAACTCATATTTTCAGATCCGGAACCTTTGGGCAGCGCCATCAACTCGATGGACGATCCTTCAACAAATTCCCAATTGAGTACTGGAACTTTCTTACCAGTAGCCGTTCCTGTATTCTTGCGGGTGATCGTATCACATACACTGGAGCGTAAAGGATGCTCCAAAGTTGCCCTTTTCGTTCCTTCCCGAATGGCTTCTTCCAGTCGGATCCCATCGAAACGAACATTTCTGCCAATTTTAATGAAAAATACAGGTATGCCCGTATCCTGGCAAATGAGCATGTTTTCTTCGTCCGCCACATCAATATTTTTTAAGATCGTACTCAAAATTTGTTTCCCGGTCTCATACGTTTCCTTATCATAAGCCCGTTGTACGGCTGCCCTAATATCAGGAGGAAGATCCTTTAAAGACCGAATATAGATTTCTTTACATGCTTCCTCCATTTCCTTATAGATTTTTTCATCGACTTGCCAGATCGTTTGCATGGTACTCATTCCAATAACCTCCCCAGTTTTGTTAACCTATGGTCATAATTTTAATTAAAGCGGCTCCACCCCAAAGGGAAAATACAATTCCCACCACCATCAATACAATGCTCCAACGTTTAATTACACGACTGTTGCTTGTATAATCAAGAACAATATTGCGGACTCCGTTTAACCCATGAAATAACGCAAGAGCAAGCAAACTAAAATCCAAGGTGATATACCCAATCGTACGTAAACGTTCTAATAAATTCGGATAACTCGGGTGCACATCGGGATGAGCATAATGCAGGGTCCACATATGAATTACAATTAAAAAAATTAGGGCGACACCGCTGACTCTTTGAAAAAACCAGGTAAGCACATTTCTTTTTATTTTAGACGTCATATCCATGGTTAAATCTCCTTCCTATTAAAGGAACGCTCGAATAAACAGCCAAATAAATATGCCCGCTGAGAAACAACAAATTACCACAAACAACTCTTTTTGTTTTGTCATAAAAAAACCCATATCCATCAATACCAATCGAATTCCGTTTAAAGAATGAATAAGAACACCGGCAAGAATGATTAAATCGATAAAGAGAAAGACAGGATTATGAAACAGAATCTGAAAGACTCCTGTAAAAGCTTCCTCCCCCATGAACATAGCTGTTCCCATCGTGCCAATATGGGCTAGCAAATACAATAATAACCCTACACCGGAAATGCGGTGAACAAGCCAAGCTTTCATCCCTACGGAATGGCGTCTCAATACATCTACCCTTGAAATCCGGGGGTCAACTTCAATTAACTTGTGATCTTTCGTTATTTTTACTTCCTGCATCAGATTCACCCTCCTAACATCTGCTGAATTAACTTGCTGCGACCTTAACTCTGGCATCTTCCCCAAAAATTTCTTCAGGCTGCACATGAGTAAATTCAACATGTTGAATCTCTGTCTCAGGCCTATCCTGACCTTTTTTCATGAAAATATTTTTGTACCAATTCTCATTATCCGTTACCGGGCAATCTGTACGGAAGTGAGAACCCCGGCTTTCTTTCCGCAAATAGGAAGCTATGGCGATCATTTGTCCGATTTGTACGATGTTTTTAACATTCAATACTTCATGCCATGCGAGGTTATAATCTCGTACCCCAGCGACACTAATTTGATCAACACGTTCAGCATATTCCGCTAACTTCTCAATAGCAATTTTGAGATCGGGGCCATTTCGTACGAGCCCCACCTTTTCCCACATCAAGTCGCCAACTTCTTTGCGCAATTGAAAAGGGTTCTCACCCTTTTCCCGTTTAAACGGCAGCATCATTTGGTCAACAAACAGATCAACCAGGCTTTCAGACACTTTATGACGTTTCACCGCCATCACATATTCAGCAGCAGCATCTCCCGCGCGTGCTCCGAAAACCGTGGAGTCTGCTACTCCGTTACCGCCAAGGCGATTGGAGCCATGAATCCCTCCTGCATCCTCACCGGCAACAAACAGTCCGGGTATTCCGCTAAAGCAATCCTTATCAATGGTGACTCCACCCATGTGAAAATGTCCGGTAGGACTTACATCAACGGGCTCCATACTTAGATCGCGACCAACATCTTTGCATCGATCAACCATACCTGGAAACATTTTTAACACTTTTTCACGACCCAAATGAGCAACCGATATCTGCACGCCGCCCAAACGAGTACCGCGCCCGGCCATAATTTCCATGTAGGCTGCTCGCGCTACACGGTCACGCGTTGAACGTTCCATCCGTTCCGGATCATACTTTTGCATAAATCGTTCATTGAGTGAATTATAAAGGTGGCCGCCTGCTCCCCGCAGCCCTTCCTCCAATACACCGCCATTCAGGCGCGAGTTTTCGGCGAGCAGTCCCGTAGGGTGGAATTGCATCATTTCCATATCTATGAAATTAGCACCCGCCCGATAAGCCATTGCCATGCCGTCTGCGGCTTTTTCCAGGGATGGAGCAGCAATCCTATACATACTTGCTCCGCCGCCTGTACCGATAATGACAGCCAAAGACTCTACCACGATAAATTTTCCCGAACGCAGATTTAACATTAAACACCCTGCCACAACACTTTGATCGTCGTTATATAAAAGCTCGACAGCGCGCACTTCATCCCAACATATGACACTTTCCTTAGCATAGAGTTGATCCCTTAGACGGTTAATAATTTCTATCCCCGTTAAATCGCCTCTATGTACCGTGCGGTCAAACGATTGTCCGGCAAAAGCCTTCTGATGTACCGTTCCATCCGGATTGCGGTCAAAGAAGCAGCCCATCTTCGTTTCTAACTCACGGATTCGTTTGGGTGCATCGCTGACCAAGGTCCAGGCCAATTCTTGGTTGTTGATCATACCGCCACCCTTAAGGGTATCTTTAAAATGCTTATCAATGGAATCGTTAGGATTCAAAACGACATTATAACCGCCTTGAACCATACGGGTGCATCCGCTTTTTCCTACCAGTCCTTTTGCAGCTACAATGATCTTCAATTTCGGATTGCGATCGTAAGCATGATGGGCGGCAAATAGACCCGCACCTCCGCTTCCAAGTATGAGAATATCACATTGGGCACGTTCCATTATTTGCTCCCTCCCTTTAATGCAGCGGTAACCGCGCGCGATTTCAATTTTTGTATGGACCATGTGGGAGCTAGCTTTTTCGGGCAAACTTCCATGCAGTTGAAAAGGGTATGACAACGGAGAACTCCATCTTCACCTGCTGCCACCTCCATCCGCTGCCTAGTCCCTTGATCCCGTTCATCCGCTACAAGTGTATAAGCACGATTTAATGCAGCAGGACCGATATAGCTGTCATCCAAAGATACTAAAGTACAGGCGGAATAACAGGCTCCACAGGTAATACAGTCGATGTTTTGATCAATAATTTCACGGCGGCCTGAGTCTGGTGGAATAACGGCGAAGTCATTAGCTGCTTCTACAGTTGGAACAAAATAAGGTTTGATTCGCTGCCATTGTTTAAAAAATGGATCCATATTAACGGCGAGATCTTTAATAATCGGCAAATTCCGCAGAGGTCGCACCGTAATCTCAGAGCCCAACTTCGCAATTTTCGTCCGGCAAGCGAGTCCTTCTTTATTATTCATGATCATTCCGCAGGATCCGCACATGCCAAGACGGCAAGAACAGCGAAATGAAACCGAGTGATCCTGTTCGGTGAGAATAATAAACAGTGCATCCAATACTGTCATATTTTCTTTCGCATCCACGGTGAAAGTATCATACCTGGCCTCCGTATCGACATCTGGATGATAGCGAAGTACTTTGATTTTCACATCTGCCACAAGGATCCCCCATTTCAAGTTTGTTTAAGTTTGTATTGTATGTAATCGTTATATCTTGTATTATAATGTTATAGTACTTTTAGTCAATAAGTAATTCTTACTCATTTAACAGGAGGCTTTCAATTTCATGATAGATCGCACCAGCCATGTTAGTATGTATGCTCAAATTGCAGCAATTCTCGAATCGGCTATACATTCGGGAGAACTTCAACCTAATCAAAAAGTCCCAACTGAAGCTGAATTGATGGAAACATACAACGTGAGTCGCATGACGGCCCGACAGGCCATTGAAATTTTGCATGAAAAAGGCTTGGTGGTCAGAAAACAAGGGAAAGGTACTTTCGTCACCGGCCCGATGCTTCGCCAAGAGTTAGGTGGGATGGAGGCGTTTTACGATTCGTTCTTGAAAAAAGAACTGGAGCCCAAGCTATTGGAAATGAAGGTTACGGACACACCTGATGATGTCATGGAGATTTTAGGGGACCATTTTGCCCAAACCTTGTTTTTAAAGCGCGTTTACTACAGGAACGATGAAATTTACGGTTTCAGCCTCATGTATTTGCCTGTGGAACTGGCTTCCTCCGTTACGTGGCAATTGGCCGAAAAAAATGCCGGATATTCACTTTTAACCAAACATGCGGGATACAGTCTGAAAAACGCTAACCTTACCATTCGCGCCCTTCCCGCGAATAAAGAACAGGCCGAAATATTAAACATTCGCCCCAAGCAACCTTTGCTGCAGCTTTCGCGAACCAGCTATACTTCGGAAGAGCAACCAATCGAGCATATCAAGCTTCACCTTCGTTCCGACAGGTGCGAATTCAACATTGATGTACCCGGTAATTACCTGTTGGTTGATGGAATTAGAAACACTACACCATAATGGGGAGGCGATGGCATGTCATTCGCATTGATGCTCATCGGATTGATTGGTGGAATTTTAACAGGACTGATGTCGGTTGGAGGCGGCCTGATTCTCATTTTTATGCTGCTGCTCATCCCGCCTCTGTTCGGACAGGAATACACCATGCATACGATTGCGGGAATGGTTATCGTTCAGACGTTATTTTCAGCCGGTTCGGGATTGTTCACTTACTGGAAAAGCCGTTTGGTCGACTTTTTCCTTATTCGTTATATGGGAGTAAGTTCCCTCATCGGAGGAGCCATAGGAAGCGCAGTATCTGAAATGATGAGCAATGAACTGCTGACCTCCATTTTTGCCGTTCTTTCGCTGATTGCCACTGCATCCATGTTTATGCGGAGAGTGGAAGCAGACACCCCTCCATATCGCAATAAAGCGTTAGCTGTTTTTTTTGGTCTGGGCATCGGCTTATTGGGCGGGATGTTTGGACTTGGAGCGGGATTTTTATATTTGCCCATCATGATGAATATCTTCAAAACCGAGTCGAGGAAAGCTGTCGGCACCGGACTCGCGGTTGCGATTTTTCTTGTCGTCGGGGCACTGATCGGCAAATCGGCCGGTTCAGGTTTCCCTTGGCTGGAAGGTTTCATTTTAGCCGTCGGAGCCATCCCTGGCGCACAAATCGGTTCGCGTCTCGGACGGAAGTTAAAGTCCAAGGCCCTTCGCTCCATTATGGCTGCGGCGATTGTTATCATATCGATCAAAATTTGGGCCGATCTGCTTCATTTGTACGGCGTTTCCGTTGCGGTCGCTTGGACTGGCCTGGTCTCATTCGCCGTATTGGCTGCGGGCATTATCATGCTTATCCGATTTTACTCTCAGAAGGACGATTCCCTAGCAGAGCGGAAGTCAAACCAACGATAAAGCCTGGTTAGTAGGACAAAAGGAAAAGCTTCTTGTCGGCCGACAGATGTTGGCTCCACAACCGTCAGACAAGCTGCAGTTGCGATAGCCGAATCAATCGCATTGCTGCCCTGTTTTAAAATGTCCAAACCGGCTTGCGCCGTTAACGATTGAGATGTGGCGACCATGTCGTATTTTTACGTACGATACCATCCTTGGAAGCCTAAGGATATTCCAAAGAATCGATCCAGTTTTGGAATGAAATGACGCAAATGGTTATATGTAAAATAATTACTTAATTTCATAATAATACAACAAACCCGTGTACTTTAAATTTTTTTATAGCGTTGTTTCGTAACACGGCAGGTCAACAACATGGGTTTTATATTTTTTATAAAAAACGCTTGCCAATTTATGAGAACTCGAGTAAAATTTTTTTGCAAGCGCTTACTTTGGTAATACCACTTACCTCTTTATGTATTGTGTGAGTTAACCACCGCACCGCAAGCAGCAAAGTGAGCCAAAGCTAACAATTTAAATATAGGGAGGGATTGCTGTTTCGCAACAAAACGATTTCGGATGTTGTAGCCGACTTGATCGCCATCCATTTGGGGGCGATTCCATTCTTGAGGCCATCCGGTTATATCCAATGAGAAACAGCACAACTGCCGGCGACCATACGATGCTGGCTGTGCTCGGCATCGCCATGATCGTTTTGGGAATTCTGCTTTTATTAAAGAGTGAAGCCTTAAAGCCGGATTTTCCCGATAAAAAAGTGATGCACGTTTTGCTCGGGAGCCTTGTTCAGGAGCAGAATTTATCAGTGATTTAATTTTTAAAATGTAAACGCTATCACATCGGAGGTTTGACTGCCAATACATGTCGGAATATTTCGATTTAGCCATAAAAACCAGTTGTGATAAACAAGGAGGTATTTAAATGAGCAATATTTACGAAATGAGCGAGCCCAACCCAAATAAACTGGCAACAAAACAACAAAAAAGAATTAATTTGAGAAAGATTCCGTTAGCTTATTGGGTTATTATGACGCTGATATTGGGATTCGGGCTCGGACTCTACTTACCAAACAATAAAATTGTACAGGTTATTGCAAAGAGCGGAACCTATTTTCCTAAAACTGTGGTGACTTTTGCAACGGCCATCATTTTCTTCCTGATTGCAGCGGCAACAGCGAGGTTGATAATAACCTATAAGGATAAAGCCGGCAAGCTCTTTAGCCGGACGTTTCTACTCTATGTTGTCCTTGGAATCGTTTCATTATTTTGGTCTTCCCTCTTTATTTTGTTCATCATAGGGTTACCGCTCACTACAGACGGTGCCCAAATGCCTTCATTTGCAACATGGGTATTGCAAGTGGCGGATACTTTTAAAACGATTCTTGCCAAACAACCGCTACTGCAAATTCTGGTTGCAGCCATCGTTACGGGATGGGTGAGTGCTTCCATGAAACAAGTACATGTAGTGGCTAACGGTATTATTCGTATAAGTGACGGTATTTTAAAAGTATTTAAGTGGCTGCTCTGGTATTACCCGATCATGATAGGCTGTCTTGCCATTTATGTACCTATGAAATTTGGGGCTAAAGGGGTTGTTTATTACGGTAAAACCGTCATTTATGTAGCAATTGTATCCATATCGTGGGCACTCTTAATGATGATAGTAACAAAGCTGATCACAAAACGGTCTTGGAAACAGCTGCTATCCTATTTTTGGACAGTATATCCTACCGGTTTCGGGACTGGCGGTTCGTACGACACACTGGCGGTAAACATTATTTCTGCAGAAAAGGATTTGCAATTACAACCGGAAATTGCGGAAGTATCTATTGTATTTGGTACTGTACTAAATAAAAACGCGGCGACCATGGCGGTGATGCTCTGTACTGTAACGGTTTGTTGGATGTTACAAATCCCGATTTCATTTACTGAGATTCTGCTATTGATCCTGCCTCTCTGGATTTTAGGGTTGGAATCTCCCGGTGTTCCCGGAGGAGCCGGATTTTTTATGTCCCCGATTATAGCCGCAATTTTGCAAGTGCCGGATTCGAACCTGTTTGTTACAACTTTCGTAGCCATGTATTCCGGATTAATTCCCATGCTGACCACAGGAACTAATACGGTTGATGATGGTTTCATCGGCGCTATGCTGGAAGACCGCTTTGCACGCTCATTGATTAAGGAGGTCTCGTCGTCATGAAAGTTTTAGGATATCTCGTATTATTGTTAGGGGTCTGGATGATGGTTTCTCCACAAGCGATAATCGGTCTCCAAGAGCTGAAATGGATAGCAAAATATGCGTTTCCCGGGGAGGCCTTCCTTGGAGCATTGGTGGCCGCCGGTTCGTTTTTGTTGATTCGGCCGTCCAAATCACAAGAGTAAACATTATCAGGAAGACTTTTATGTTGATTTACAGTCGTCCGGATTTCCGGACTCTCCGGACCTTCTACCATTCGGATTTGATATTTTTGGCAAGATAATCCTTATCTGCTGTAGCTACAAAAAAAGAAATTCGCAAATAATTTCAGCATCTGGACTTACAGTTTGGCAGAAAAATGTAATTTATTATTGTCAAACCGCCAAAGATGGATTATAATTAAAACGATATTGGTAATACCACTTACCACAAAGATCAGTCATCTAAATCATCTTCAAGGAGGCTCACGCGATGCACAAGTTTCTGATTCACAAACGGGGAGACCACGTCGGAGTAGCTACGAGAGACATCGAATCCGACGAAAAAGTAATCGGCGTCTACATGGACGACGATTCGACCATTGAGGTGACAGCCAAAGGGCAAATACCGTTGGGGCACAAAATTGCCATAGTGGATTTGGATCCAAAAGGTTCCGTTATCGAGTATGGTTTACCGATCGGATCTGCTCCGGTAGGTTTTATAATCGGTGACTATGTTCACACACACAATATTAAAACTTTGAGGTGGTAGACGATGAAACAACTGTATGGTTACCGTCGTGAAAACGGCAAAGTAGGGATTCGCAATCATGTTGTCATTCTTCCGGTAGACGATATTTCCAACACCGCTTGCGAAGCGGTGGCGCGTAACATTCAAGGCGTGATTGCACTGCCGCATGCCTACGGGCGTCTTCAATACGGGAAAGATCTTGAGCTGCATTTCCGCACCATGATTGGAACCGGTTCCAACCCGAACGTGGCAGCCGTTATCGTCATCGGCATTGAGCCGAACTGGACGAAAATCATTGCCGACGGCATTGCCAAAACCGGCAAACCGGTTGCCAGTTTCTCCATCGAGGGCAACGGCGATCTGGAAATCATTCGGCAAGCGTCCTGGAAAGCGAAAGAATTCATACAATGGGCCTCCGAGCTGCAGCGCGAGGCGATCGAGTTGAAAGACTTGACTGTGAGCATCAAATGCGGCGAGTCGGACACAACCACTGGACTCGGCTCCTGCCCGACCGTCGCGCAAGCGGTCGACCGTCTGGTCGATGCGGGAGCGACCGTATTCTTCGGCGAAACTTCCGAGCTCACCGGCGGCGAGCATCTCATCGCCGACCGGTGCGCCACTCCGCAAGTGCGCCAGAAGTTCATGGCAATTTATGATGATTACATTTCCGAAATCAAATCCCAAGGTGTCGATCTCCTTGGCTCTCAGCCAACTCAAGGCAACATCGCCGGCGGCTTGTCCACGATCGAGGAAAAAGCGCTCGGAAACATCGAAAAAACGGGTACGAAGAAAGTGATCGGCGCCCTTGAGCCTGCGGAAATGCCGCAAAACGGTCCGGGTTTGTACTTTATGGATTCTTCCTCCGCGGCGGCAGAGTGCATCACCTTAATGGCGGCCGGTGGAGCGGTTCTCCATTTCTTCCCGACCGGTCAAGGAAACATCATCGGCAATCCGATCGAGCCGGTTATTAAAGTAAGTGCCAATCCGAATACGGTAAACTCGATGAGCGAGCATATCGACGTAGACTGCAGCGGTCTGCTGTCCCGTGATATCAACCTGACCCAAGCGGGAGACATGCTGATGGAATATCTGTGCAGAGTCGTCAACGGGCGTTATACTTCTGCAGAGGCGCTTGGACATAAAGAATTCGTCATGACCAAACTGTACCGCAGCGCATAATGTATAACTTTACTTAACCCTATATATTTAGAATGCCATTCCTTTAGTTGGATGCCCTACCGGGTATCCAACTATAGATTTATATGAGGTGATCACATGCCTTCCCCTACTATTCCATCTCATTACCTCCCCCGGGAGTTGGTCGGTTTCGTGCAAAACGTATTCATCCGGTTGGGAATGCCCCAATCGGATGCAGCCGTCGCGGCCGATTCTTTGGTTCAGGCGGATCTGGAAGGAAATGAAAGTCACGGCATCAGCCGGCTTGGCATCTATGCCAAACGGATGCGGGAGGGACGCATTGCCGCGGTTCCCGATATCCGCCTTGAAACATGCGGGTCCGTTCTGAAAGTTGACGGCGGGAATGGTCTTGGGCAGGTCGTGTCGTACCGCGCTTTGGAAGCGGCCATTCCTCTGGCAGAAGAATCCGGGATACTCAGCGTGTTTGTAAACAACAGCAACCATTTCGGGACGGCAGCCTACTTCTGCCAACAAGCATGTCGGTCGAATATGGCATTGATCGCCATGACCAATTCGCCCCCCGGCATTGCCCCGTGGGGCGGCAAAAAAGCTTTCTTCGGAACCAATCCGATTGCATTCGGCTTCCCCGCCCGCGAGGATCCTCCGGTACTCATCGATATGTCGTCAAGTGTGGTGGCCAGAGGTAAAATCATTCTCGCCGATAAAGTAGGAAAACAAATTCCGCAAGGCTGGGCTATCGATGAAGAAGGTGTCGAAACGACCGACCCGGCCTCTGCTCTTCGCGGCGCGGTACTTCCTCTCGGAGGAGCCAAGGGATACGCTCTGGCGCTGGCCATTGAAATAATGACGGGCGTGCTGAGCAGTGCGGCGTACGGCCCCCACGTGAACAACCTGTACAAGGACGGAGATCCTCCGGCTAACGTGGGACACAGTTTCATCCTTCTTAACATCGCCAAGTGGATGGCAATCGATCATTATTTTGCTATAATAGAGCAGTTCATCCAGGATGTTAAGGCGGTGCCCAAGAGCAAAGGCACCGATGAAATTTTCTACCCTGGCGAACGGCGCTACAACAAATTCAAAGAGCGTTCCAACCAAGGGCTGCATATAGCTCATGAGGTCGTCACGGAGTTGAAACTTCTCGGCGAAGAAATGGGCATCCTCTTTCCCGAAGGAGCCAACCCATGAAAGTCATAATCACGGAATTAAACTGGCCTGATGGCAACGAATTGTTTAGAGCCAAACGTCGTTTATAACCCTGAACTGTGGAAAGACCGGGAACAGATACAAATGGAATTTAGGAAGCGGACGCCCTCATTGTACGAAAAGTGAATGGGGAACCCCTCAAACTACGAACATCAGCTGAAAGTCATTATACAGAGTGATTAGAAGGTAGGAATTGTATGTTTAAATCGATTAACGAGGAACGAAAAACCTTTTCCCGCAAAGTGGTGGAACATATTCGTGAGCTCATCGCCACCAAACAGCTCAAACCGGGAGATAAACTTCCCGCGGAACGAGAATTGGCGGAAATGATGAGTGTCAGCCGGCCGACCATCCGGGAAGCATTCAAAATATTATCCGCTATGGGCTTGCTCAGCATACGGCAAGGTAATGGCGTTTTTGTTGCCGATCAAAGCTTACGGCTGGACAATTTGGCGTCATTTTTATTTTTGCAAACCGACACCATATTCGAATTGTTCGAAGTGCGTAAAATGATTGAAACGGAAAGCGCAGCGAAGGCGGCGAAACGAGGCACGTCCGCCTATCTGGAAGAAATCTACAAAACGACTCGTGACTGTTATGACAAGGTAGTGGTACATCCGCAGTTTGCCAACAAGGAAGAACGTGAAAAGTTTTTGTCCGAGGCGGACCATCAATTTCACCTGATGGTCGCTGAAGCAGCCGGTAATGAGGTGGTAGTACGCGTGATGAACAACCTGATCGATCTGTTGCGTCAAAGCCGAATGCAATCTATGAAAATTCCGGGAAGGGTCGAGCAATCGCTGCAGGAACACATGCTGATCGCCGAGGCGTTGAAGGGCCAAAACAGCAAGCTTGCCCGCTCGCGGATGTTCGACCATCTGACCAGTGTCGAGAAAGCTCTGATACTGGAACTTGAGGAAGCCGGCAAATCCGTCGGCTCTCCGGTGGAAGCCGGAACCTCCGTTGAATTATAAGCCGGTCTGATGAACTGCATCAAAATGTGCGATGACTGCCAGGTTTCGTCATATGGTATAGTGTACAAGAATCAAATTTCATGTTGGGAGTGTTGAATTTTGCAAATTCCGAGTATACAGCCTGGCCCCATCGCCACTGCTGCAACCGACTCGACCAATGGATGGAAAAGACCTCTGAAAGGAATTGCTTTGACAGTGACGCTCGCTGTTTTGGCGGGTCGTATAGCGGAAGCCCCATTTTTTTCCATTATGGGTATCATGGTTATATCCATCATGCTTGGCGTCGTGTGGAAGTCCGTTATGGATGTCCCCGCGGATGCCGGTATCGGGATCACGTTCAGCAGCAAGTTCCTACTTAGAGCAGGAATCATTTTGATGGGAATTCGACTGAATTTCACTCAAATTTTGAAAGCCGGACTGTCGGTCGTGCTGATCGATATTATTGTGATCGTTTTTACACTGGCATTTATCATTTTTTTGGGCAAATGGTTAAAGGTGGATAAAACTTTAGTGGCCTTAATTGCCGTTGGAAGTGCGGTTTGCGGAGCAGCGGCCATTGTAGCTGTCGCGCCGTTAATCGGCGCAAAAAAAGAGCAAACAGCCATCTCCGTCGCCTGCATTGCAATTTTAGGGACTTTAGGGGCAGTCGTTTATATTTTTCTATACCCTTATCTGGGATTGGATCCCTATTCATACGGCGTGTTTGCCGGCTCAACGCTGCATGAACTAGCACACGTCATTGCAGCTGGAGTTCCCGGCGGAATTGTAGGAAGTGATATCGCTATTCTTGTCAAACTCGGAAGAGTTGCACTTCTGATCCCTGTCGCCCTGGTGTTGGGCTATTTGTACCGATCCGGCGAGCCTACGGTAACAGGCAAGAAGAGTTTGAAAAACCTTCCCGTGCCATGGTTCATTTTCGGCTTTTTGGCAATGAGTCTTGTCAATTCGACGGGTTTGCTGCCTGATTCGGTAACTAAATTCCTGATTGCGGCCAGTATTTTCCTAATGTCGATCGCAATGGCCGGTCTTGGCCTCAGCATCAATATTACCGATTTCAAAAAAGTGGGAAGAAATACGATTGTTGTGGCCGTTGTCGGATTTATCGCGTTGGCCATGTTGGGACAAGGGCTCCTGGCATTATTTTATTAGTCCTTATCGAACGGTTTGCAAGCGATTAAACTTTAAGCATACGGAATCCGTCTTATTCTGGCGGATTGCCGTTTTTTTTTTGCTCGCACTCCCCTCCAGCCCGGTGGCGGTCACCCTTCCGACTGCCAGTCAGCCTGCTGAAATTCCTTCAAATAACAAAACACCGAGATGCAAATGAGTAAACTGCACGCAATTTCTTTGAGCAACAACATACAAATCACCCTCATTATTTTTTTAATTCCTATAGGAATAGTAGTATTTATTATCCGCGAAAAATTTCTGTTTGTCAATGTGCGTGCAAAACAAAAATTCGGTGGAGACCAAATGTGAATTCTACAAAAAAAGGCCACCTTGGCAAGTGGCCTAATGATCCTTCTTTTCAATACTATACTATGCCCGAAACCTTCCCTCTGCCCATTTCCCTATTTAACTTATCGCCATTAACTTCTTGCGCTCAGCTTTAGCCGTATTAATCTCCTTTTCATATCCCTCTCTGACAACGCAATTCCATCTGAATGAACATATACTGGCCGTTCGTCCTAACCGATCTGCAGCCTCTTCAAAAGCCTTTAATTCATAACTTCCTGATCGGATGTGCTTAAGTGTTATTTCTGCTAAAATCGTGTCATCTTCAGTCATCCAGCTGTCTTTTTCCTGTCTCATTATCTCACCTTCATATTCCCTTTTTTATGCATTCTTAGCTGATTAGCTGTATTTT
Source organism: Paenibacillus sp. GP183 (assembly GCF_900104695.1). NCBI lineage: Bacteria > Bacillati > Bacillota > Bacilli > Caryophanales > Paenibacillaceae > Paenibacillus > Paenibacillus sp. GP183. Next base: position 2,605,568 of record NZ_FNSW01000001.1, read on the forward strand.
ATACTCAGTATAGTTGTGTTGTTACCTACCAATATCACCGTTCGCTCTGATGCCTCGGGAAATTATCTGCATACCGCATTCAATATGGAACTACCTACTTGACCGGGCATCGTATTCAACTGCGAAAAATCGCGAGGTTACCGATTCTATTCTTCACCTAAATAACGGAAGGGACAGGATCCACGGCCAATACAGTCTTGAAGCGATATATAGAGTTAGGATGCCAGATATCGAAAAAAGGGTCCCTATCCGAACCATATCCCAAGTACGGACAAGACCGCTTGAAAAGACAATGGCGTTAGCGGGCGAGGAAACCGGTAAAATCATGCCCATTGACGAAGCGAGAGCCATCATGACCGGATCGGTAACTTTAACTCCGCCGAGCACGATAATCATAGGTATCGTTAAACTTGTCGCCACCGTATCGCTTATGAATATGGATAAAATCAGGGTCACCAGGGCCATTGCAAAAAAAGCAGTCGACTGGGGCAAAGGATCCGCAGCGACCTGCTGAACGATATATTGCGCAACTCCCGATTCCTTCAACGCGACTCCTAGACTCATCCCACCGCCGACAAGCAGCAGGGTGTCCCAGCCCATTTCCTTCAGATCTACCGGCTTTAACAAGCGGGTAACAAATAAAAGAATTATGGGCACAAGTGCAACCACACCGTCCGGAATGTGATGCAAGGGGGTTGTCAGCCACAAAGAAACCGTAACCAGGAAAATCACCAGAACTCCTGCGGAATCGATGCCCCACTCGATCCTGTCTGCCGTCTGCCTCTCAACCTTGTCCTTGTTCGCCGGCGGAAAAATGACCTCCAGCCCCCAGTTAGCGAACAACAGCAGTACACCGCAAATCGGTGCCGTCAATATAAACCAAAGTGGAAACGACAATGCAGAGCCAGCACGAACTATTGCATCCATGGCTAATGCGTTCGGCGGCGTGCCCATCGGGGTGGCCATCCCCCCAATTGTCGCTCCGATCGGAATGGCGAGCAAAATGGCTTTGCTAACATTTTTTCCCGTATGGGTCTTCACAATAGGTACGATTACCGTCATAAACAGAACCGTTGTAGCAGCATTTGAAATCCACATGGAGACGGCGGCGCTGCTCAGGAGTAAGAGTGTAACGAGACGCCGTGGATTACCGCGGCTTTTGTGCAGTATCCATGCAGCAATAATTGAATCCAGATTGTATTTGTGCATGGCAAGGCTAAGCGCAAATCCTCCCAAAAAAAGCGTGATGACCGGGTTGAAGAAAGGCCCGAAAAATAGCGCTGTCCCCTTCTCTTCCCAGATTCCCCACCTTCCGAGAAAAACCGCTTCCAAAAATAAAATGACACAGGAGGTCAAAAATAGCGGAATCCATTCCGTTACCCACAGGATGACGGCGATGACCATAATGGCCAATGTAATTCTCATCGACTGATCCAACTGTGAGGTGAACTGGTAGGTGATCCCCCCGGCGGCCAGGGATAGCCCGAAGAGAAACAGATTGCGGACGGCCATATTGCACCTCGCTTGTATATTTGTAGACGGTCCTTGTCGACATTTCCATTCCATTTCTATACTATGTACAAGCACCGGAATTAAGAATATTTGGTTGTGGTGCAAGAATTTTATCCTTGATAATATTGAATGAATTGACAAATTGGGATGGGGCAAAAAGAAATCAAATACATTCAAATGGAAACATTTTGAGGCGGAAATAATACTGTTGACGGTAAGATAGTATTTTCAATACCGTTTCAGTTATCTAGATTTAGTAGAAATAATGTCTGAACGAGGATTTCTATTTCACACACATCTATTATGAGAAGGTTTACGAATATTCTCCTTAAAATAGCAAAGAAGTTCGTCCCATCTAAAACCAGTGAATGATTCGTGGCGGGTTGATGAGACTTATATCAAAGTAAAAGGTCATTGGCGACCACCAACTTAAAAGGAAAAGGTGGAAATTAAAGATAGGATGTTTAATTCCTCGCGGTACTTAACCAGCAGGTCCGTAATTTGTTGGTCAGACAGCGGATGCCTTTTTATCCTCGAGATCCACAAGCCTTTTTATTTTGGTGATCTATCTACGGATCCAGGTATCTGCTCGTTTACGCAGGCTAAATTATAAATCATACTTAATTGCATTAAGTATGATTCAAAAATTAATTTTCGCCACAAAGTCATGTTTGTATCATTCATAATAATTTAGTAATAATGAATGTATCAATGGTCAGTGGGAGGGTCTCTTTAATGGAGTTCGTACAGGTTTTTCGTCAGAAATTACAATACCTTTTTTTAATTCCTTAATATTTTCTATGTTCTCCATAATTGGCTTCTATTTTTATATTCGCTGGCCCCTGCTATCATCAAACGACATAATACGTTCAAGATTGTCTTAAACAAAGGTAGTGACAATATTTTCAAATAGATCTTTTCGTCAAGTCGTGAATCTCATCTCATTGGCGACTCGAAGACCTTTTTAAGCAATAGCCCTTTGATTAATTCATTCTGTGGCACCTCGTTAAAACTTAACGCTCCAATCTGGAATGTCTGCTCGTCGTCACTGATGATAAACTGCAAGACCGCCTTCACCTCAACGTCTGCATAGGTACAGTATCCGGAGAATTCAACTACATTGGCCCCCGTCGTCGACCTAAAATACTTCCAAGTGGGTGACCCGAAAAAATTCTGGAATGCTTGTTCATACGTGACGTCAGGATAGCTAGAATTCTTTCCATTTTTTACACCGAGAACATATTTATTATTGCGGTCAGTTACATTCCGGATCTGATCCCTGACTTCCGATTTTGCTTTGTCTACTGTGCGTTTATCCACCTTTTCTCCTAGACTCAGAATCCGAGAAAGCGCCCCACCAGACTCCTTAGAATTATCCTTATTCTTAGCGTTCTCTTCGCTGACAGCTAGAGCTTTCTTCTCCTGTTGTTGCTTTTCCTCTTCGGCCTTCTTTGCTGTTGCCTCCTGCTGCTTCTTTTCCTCTTCAGCCTTTTTAGCTGCGGCCACTTGCTGCTGGTTCTCCTCTTTTGCTTTCTTCTCTTCCTCTTGCTTTGCTTTAAGTTCCTGCTGTTTTGCGAGCTCTGCTTCTTTTGCCTGCTTCTCCGCCGCCTTCTTGTCTTCTTCCTTCGCTGCGGCAGTTGCTGCTTCCTCTTGCTTTTTCTTCTCTTCCTCAAGTTTTTTTGCTAGTTTTACCGCATCCATTTGGGCCTTATCTGCGGCCTGTTTCTTCTGGTTTTCCTCGTAAATCTTTTGGCTTATCGCCAAATATTCCGGAGTGTATTGCTTATGTATGGCAGAGGTGATAATACCGAATACGATAAAATAAACAAGAAGCCCCAGCAGCGAGGCTCCGATTCTAACCAGGAGCTTGAGGTGGTTGAGTGGTTTTATCTTCTTGACACTTCGCCATGAAGCGAAAATACTGTAAGGAATAATGATCAGAAAAAGTATGTACACGATATTTTCAGAAAGCTTGATAGAATCATCATGGCCAGACGAGGTGTAATCGTTATGAACAGACAAGCCACCTACAACAAATAAGAACATGAATAGATAAATGATAATTGCAGTAATTTTCTTCCAAAGTTTGTTTGTTCTAAAACCCGGAATATGGCGTATGATTTTGTTGAACATCTAGATGAGAAGCCTCCCTAAATTACTCATTTGTAAGTTTTATACGAAGTAATGTTCAACAAATTCCGCCAAATTCCTTCATTCCCTATTTTGAATATATCCCAATTGGAGGTGCCGTTTTGGCTAAAATGATTATTATGTACAAGGAACCAAAGGACAAAGAGGAATTTGAGAGACATTATTTCGAGGTCATGTTCCGCTGGGCAAAAAGATACCCAATATTAAGAGCGAATCTATACAACGTGTTATCGCTACACAAAACACATCTTTAAAACTTTATTTGATTGTTGAACTTGAGTTTGAAAATACGGATGCCCTTAACCAGGCTTTATCCAGCGCTGAAACAAGCAGCAGCAGAAGACGGACCACGATTATTTAAATATCTTCACAGACCGCCTATCATTACTATCGTTGAGTAATGTTTTCTAATCCCGTGGCCGCACCTCCATTGAAATCCGTAGTTTGTCATTTTAGTACTGCGATGACAAGTGCAATGATGGCAATTAAAGCAATTATTCCAGTCATCTTATATTTGGAATCAGCCTTGGTTTGCTTGGAGGAATCAGGAAACATAAACTTCATTTGTTTCTGCATGGTGTTAAATAATTGATTGATAACATTTTCTAATCTCTCTAAATGCACTTCCAATGTTGCAGCAACTTCATTATTGCTATCTTGTTCAATTGTGGGGGGCGTTACCATCCCACTTTTGTATTCGAAATAGTGTTCAAGAATCATCTCATTGTATTTGAAATAATGAATGATTGCCGCTGCGCAGAGATCCTTTTTTTCTTTAGAGCTTAGAATGTCATTTCCAATAGCTTTCATTAGACCAGTGGATTCTAACACATTCTGTACTATTGTAGGATTGTTTACACGGAAACCTTCAAGATCATGTGAATTTTGACGACAACGGTGCAGCCGACGTGCCCTGTGCGAAAAGACAAGAGTGCTTCTAAGTCGGGCGTTGCCGAGATTGATGTGCAACGCTATAACTTAATTGAGGGGTCTTCTCCGTAGACGAGATTCTTTTAAGTAATAAGCAATACCTTGACGCAAGCTCAGAGAATGAAATCAGTTTTTGTGCCACATGGCACGAATAACTCGCGTCCCCAATCCGTCCCCAACCCTACTAACTTCTCACTCAAACCCCTTATATATCAATAGACTTACAGATTCGATATGTGTCGTATGCGGGAACATAGGATACTTTGCTCACATATGTAGGCTAAAGCCTTGATAAATCAATATATAAGGGTTTTGTACAGTTGAACATGGTTCTGTTGGCTGTGTTTATTCGAAAATAACGACTTTCGTCCACCGAGAAGACCCTCCCTACTTCGTTGAGAACGGGTCTTCTCGGCTGTTATAATAAAATCATACTGACCGTATTAATTCTTCAAGACTTCTTTATGATCGGGTTCAAGACGCCGCTCTCCTAAATAACATTATCGTGGGTCTCTTGAAGAATATGTAGGTAATCCTCAGCACCAATCGAACGGATATTGCTGGACGTTGAGTTATTTTGGACAGCTAACTCGACGATACGCGAAAAATCCTCTTTCCTTACTCCTGGAAGGTCTTTCAGCTTCGGAATTTCGAGCTTTGTCGTAAACTCCCTGATTCCAGTTATCATTTTATGAATAGCAATCTCATCGTTATCCGACTCTGCAGCAAAATTCATTATTCGTGCCAAGGTGGCATGGATCGGCTTCTCTTCTTGAGTGTTAAATTGCAACACGTAGGGCAAGAATACCGCGTTCGCAACCCCATGAGGTGTATCGTACAGCCCGCCAAGCGCCTCAGCTAAGCAGTGGACAGCCGCAACATCGCTCGAGCCAAAACACAACCCCGCTAACAGACTGCCTTCCAACATGTTATAACGAGCCTGTTCATTTTCCGGATCCCTAAAGGCGGTTGGCAACGAAGAAACAATCGTCTGCATCGCCCTTGCGCCAAGTGCTTGCGAGATTGGATTGGTGACTTTGCACGTATAGCCTTCAATCGCATGCACCAATGCATCAACACCTGTTGCCGCTGTGACAGACTTCGGCACTGTGAACGTCAATTTCGGATCAAGAATAGCAAGCAGTGGCCGCAACGAGGCATGCTTAAGCGTAAGTTTCCGATGTGTGGAAGACTCTGTAATGACTGCGGAACGCGTCACTTCCGATCCGGTGCCTGCCGTAGTCGGAATACAAATAATGGGCGCGATGTTGGTGTATGCCCTTCTTCCTTCAGAATATTCAATCGGCGTACCTCCATTCGGACCAAGCAGTGCGATCGCTTTCCCGGTATCCATAGCGCTTCCGCCACCAATGGCAACCACAGCATCCATGCCCTGCTCAGTGAACAACTTGGCCCCGGCAAGGCATTCCGTATCCCTTGGATTTTGCGAGATTGTATCAAACAGAACAACCCGGTAACCTGACGCTTCCAACGCAGCTTGAATCGGTGATGCTAATCCTGCCTTTACGACACCTGGATCACTGACTAATAGAATGGATGAACCAATCTCTAAGGATTTCAACAGGTTAGGCAGTTGTCCGGATTTTCCAATCCCCATCTCGATTCTCGTATTACTGAAGTAGCTATAGCTTTGCATCTGCATTTCTCCTATCTATTTATAAATCGTATCATCGAACCCCTCATATTCGATCCTCTCTCCCGGTACAACACCATTCCGATCATAAGTAATGATAGGGCTACCAGCGTGCTGGGTATGAAGAATATGTTCGGCGTTATCCCCTGAATGAACAGAGGCAAGAAATATCCGATTAAAGTAGCCGTCTGCGCTATGAATACGTATAAGCTTGCTCCAAAGCCAGTTCGGCTTATGAACATCCGCTGCACATATCCCATGGCAACTCCGTACAAAATCGAAACAAAGAACGAATACAACGGCTGTACGGCAAAGAAGACAGGAAGCGAGGAACTGCTCGTATAAGTCAAAAAAGTGGCAAGCGCAAAACAACCGCCAAGAAAAATAATCTTCTTACTGCCGTACCGTGCAGCCCAATATCCGCCCAGTGTCATGAACAACAACTCAAATACCGCCTGCCCGCTCCATATGTAGGACATGATCTCCGGCTTACCGAACAGCTTTAATACGACAAGCTGCAAATATAATCCTCGAATGGCATCGGCACAAGAGAGGATCAGCAGCGCAATCAGCATAATAAGGGAGAACGGTTCTCCTTTCGCCGCTTGCTTCGCTGCCGGTTCTCCCGTCGTCTCCTTAAACAACAGCAGCAGAATCACCAAACACACATATCCTGCCATATTTCCCCACAGAACGCCTTTAAACGTTGCAATGAGGAAGATGTTTGCGCCAAGCAACAGCCCCGTAAAAAATCCAACGCTATAAGAGGCCCGAAGCCATAGCTGGGCCATCTCCACAATGTCACCGGCGGCACGGGAGAAATGATTTCTAGCCATAGCGAACAGCTGCCCCATGATCAGTCCGGACGGTGCGACGGCAATCGTCATTCCGATGAGTGCACTCCGAAAGCCAGTGGCATTCATGTAGATGAACAACCCGATTATGCAAAAGAAAGCCGCTAATACTGGGAGCTTCTTCTTACTCATCAGACGGTCGCTGATCAAACCGACTGTAATTGTAATGGCCATGTTGCAGAACAAGGATACCGCGAAGACGGCTACGATCTGTATTTTAGAAAGCCCAATGCTCTGGTCGAGATATACCGCGTTCATAGGTGCCAAAATGCCGGTTCCTATACCATAGAGAAATAACATGGTGAGCAGCGTTCTCGCTTCGGGGATCAAAACAAACTTGCGAACATCACGAATGACTTGCATGGTTACCTCTCGCTATTTGTAAATTGGGATAGATTTGTCTTGGGCATAGGCATTTAACAAGATAGAGATTATTTTTTTCATCAAAATTCCTTATTAAATGAAATAAAAAAAAAGACCGCATTGCGATCGTTTTATTTTTGTTCAACGATATAAAGTTCTTTTATTTATTATTTTAGCATGTTTTCATTAATAATTCATCGCTTCAACTACAAATTTCAGAATATATGCGACCAACTACCCGTGACGACAACTTCTTTATGGTTCAGACGCTTCATCCTCGCTAGCTCCTCCTTTCATTCGAACAAGCCCACATTCCGCTTTGAAGAATAAGCTTGCGGTACATCAGATTTTTAAATGAGTGAATATGATGACCCGGCATGAGATACACGACTCTGCCCAAGCCGTATTCATGTGCCCAGGCCGCAGGCCATCTCGCCCCATCGTGCGTATACTCGAGCAGAACGGTTGTTTCGGCGAAAGGGTCCCTATCGAACCGGTAAGGCTCCTCGTCCATGGCAAATCCTTCAATCCCTTCCTGAATTTCGTGTCCTGCCTCGGTTGGATGGAATTCGAGCGGACCGTAAGGCGGATGTCCGGTGAATTTGGCCCCTATCATCTGGCTTAGCTCGAAGCGGGCTTGCAGCGAAATTCCGTTATGAAGAACGAGCAGCCCTCCGCCTCCCGCGACAAAGCTGAGAAGACCGGCTGTCTGAGAAGATGTGGCCGGACTTTCCCATCTATCGGTGTAGGCGATGCACAGATCATACGGCTGCAGTCCGCCAGCATTCAGCAGATCCCAATTTTCGGTACTAACAAGATGAGCCTCGTTCTGGAACACCTCCGTAAGTTCCTGTTCGACGGCTTGCAAGGGATGATATTGGGCAAATACGTTGTCGCCCAGAAGCAAAGCTTTTCGTTTGGACAGCATATCCGGCGGTCTCCTTCCTGAGCTGCTACCAGTGCATCTCTCTTCCTAAGTAGTCCAAGAACGACGGGGACGCGGGGATGTCTTCCGCAGCCTCATAACGAAGCACCGTGTCCACGATGTGGGCGGCCGCTTCCTCCGCAGGCAGATCGGCCTCCTCATTCAGCTCCCCGCTCATGTACGTCTTCATCCATCCAGGATGAATAATGAGAACGCGTCCTCCCTTGCTTTTCAGCTCATTATGTACGATGTTGGACTGTATATTTAACGCTGCCTTCGACATGCAGTAGCCGTACCACCCCTCACGCCACGTCTGGTTAATCTGGCCGGCCTCGGAAGAAATATTGACCAGCAGCTTCGAATCTCCGCTAAGCAGCAGAGGAGCGAGCGCAGCCGTAACCCTAAGCGGACCAAGCGCATTGACATTAAACGTGCGGAGCATACTCTTGGTGTTCAAACCACTGTAAAGGTTTTGTTCCAAATCTATTGCGATTCCCGCATTATTGATCACAAGCTCGAGCCGGTCCGTCACTGCGGCAACTGCTGCGCCGAAAGCATAGACGCTCTCGTCATTCGACACATCAAGATTGATCGGCATCAAATGCTCCGGATACATAGCGGTAAGCCGGTCCAAAGCATCCCATTCCTTCATGTACCTTCCTGCAAATACGGTATAGTTTCTTTTCAGCAGCTGCGAGGTCAAAGCAAAGCCTAATCCCCGGTCCGCTCCAGTCACGCAAGCATAAGCAGTCATCGATTTCTCCTTTCATTAGATTTTAACGGAGCCAACTCCGACGTTCCGAATCAGCCCAATTCCACCCACTGCAGCTTAATGTCTCCGCTCAGCACTCTCAGCGTAACATGGTGCTTGCCGATCGGCAACGCAGTCGCTTCCATGGCAACGATGTCCGACCACTCGACGCTGTCAATGGTTACGCTGACTTCGTGGTCGCCAAGCGTCACCTCCAGCGCATCAGCAGCGTGCTCAGCGTCACCTACCGCTGCTGCGCACACTACAAGCTTGTACGCGCGTGCTTCCGCGACGTTGAACTCGTAGCGCAGCCACTCGTTGACCGCTAGCTGCGCGCACATAATAGTATGCGGCGGCCGCGCAGCCCCGCCATGGTTGGCGAAGTCGACGAAGTTGTCCTCCGACGGATAGGCAAAGCTGAACCCCACGCCATCTGCAGAGCGGAGCGGGATGTCACTGCTCCCATGCTGCTGTGCTGCAGCATGATCCACGCCGGCGCCCTTGTAGCCGTAGTAGGGCGCAATAATGCGAAGCGGGGCACGGCGCAGCATGCTGTTCACCACGTCCTGGCGATACTCGCAATTCTCGATCCGGATGCCGTCCAGATACTCCCATAGGATCGCCTCCGCCGCCTCTACCCCTGGATGCTCGCCTCCGGCTATATAAGCCTGGATCTTGTCCCAATCCTTGGGCGCTCGAATCGAGCAAGGGCTGTTCAGCGTGTTCAGCTTTTTCCACGGCCAGAAATTCCACGAGATGCCGTGATCCTCGAACAGCTGAAAGGCCCCCGCGTACCATTCTGCGTTATTTTCGCCACCCTCGCCCATATAGAGAGGCACGTTCAGTTCAGCGCCTTTATCTATGTACCGCTGAATGCTCTCCGTGTCGGGGGCGTTCCAATATTTATGGAACTGCAATAGCATATTGTCATCGAGTGGCTCTGTAATCATGCTGAAATTCGTTGCCCAATGAGCACCTTCAATGATGATCATATGATGAGGATCAACCTGACGAATGGCAGCGATCAGCTCACGATAGAGGGGGACAAGCCGATCCCAATACTGGCTGAAGTGATCCGGCAAAGGCTCATTCAGCAGATCGTAGCCGGCTATGATGGGGTCATCCTTGTAACGCTTCGCAAGCATGACCCAGAGATCGACCGTAAGCTTCCGCTGCTCGGGGTCAGTAAACAAATCAGGATGATCGTTTAAGGAGTCATCGATATTAGCGCCGGTCTGACCGCCAGGCGCACCATGCAGATCTAGTACTACATAGAGACTGTAAGTACGGCACCATTCTACAAATTGATCGATCAACCTTAAATGACTTTCGATATAATCCCCATCGGCTGCTTCTTCCAAAATGAAAGGCGCATTAATCGGCAAGCGCACGGAGTTATACCCCTCTTCAGCCATACGCCGAACATCTGCCTCAGTCACATATCGCTCGTAGAACGTATCCCAAAACTCAGCCGCCTTCTCTTCTCCGATCAACTCGCATATCCGCTGCGCTATCCGCCGAGGGCGATCTCCTCGATCCCCGCTGAACTTCCACATATATCCTTCCGGAAGCAACCAATTGCCCAGACCGACACCCCGGAGCAGCAGCGGCTTGCCATCTCCATCCAGCAGCTGCCTGCCATGTGCGCGAATAAATCCTGTACCCTGCACGGCCTTGTCTCCCATATCAACAACCTCCATTGTCTCCATATAGCGCTTTCAAATGTATGTTAGCACCATTAACCATTCAGTGATACATCACCTGAAAAATGGATACCATAGCTGAAATTTGCACCCTTACATCGAAAGCCGATACGACCTACAATGAAGGATATGTAAATGCTTACAAAACGAATTGGACAGAATCGGAGGTGCAGCCAGGATGAACACAGAGGCAGATATCCCTATCCAGAATACCCTATCAACTGTGGCGGCTAGGAGATCAGCGTCAAGGCGGCTGCGCAAATTATACGGACAGCGATATTTGCAAGCGATGGCGCTTCTTGGCGTCGCCTGGATGATTGTGTTCAACTATGTGCCGATGTATGGGATCATCATCGCCTTCAAGGATTTTAATATCGTCAAATCGATTGCCGAAGCGCCCTGGACAGGACTCAAGCACTTCAAGGCTTTCATGGAGGATGACAATCTGGCCTATGTCATTAAGAATACGTTAGGCATGAGCGTCCTCAAACTGCTCATCGGTTTTCCGCTGCCGATCGGCTTTGCGCTTTTTTTGAACGAGCTTCGCTCCATACGCTTCAAGAAGCTGGTGCAGACGATCTCGTATCTGCCGCACTTCCTCTCCTGGGTCGTTCTCGGGGGCATTCTGGCTACGTGGCTGGCTGACGTTGGGATTATCAATAACATCCTGATGGCACTGAATATCATCCAAGATCCAATCAGTTATTTGGCGGAGCCTCACTATTTCTGGAGCATCATCATTACATCGGACATTTGGAAGGAGCTTGGCTGGTCGGCAATCATTTACCTCGCTGCGATCACCGGGGTATCGCCGGAATTGTACGAAGCGGCCACCATCGACGGAGCCGGACGCTTTCAGAAAATGTTCTATGTTACGCTGCCCTCGATCAAAGGTACAATCACCATCCTTTTCATTCTTGCCGTCAGCGGCATTCTGAACTCGAACTTCGACCAAATTCTCGTGCTCAAAAACCAGCTCAACGAAAGCGCCAGCAATGTTATCGACGTTTACGTATATCAAGTAGGTATCCTGCAGAGCCGCTATTCTTATGCGACCGCAGTCGGACTGATCAAGTCCATCATCTCACTCATTCTGCTGCTATCGGCGAACTTCATCACAAAGCGCTTAAACAATACGTCTTTATTCTAAGCAAGGAGATGACTAAGTCATGCTCTCCCTTAATCGCAGAAGCTTCAAAGACCTAGCCTTCGACCAACTCAACAATGTGCTGATGCTCGCCATATGCTTCGCTACCCTATATCCTATCTGGTATGTGCTCGTTAACTCCCTAAATGATGGCAATGACGCTATGCGGGGAGGCATTTACTGGTGGCCGCGCATTTTCAGCTTCGACAGCTATTTGGCCGTATTCGCCAATGACGGCATCATGCTGGCAATGGGGGTCACCGTAGCCAAAACGCTCGTCGGCACGGTAATCCATGTGCTTTTCACAGCTATGGTGGCGTACTCCTTCTCACGCAGGGAGCTGATAGGCCGCCCAGTTTATATGGTGATAGGCACGATTACGTTGTTTTTCGGTGGAGGGCTCATTCCTCACTTCCTGCTGATCCGCGACCTGGGCATGCTCGACAGCTTTTGGGTGTACATCATTCCAGCGATGTTCAGCTTCTTCGATCTCATCATCTTCCTGTCGTTCTTCCGGGAAATTCCTGATGCGCTGGAGGAAGCGGCGAAGATCGACGGCGCTAACGATCTCAAAATCTTTTATCAAATCGTCCTTCCGGTCTCCATGCCCGTTGTAGCCACGATAGCGCTCTTTCACGGGGTGTACCAATGGAATGATTATTTTACCGGGATGATCTATATCAACAAAAGTGATCTCCAGCCGATCCAAACGTATCTATACCGGGTTGTGGCGCAGTCCAGCTCCAATCAAATTGCGGCTGCGACGACCGGCAGCATTGCCCAGTCCGTATCTTCTCAGTCCATTAAACTGGCGACGATGGTCGTAACGACATTGCCGATTGTCATCGTGTATCCATTCCTGCAGAAGTATTTTGTAAAGGGTTTCATGATTGGCTCGATTAAAGGTTAAGGCAAGCAAATTCAGGTGACAACTCTGTCTTTGACAGAGATTGAACATACCATTATGATGCAGAAGAGGGGAAAATGTACATGAGAATGAGTAAATCACGCAAAACGTTAACAGCATTGCTTGCTTTGTTTACAGCCGTATCCATTACCGCATGTTCCACGGACAAAGGCGCGAGCAGCACCGGCAGTCCGCAGCCGACGAAAGCGACGGAAGCCTCCAAAGCACCGGTGGCCAATGCCGATGAACCGGCCTGGAAATCCGATGTGAAGCCGATCACCTTCGATTGGTACCTGAACTTCTCCTGGTTCCCGAACAAGTGGGGCGTGGACGCGACCTCCCAATACATCACGAAGAAAACAGGCGTAAATATCAATTTCATCGTGCCTGCCGGCAATGAGAACGAGAAGCTGAATACGATGATCGCATCCGGTAAGCTGCCTGACTTCATTACGCTCGGGTGGTATGAAGACGCCGTGAAGAAGATGATCGAGGGCAAAATGGTGCTTCCGCTCAATGATCTGGCGAAGCAGTACGATCCTTATTTCTTTAAAGTGGCCGACCCTGCCAAGACATCCTGGTACACACAAAATGACGGTAACGTCTACGGCTACCAGAACGCTTCGTCCTCGTCGCAGGACTATAAGAAGTACGGGGAAAACTTTGTATCCAACCAAACGTTCATGGTTCGCAAAGATATGTACGAAGCGCTTGGCAAGCCTGATATGAGAACTCCGGAAGGGTTCCTGAACGCACTGAAAGCAGCGAAAGAGAAATTCCCTGCCGTGAACGGTCAACCGCTGATTCCGCTCGGTTTGCATGAGTTTACCGATAGGGGTAACTATTCACTAGAAGGGTATCTGCAAAACTTCCTTGCAGTTCCTTACGAGAAGGACGGCAAGCTCTATGACCGCTCGACCGATCCGGAATATGTAAACTGGCTGAAGACGTTCCGTAAAGCCAATGAAAGCGGCTTGCTGGCCAAAGATATCTTCATCGACAAACGTCCGCAAATGGAAGAGAAAATCGCACAAGGCCGATATTTTGCCATGCTGTATCAACGCTCCGATTTTGCGAAGCAGAACATTTCCTTATATCAAAAAGACCCGAACACAGCATACATTGCCGTGGATGGACCTGCGAACTCCAAAAAGGATGCACCTACCTTGTCGGGACCTGGTATCTCCGGCTGGACTGTCACTTTAATTTCCAAAGACGTGAAAGACAAAGCTAGAGCCATCAAGTTCTTGAGCTATCTGATTAGTGAAGAAGGCAACAAAGATTTATTCCTTGGTGAAAAAGGTGTCAGCTACGATACGATTAACGGCAAGGACCAATTCAAGCCGGAAGTGGTTGATCTACTGAACAAGGATCGTGCTACTTTCGACAAAAAGTATGGCTCCTCCTACACGTTCTGGATGCTGATGGATACGAACATGAACCTGAAATGGGCTCCGCCAAGCGTCGAACCGGCCAAACAGCCCGAAGACTGGACGAAGGGCAAGACGAAGAGCTTCTCGCAGTATGATAATATCAATCCGACCGGTACTTCGGAAGAAGGCATTGCGAGCAACAAGATCGCTCAAAACTGGGGCAAAACGCTGCCGAAGCTGCTTTTAACCAAATCGGATGCCGAATTCGATCAGCTTTTTGACAAATTCCAAAGTGATCGAAAAGCGGCTGGACTGGATAAGATTCAGGCCTACCAGCAGCGAGAATTTGAAGCAAACACCAAGAAGATTGCCCAGTTCTCGAAGTAACTCTGTACATCAGCCCGAAAGCCCGATCCTCCGGGTTTTCGGGTTTTTCATTTCATGCTTGTCCTGCGTCCGTCACATGGTATATTAAGAGAAGAGGACTAGAGTTGGAGAGGCTGGAAGTGATGGCATGGCGAACGTTCTACGCAAGTGGAGAATGCGGCTTACGCAGGTAACGAATCGTATTTCGATTCAGGTGAAATTAATCGGCGCTTATATTTTTATTATTTTAATTCCCATCATTTTGTTCTCGTGGTATCTGTTTAATGGCTTTTATCAGAATACGATTCAAGAAACACTCAAAAAAAATCAATACTTACTCGAGAGCGAGAAAGCTAACATTCTCAACAATATTGAAACCATGGGGCGCACTGCCCAGCTGTCCATCGCCGACAGAGAGGTCATTAATTATTTACAAAGCGTCCGTGAGCTTGAGGTTCCCGAGCTTGTAGACTTTAATATGAATACGTTTTCAAATTTGCAAAGGCTGATGTTCAACAATCCGAACATTACAAACGTGCGCTTATTCACGGATAATCCAAGAACGCGAGAGATTTGGCCGGTCATCTTTAACGAAAGCCGAATTGAAGGCAGAGCCTGGTATAAGAACGTTTTAGCGAAAAAAGGTACGGTTTGGTGGGAAATTTTGCAGGATGAGAAAGACATAATGCAGAGGGAAAACGGAGACTCGGAGTTAACGTGGACTTATGTGTCCTTGCTTAGAGAAATCTATTATCCGAATGATACGCATGTTGGTATTCTTCAAGTCGATATGCTCATTGATAAATTTTTTCAAAAGGCATTCAGTCCGATTCAGGACGGACAGTCCCATATGCTTGTTGTGGACCGCTTGGGGCGAATTTTCACGGATAAGGGAAACCAATTTTTTAAAGACATCAACTTGGAGCAGCTTCATCGCGATTGGGATACACACCCGCATGAGGGGGCCACAAGCTTTACGTTTACTGTAGGGGATGCACCATATCTGTGCCTCTCCACGCCGATTGATCAACTTGGGGCCCATCTGCTGAATGTGGTTTCACTGGAAACCCCGGTTACGCAAATCAAGCATACCCGCAATCTATTCATCGCCGCAGCTGTTGTCCTCATCGCGCTTTTGTCGATCATTACTTACTTCCTGCAATCTCTGATTTTGAAGAAGCTGTCCATTTTGCGGGATTCGATGAAAAAAGTGCGCCGTGGCGATCTGAATGTGCAGATCGATATGGACGCAGGCGGAGAGGTTGGCGAGCTCGCCCATCATTTCCGGCAAATGCTGAAGAAGATGAACGAGCTGATCGTCGAAGCTGTGAACAAGCAGGCTGCTACGAAGGAAGCCGAGCTGAACTCGCTCAAGAATCAGATCGACGCCCATTTTCTGTACAACACGTTGGAAAATTTGAAAATGCTGGCCGAAGTCGAAGAGCAGTACGTGATCTCCGATGCGTTAACCTCTCTCGGCGCGCTCATGCGCTACAGTCTGAAGTGGTCGAACGATCATGTCCGGCTGCGGGACGAAATTCAGCATATCCAGAATTATATCGCCATTATGAATATCCGATATGACGATAAGCTGGAGCTGAAGCTGGACATCCCGGAAGGCTATCAAGAGCAGGAAGTGCTGAAAATGTCGCTCCAGCCTCTCGTTGAGAATGCCGTTAAGCACGGAATGAACACGGATCGGGCTAGACGCGAAGGCATCGAGATCCTGATTCGAGCTTGCCAAAAAAACGATGCGATGCTCATCGAAGTGACAGATGACGGTGCAGGCATGTCGCC